>JABEUN010000017.1 GCA_013044385.1 Acidimicrobiaceae bacterium
ACTAATGGTGAGGCCAAATGCCTAGAACTCGAGTTAACTTTTGAGCAACGTGAAGTTGGTATCCGTTTTGGTGAACTCGTCCGGTGGGTGTTCGTAAGTCGATACCATTCTGACAAAAGGCCAGACCAGCAAGGTGTCTCAACTGTTCGGAGCAGCCTTGGCCGTTTCGAAGTGCATCTGGTGAAGACAAAGAAGAAGACCTCCTGGTAGACCGGGACCGATTCACGGTGGAGCAACCTTTACTCAGTTGAAATACTCCGGCCATTTGGGCTAATCAGGTTCCGCCTACTTTCATCCAGGTGGCGGATGACGATGTGAGTCGTGATCGCAATACTCCGATGTTCAGCTCTGAATGAGGGGCGCATCGAATGACTGCGGGTCATTGTCGAGATCAGAAAGTTCGGCTCGCCTTGGATTTCGAAGTTGACGATACCCAAACCGACTCAGTATTGACTTGGTCACACTAACTAGCAGGTTAATTATGTTGAACACTTCGCACTGAACCTTCGGGAGCGGTCGGAGAGAAAATATTGTCACAGGTCGAAACTAGGCTGTATGGATGGCCGAGAAGTTGACTGTACAGGGTGCTCGAGAGCACAACCTGAAGAATGTGTCGGTCGAATTGCCTCGAGATCAGCTAATAGTCTTTACGGGACTATCTGGTTCAGGCAAGAGTTCACTGGCGTTCGATACTATCTTTGCTGAGGGTCAGCGCAGGTATGTTGAGTCGCTTTCCTCCTATGCGAGACAGTTTTTGGGCCTTATGGAGAAGCCCGACGTCGATTTCATAGAAGGACTGTCGCCGGCGATCTCCATAGACCAGAAAGCGGCGTCCAAGAACCCCCGTTCCACAGTTGGAACGGTCACGGAGGTCTACGACTATCTAAGGCTCCTTTATGCGAGGATCGGTGTTCCTCACTGTCCCAACTGTCACAAGGAGGTCAGCCGGCAAAGTGCACAGGAGATCGTCGACAGACTGATGACTCTTGAGGAGGGTACTCGCTTTCTGCTGCTAGCGCCTGTGGTTAGAGGTAGGAAAGGTGAATATCAAGGGCTCCTTGACGACCTAGTTCGTAAGGGATTTGCAAGAGTTCGAGTTGACGGCGAAATCGTTGAGCTATCCGAACGAGCAGACCTCAACCTTGCAAGGTACGAGTCGCACAATGTCGACGTAGTGGTTGATCGTCTCGTTGTCAGGCCCGGTATCGAGCGCAGGCTCACAGACTCTGTGGAGGCGGCCGTTGACCTATCAGGTGGGGTACTCGATGCGCAGATTGTCGATGGGGATGGCAACTACCTCGATCTTGTGACGTTTTCTCAATCACTTTCCTGTTCGGATTGTGGAATCAGTATCGACGAGGTATCTCCAAGGAGCTTTTCGTTCAATTCTCCTTATGGTGCTTGTTCACGCTGTGATGGACTCGGCACGCGATATGAGGCTGACCCGGATCTGATAGTTCCGGATCCAAAGGTGAGCATTCTGGGTGGTGCGATTCAACCGTGGGCGAATGTGCGATCGGAGTACTTCCAGTCAATTCTGGAGTCTGTCGCCAAAGAAGCGAGTATTCCGGTCAATAAACCCTGGGCGACATTGGATGAGGATCAGAAGCGGGTGATACTGTTCGGTGCAGAAGATCCGATTATGGTTAGCCACGCCAATCGTTGGGGTAAAACCAGGCGCTTCTCGCTGAATTATGAAGGCGTTGTGCCGTGGCTCGAGAGGAAACTTTCCGAGGCAGAGTCGGATACCTTCCGTTCGATGTGGGAAGGGTATATGCGGGTAGTGCCGTGTCCGGCATGCGGGGGGGCCCGCTTGAAGCCCGAATCTCTCTCTGTCACGGTGGATGGAATGGATATCTCGTCCCTGTGCGCCCTTTCTATCTCGGCTACCAAAGAGAGAATCGAGGGGCTCAACCTTTCCCCTAGGGATCGCCAGATAGCCCAGCAAGTTGTGAGAGAGGTGATTCTCCGGCTCAACTTCCTCGTCAATGTGGGTTTGAACTATTTGACACTCAGTCGGGCATCGGCATCTCTGTCGGGAGGCGAGGCACAAAGGATCAGACTTGCCTCGCAGATCGGGTCCGGTCTCGCAGGTGTCCTCTATGTCCTCGATGAACCCTCCATCGGCCTGCACCAGCGAGATAATCACCGACTGATCGAGACACTGCAGAGGCTGAAGAGTCTTGGTAACACGGTGATCGTCGTCGAGCATGACGAGGACACGATTCGAGCGGCTGACTACATAGTTGATATTGGTCCTGGTGCGGGCGAACATGGTGGACGAATAGTGTCTGCCGGTAACTTCGAGGATCTCTGTGCGGCTCCGGAGTCGATTACCGGAAGCTACATTTCGGGTCGAACCTCCATTGCGATACCAGAGAGGCGACGGTCGCACAACGGTAAGTCGATCACGGTGGAAGGAGCACGCGAAAATAATCTGAAGGATGTGTTGGTGGAGTTTCCATTGGGGACGTTATGCGCTGTCACAGGTGTGTCTGGTTCCGGAAAATCCACGCTGGTAAACGAGATCCTATTGAAGGGCCTGCGTCAGAAGGTCTATAACTCAAGAGAAATTCCCGGTAGACACACGAGGATTTCCGGTGCAGAGCTGATCGACAAGGTAGTCGATATCGACCAGTCGCCGATTGGTCGAACTCCGCGCTCAAACCCGGCCACCTACACCGGGGTTTTTGACGGAATCCGGAAACTGTTCGCCGAGACCCAAGAGGCGAGGGCTCGAGGATACATGCCGGGCAGATTTTCATTCAATGTGCGAGGTGGTCGGTGCGAGAACTGCTCCGGAGACGGCACGATCAAGATCGAGATGAACTTTCTGCCTGATGTGTACGTACAGTGTGAACTTTGCAAAGGTGCCCGGTACAACCGCGACACCCTAGAAGTGACTTGGAAGGGCAAGAGTATTTCTGACGTTCTGGATATGCCGGTATCGGAAGCAGCCAGATTTTTCTCAGCCCAGCCAAAGATTTCGCGTCACCTAAAGACGCTTGAGGAGGTAGGTCTAGGCTACGTCCGACTGGGCCAGAGCGCAACAACTCTATCGGGTGGGGAAGCTCAACGAGTGAAGCTGGCGACCGAACTGTCGAAGCGATCTACTGGCCACACGTTTTATATTCTTGACGAGCCGACTACGGGTCTACACTTCGAGGACATCAGGAAGCTGCTCCTGATCCTTTCGGCCTTGGTAGATCAGGGAAATACTGTGGTTGTGATTGAGCACAATCTAGATGTTATTAAGACTGTCGATTGGGTGATTGATCTCGGACCCGAAGGCGGGGATGCCGGTGGTGAAGTGCTAGCTACCGGGACACCCGAGGAGGTGGCAAAGGTCGACTCAAGCTACACAGGATTCTTCCTCGCCAAGATATTGTGATGGATTTCCAGTTGCGCGTTGGGGGGGAAGTTCGTGCTGGCTAGACCCGCACCTGGATCCATCCCTGATGCGCCGGGGTCATATCTGTTTATGGATGGGGACGGCCGAGTCATCTACGTTGGAAAGGCGAAGTCGTTACGACAGCGGCTCAGCAACTACTTTCAATCCTTAGAGTCTCTGATGCCCAGGACGCAAGCGATGGTGCTTGCCGCGGAGTCACTTGAATGGATACAAGTCGCTTCAGATGTAGAGGCACTGGTCCTCGAGTATTCGCTGATCAAACGGTATAAGCCGCGCTACAACGTAAAACTGAGAGACGATAAGAGCTATCCAATGCTTTGTGTCACCGTGTCAGATGAGTGGCCCAAGGCACTAGTAACCAGAGGTGCCCGAATCAAAGGCGCCAAGTACTTCGGTCCTTATCCACATGCATCTGCCATCCGTGAGACGCTGGATGTGCTGCAGAGGTCCTTCCAGATTCGCACGTGTTCCGACTCAAAATTCGTTAGGCAGCAGAGGCTAGGAAAGCCGTGTCTGCTCTACCACATTGAGCGATGCAAAGGTCCTTGTATCGCCGCTATCACGGGGGCGGACTATGGCGCAACTGTCGATAAGGTCTGCTCTTTTCTAAAAGGTGATACCCGGGCAATAGTTGATGAACTCGCTGGGAGTATGCGGACTGCCGCCGAATCCCTCGAGTTCGAGAGGGCCGCAAGATTTCGGGATCAGCTCGAAGCTGTGAATAGGGCAATAGCGAACCAGCAGGTCCTTCTCGAAGGGGGTGGTGACCTGGACGTTGTCGGATTTGAAGCCGACGAACTAGAGGTCTCTGTGCAGGTTCTTCATGTGCGGCAAGGCAGGCTACTTGGTAGGCGAGGATTCATCCTCGATCGAGTTGAGGATCTTGAACTCCCTGAACTGCTCTTCAAGGTGATCGAGCTGAACTATGCCGAGTCAGCGATCGACATTGCATCCGAGGTGGTAGTGCCGATGGAGCCGGTTGATGCAGACCTTCTCTCGGACTGGCTAGGTTCCATTCGCACTAAGAGGGTTAAATTGACAGTAGCCAAGCGTGGCAACAAGCGGGCACTTTTGGACATGGCAGAACAGAACGCGAGGGACGAGCTTTCCCGGCACAGAATGAAGCGAGCCTCTGACCATAACGCACGTGCGCAGGCCCTCACGGCCCTCGCGGAGTATTTGGGACTCAATCAAGCTCCATTGCGAATCGAATGCTACGACATGTCCCACCTTCAGGGAACGAACTACGTGGGATCGATGGTGGTGATGGAAGACGGATTGCCGAAGCGTTCTGACTATCGGAGGTTCAGGGTTTCTACTCCTAAGAATGACGATTACGCGGCTATGCAGGAGGTTCTGAATAGGCGACTCACCCGTCTGGTTGAAGAGAGTCAAATGCCGGTGTCTGAGCGTTCGCGAAGGTTTTCATACCCCCCGAATCTCATTCTCGTTGATGGAGGAAAAGGTCAACTCAGTGTCGCTATAGCAGCAGTTGAAGCACTTGGACTGACCGGCCAGATCGAGTTGGCGAGCCTTGCTAAAGAGTTTGAAGAGGTCTACCGACCTGGTTTAAGCGAGCCGATCAGGATTCCTCGCGGTTCGCAGGCCCTCTTCATGCTTCAACAGATTCGCGATGAGGCGCATAGGTTCGCTATCACCTACCACAGGACCCTCAGGGCGAAGCGATCCCTCTCCTCAGCACTAGACGGCGTGCCGGGGCTGGGTCCGAAGCGTCGACAAGCTTTATTGGACGCATTTGGTGGAATCAAGAAACTCAGGACCGCGTCGGTTGAAGAGATAAAGGGTGCTGGAGTCCTCCCTGAGTCAATCGCCGAGATGGCCTATGCAGCGCTTCATGCTGCAGATAAGAACCCAATCGATGTGAAGGCTGCCACCTCTCCGAGGATTTAGTCTCCAACTAGGCGGACACGATTTAATTTTGATAATTCTAGCTATCATCCGCTGTTGCAGGACGGGAGGCGTGCTCGGTGTGGGCCCGATGGCGGGACCTAGATGTATGGCCCGATTCACAGCATGCTCGGAGTGACTGTGCTGCTGTTCTGGAACGTTCTGGAGATCTCTGCACTGGGCAGAGGGGGATGAAGTAAGCGGTTGTCGTTCATGTATTAATGCAGATGGTGCGGTCGGAACTAGCCGACCGCACCATCTCAAACTGTTCGCTCAGTGCACCTGCCGGTGCCGATCAACTACCTAAGGTGCTCCGACGAGGGCTTTTGCTACTGCCCCGATGCTGCTCCACAGATCGTCTCGACAATCAGCCTCGAGACTACGTAGGGGTCTATGTTGGCGTTCGGGCGGCGGTCTTCCAGCCACCCTTTCCGTGCCTTTTCAACTGCCCACGGAATTCTGATCGAAGCGCCCCGATCTGATGCTCCGTAGCTGAAGACGTCGTAGCGTGCAGTCTCGTGCGCACCGGTAAGTCGACTCTCGATGCCGACTCCATAGTTGGATATGTGCTCATCCACTCTCTTGCCGAGCGCTTCACAACCCGCGATTATCGCTTCGTAGTCATTCCGCATCGCCTTGGTGGAGAAGTTGGTGTGGGCGCCAGCGCCGTTCCAGTCGCCTGCCATTGGTTTGGCGTCCCAGTTCACGACTGTTTCGTACTCTTCCGCTATCCTCATCAATAACCAGCGCGCCATCCAGAGCTGATCGCCGATCGCCGGTGGAGCGAGGATTCCGATCTGGAATTCCCACTGGCCCATCATTACCTCGGCGTTGGTGCCCTCGATGGCTAGGCCGGCCTCGATACAAGCGGCGGTGTGAGCTTCGACAATATCTCGTCCAACCATCTTCTCTCCACCGACGCCGCAATAGTACGGCCCCTGGGGCGCCGGATATCCATTCTCTGGCCACCCAAGCGGCCGTCCATCCTGGAAGAACGTGTACTCCTGCTCAATTCCAAACCAAGGCTCCTGGTCTGCATACTTTTCGGCAACTTCAACACATGCTGCTCTAGTGTTGGAAGGGTGGGGAGTGAAATCTGTCAATAGGACTTCGCATAGTACGAGAATATTCTTGCCACCGCGAATGGGATCTGGGCAGGTGAAAACCGGACTGAGCACGCAGTCTGAGTTGTTTCCCGGAGCTTGGTTGGTACTCGACCCATCGAATCCCCAAATACCAGGGGTCTCGTCGTCCTTCAGGATCTTGGTCTTGTTACGCATTAGCGGTGTCGGCTTGGTGCCGTCAATCCATATGTACTCGGCCTGAAAACTCATTCCTGCGCCTTCTGAATCTGCGAGCCAGAGGCTCGAATTTACATGTAGACATTACTGGGAGCCAGTTGTGCGCACCAGTACACCTATAGGCTCATCGGTCATTGTTTCGGTGCCTTTGCCGAATTGTAAACAGCGTGTAAAGTTGCTGATTTTAAATGTCCTTGCTGCGTCGGAACCGACGGCTGAATCCTTTGTCTCGTGCTTCAGTACTCAGGTGGATGAGCAGGCAGTGGGTTCTTAGATCACCCGATCTGCGATGCACGGCCTTTATAGGACCTTGTTAATAGTGGAATTGCGAAGATCGCAGTTGGTACCAGTGCGGCAAGGATCATGGCGCGCAGGCCTAGATGGTCTGCGATTATTCCGAGCAAGATAGGAGCGATGACCGCAGAGGCGTTTGTGAACCCAGATACTAGTGAGTTGGCACGAACGAGATCTGCACTCGATACAGCTTGTCTAGTGAGGTCA
Source organism: Acidimicrobiaceae bacterium (assembly GCA_013044385.1). Classification (GTDB taxonomy): domain Bacteria; phylum Actinomycetota; class Acidimicrobiia; order Acidimicrobiales; family Acidimicrobiaceae; genus JABEUN01. Next base: position 7,123 of record JABEUN010000017.1, read on the forward strand.
AGTGATAGAGGGTATGTGACTCCGTGGGGAATTCCAAGTAGCACAAAGGAACCAAGCAGGAATACCGGGTTGCCCCCGATAGCTAGAGTGAGGATTCCCCCGGTACTGAGTATCGCCGATGTAATCAGTAACGGGTGGTGATTAGTGCGGTGTGGTCGCAGGAGTATGAACCCTCGCGAACAAAGTGACGCAGTGAAGAAGAATGAGAAGGCAAGTTGACTCAGGCCAGCGGAGAAGTGGTAGATCACGTGCGCTATTACTGCGCCGAATGCCATGGAGGTGACGAATGGAAATTCGTAGAGCAGTTGCGAATAGATTGCCAACCTGAGGGTGGGATGTTTCAGGAGCTCGAATGCCTTAGCGCTTCGTTCGTTAGAGTGGATGGGGGACACGTGGTACGCGCTTCGCCTGCTGCCACGGCTTTTGACCGCAATAAAAATTCCGATTACGACCAGTGGCAGAAACGCGATCATCGCTGCGGTCAGCTTGTTCGACGTTAATTTGAGGACGAGCATCTCGTATAAAGGGCCTATTGCGAGACTTGCGCTCAAGGCAAACGTATAGGCAGCAATTCCCCGCGCGGGTGATATTCCATCTAAGTCGGATCCAATGCTGGCAAGACTGGGAAACATAATTCCATTTGATATGCCTGCCGTTACGTAACCAAGAAAAAAGAGTGGAACTGGTCCAGCAATTACCAATGCTATTGATAGAAAAGTTGTTACAAGAGCAACTATTGGCAATGTATCGCGCCATTTGGAGAGGTAACCGTTGGACATCGCCATGATCGTGCCTGATAGGCCGGACAGCGTGACGGCCAGACCGATCGATCCGTTTGACAGGTGCAGGACGCTGTGGGCCAGAAGTGGTGCGGTAGTACCGACGCTGTTTTGTGATGAACGGAATAGTCCGGTGACAGCCAAGAACGCTGCGATCCCGTAGAACTCCTGCTTCCTCAATTGTTTCAGCTTTTTGAGAATCTTTCCGCTCCAGTTGCCGAACTACCTGATGGCGTTCCGTCTCTTTCTCAGGCTAAGGCGACTTGAGTTGGATAGGGCACATGGTTATCGGTTGAGTCTTAGCACGCGAGACTCTTCTTCTAGGGAAGCTTTGAATTAGACGATGCCCTTGGAGGCGGAGAGTAGGTTTTTCATTATGGATCCCAAGGGCGAAGATTTTGATTCAGAACTATTCAGGGCGGTTTCTAGAGATCTGTGGGAAGATCACGCAGCATGGTGGCAGGAGAATTTCACCGATGGGGCCGACGAGGAGTACGTTGAGCAGATCATCCCACTTGCAATTGATCAACTAAGAGAGGTTGGGGCAACAAGGGTCCTTGATCTTGGTGTTGGTGATGGGCAGGTGTCAAGGGCCGCACGGGAGTCTCTCGAAGGTGATGTGAGGTTCGTGGGTGTAGACCCAGCGATGCTCCAGTTGCGTACTGCATCTGAGCGCGGCGGTATTGATCTGCTTCTACGGGCGGAAGCCAAGGAGTTGCCATTTGGACCATCGACATTTGATGCGGTTATGGCCTGTCTCGTATTTGAGCATGTCGTCGAGTTCGAGACAGCGATCTCTGAAGTGTCTCGGGTACTAGAGCCGGGTGGTTCATTCCTGTTTTTCTTGAACCACCCGATTTTGCAGACACCCGGTTCCGGATTTATTGACGATGTCGAACTTGGCGAGCAGTATTGGAGAATCGGTCCGTACTTGGTCGAGGATCTGAGTTTTGAAGAGGTTTCAAAGGATGTCTTCATTCCGTTTGTGCATCGCCCGATTTCCCGATACGTGAATGCCATAGCCAAGGCAGGAATGTGGATCGACCATATGGCCGAACCTGTGCCGCCTGAAGGTTTCCTAGATAAGGCGTGGGAGTACCGAGCGGCAAAGGATTTTCCGCGCCTCCTTTTCATTAGGGCAAAGAAGGTGGGTGGGAGTGTCGGTTAGTGATTTCATAGTGATTGCCGGCATGTCCGGTGCGGGAAGGTCTTCTGCTGCAGCGGCTCTTGAGGATATTGGCTGGTTTGTGATAGATAACCTTCCGGCCGAGTTGATCTCTAAGGTTGCAGAACTGGCAGAGTCAAGAGACGAAGAGGCTTCTAGATTCGAGCAGATCGCCCTGGTAGTGGGGCGTGGTTCGGGAGGCTCGGCTGCGAGGATCGAGGAGTTGATAGGGCAGTTGAGGCTCCTAGGCTCCCGAGTCAGAGTCCTGTTTCTGGATGCTTCCAACGATGCACTACTGGCCCGTTATGAGGGGACCAAGCGTCCTCATCCATTAGAGGCTGGTGGAGTTGTTCGATCAGTTGATGCAGAACGCGATCTGCTCGATCCGCTAAAGGGTATTGCCGATATCGTTGTCGATACGTCGGACTTGTCTGTGCATCAGCTCAAGGCCAGAATTGTCGAACTCGTCGGTGCGCCGATGGAAGATTCGGCTATTCACGTGTTTGTGACCTCATTTGGCTATAAGTATGGTCTCCCGCGCGATGCTGATCTCGTGCTCGACTGCCGTTTCCTGCCGAATCCTTACTGGGTTGAGTCTCTGCGAGACAAGAGTGGAAAAGACGCCGAGGTAGCCGAATATGTAATGTCAAGTAGCGACGCCCAGGAGTTCCTTGGCATGGTCGGTGACCTTCTAAAGTTTACGATGCCGAGATTTGTGCTGGAAGGCAAGAGCTATCTGACTATCGCCATCGGCTGTACCGGAGGTCGACACCGCTCAGTGGCGCTGGTGGAACGGATTAGTGAGCAGCTCTTTGAACTTGGTTATCGCAGTCAGGTTCATCACCGGGACATACACCGATGACTCAGGCGCTTGAGAAATGTTACCTAGGTTCGGTAGTTGCTATCGGAGGCGGACATGGATTGGCAAACCTGCTGAACGCTATCAAGAGCCTGACTTGTTCATTGACAGCAGTGGTGACTGTCGCAGACGACGGAGGTTCATCTGGCCGATTGCGGAGAGAGCTTGGAGCGGTTCCACCGGGCGATCTGCGCATGTGCCTTGCAGCATTGGCTCCAGAGGATTCCGTTCTGGGTGACGTGATGACCTATAGGTTCCTCCAAGGTGAGCTCAACGGACATGCCCTTGGAAATCTCATTCTCACGGCACTTGCGGAAACGTTGGGCGGGATGGACGATGCCTGTGTGGCCGCAGGAGAGATGCTTGGTATCGCCGGCAAGGTTCTGCCATGTGCCAATGAGCCACTTGAGCTGCACGCAGAGACTGTTTCTGGCGACGTCGTAGGCCAGGTTGCCGTCCATGACGCTAGTGGAATTAAGCGAATCTGGGTTGAACCAGCTGACGTTAAGGTGCCAGACGCCGTGATTTCTGCTGTGGCGAATGCCGATTTCGTCATATTGGGGCCGGGCTCGCTCTATACGAGCGTTCTGGCAGCTGCTATTGCGCCGCCCCTCAGAGCTGCAATAGCAAATAGCAAAGCGAAAAAGGTCCTCGTTTGCAATCTCAGAGAGCAACGCAACGAAACTCAAGGTATGTCGATTTCAGATCAGATCGCTGCGGTAGTGCAACACATTGGTGAGATCGACTGCGTACTGCTCGATGATAGATTCTGCGAACCCGGAGTTCTTGAGCCGGAGTTCATTGGCAATACAACAGTAAAGGTTGCAGCGCTTTCCTCAGACGGTGGCCGCTCGCACGATGCGAACTTGCTGGTAGAGGCGCTTTTGGAGCTATGTGACTCACAAAGTGTATTTACGGTTGGAAAGTAATACCTGACAGCCGATGACTGTTGCGGTATCCTAGGCAGCTAGCAGATCTGGATCCGTGAATGCGGATTGCGGGGACGTGTTCAGTAGCTGTATCAGGTCTGGTCGTGCCCAGTGGAACGACTTATTGGCTGATGTATGAAGCTTTTCGAGGAGAACTTGTGACGATCAGGGTGGGCATTAATGGATTTGGGCGCATAGGTAGGAATTTCTACCGTGCTGCGAATCTTAAAGGTGCCGAGATTGAAGTTGTGGCAGTCAACGACCTCACTTCGCCAGGGATCAATGCTCATCTACTTAAGTATGATTCCACACACGGCAGGCTCGGAATTCCGGTTCGACATGACGACCATTCAATTACCGTTGGAGAGAATAAAATTATTGTCCTCTCCGAGCGGGATCCCAAGCAGCTTCCATGGAAAGACCTTGGTGTTGACGTCGTCATCGAGTCAACGGGCGCGTTCACAGACGGCCACAAGGCCGTTGGCCATATAGATGCGGGTGCGAACACCGTAATTATCTCAGCCCCAGGTACGAACGTGGATGGAACCTTCGTGATCGGGGTGAACGACTCCGAGTTCGATTCATCAAAGCATCACGTCATTTCAAACGCTTCTTGCACGACAAACTGCTTTGTGCCTCTCGTGAAGGTCCTTCACGATGCGTTTGGCATTCAGCGGGGACTGATGACGACGGTACATGCCTACACCAACGACCAGAATCTTCTCGACCTAACCCACAAAGACCCAAGAAGGGCTAGGGCAGCTGCAGTCAATATCGTACCTACGAGTACTGGAGCGGCAAAGGCGACGTCGTTGGTAATGCCCGAACTCAAGGGGTTACTTGACGGTACTTCGCTTAGGGTTCCGGTGGTGGATGGCTCGATCACCGACGCCACGGTCGTGCTGGCGGGTGAATTGACAAGAGAACAGGTAAACGAGGCATACAAGGTTGCTGCATCCGTTGGTAGCCTCTCCAAGGTGCTCGAATACTCAGATGAACCCCTAGTCTCCTCCGACATCGTCGGGTCCAGCTCATCTTGCGTCTTCGATTCGGAATTGACAATGGTGATGGATCTTGGAAATGGGACTACGCTCGCCAAAGTCTTTGGATGGTACGACAACGAGTGGGGATACTCAAACCGACTCGTAGATCTCTGCGAATTGGTGGGACGTTAGGTAGTTGACTCGCTCGAGACTTGAAATCAGGGGAATGAAGTGAAGCTGCCACATCTTGAAGATCTGCCCGATCTCCGCTCTAGGCGTGTGCTCGTGCGGGCCGATCTGAACGTGCCGCTTGACGAAGTCGACGGCAAGTGGGTAGTGGCGGATGATTTTCGCATACGATCCTCGATTCCTACGCTCCGGTGGCTCGTAGGCCAAGGTGCCGAAGTCACAGCCTGTTCGCATCTCGGTAGACCGAACGGTTCGCACGATAGTAAGTATTCTATGGCTCCGGTCATCGCAGAGATGGCCCAACTGATACCAGAGGTAGTAGTCGGGGAAAATCTCCGATTTGATGCAGGCGAAGAAGCCAATTCCGAAGAGTTCGTCAAGGAGCTGATAAGCGGATTTGACTATTACGTTGATGATGCTTTCGGCTGTGCACATCGAAGACATGCCTCCATAGTTGGTCCGCCTAAATACCTTCCTTCGGCTGCTGGAAGGGTGATGGCTGAAGAAGTGGAGATGTTGGCGAGGCTGATTGAGGCTCCTGAGAGACCATTTGTCGCGGTTCTTGGAGGTTCGAAGGTATCAGACAAATTGGGCCTTCTGAGATCGATGCTGGACAGGGTTGACAAGGTACTGGTTGGCGGTGGAATGTGTTTCACCTTTTTGGCGGCACAGGGAACGCCAGTGGGCGACTCACTCATGGAGCCAAACATGTTGTCACAGTGTAGGGAGATGTTGGAGTCGGGAAAAATAGTGATCCCGCGTGATGTCGTAGCACTACCGAGCTCCGAGCGCTTTGGAAGATGCGGTGGAGCTGTAGAGCCTTCATTGTTCGACGGAGGAGTCCCCGGGGGATATATAGGCCTTGACATCGGCCCGAGGAGTATTGAAGAATTTTCAACGATCATCGAATCGGCGAAGAGCATTCTCTGGAATGGACCAATGGGGGTCTTTGAAGACCCCAGACTCAACACTGGGACATTCGCCATTGCTGATGTCGTCGCGAAATCGGAGGCATACTCCGTCATAGGTGGTGGCGATAGTGCTGCTGCGATTATTGAGGCGGGATTGGCACAGTATGTGTCGCACCTTTCCACAGGCGGCGGAGCCAGCCTCGAATTCCTGGAGAAGGGAGATCTTCCGGGAATCGCCGCACTCAGGGATTCTTGGCACAGGTAACACCAAGCGAGCTGGAGATACTGATCAGAGTAGCGTCGTGTTGAGTGACCTAACCCAGTGTTCCGATTTGAGGTTATGATCAAGGGCCATGGCTGCCAAGAACCGAGAGACACTCCAACCAAAGATCAATCCGAACACAAACCGTACCCGATTGATCGCCGGAAACTGGAAAATGAACATGAACCACCTGGAGGCGATACAGGCCGTTCAGAAACTTCACTACTTACTCAGGCCGGCTGACTATGGGTTCGCAGAGATATGTGTTATTGCGCCCTTTGTTGATCTTCGCTCTCTCCAACTGCTGATCGATAGCGACTCCATGGGATTTTCTCTAGGTGCGCAAAACTGCTACTTCGAGTCCAAAGGTGCTTTTACTGGGGAGATATCAGCTCCGATGTTGGCAAAATTGGGAGTGAGGTACGTGCTCGTTGGCCACTCCGAAAGGCGAACCATCTTCGGTGAGGACGATTCGATCGTAGCCAAAAAACTCAAGGCGGTCTTTGAGTCCCAGATGATTCCGATCCTGTGCGTCGGTGAGACTGAACAGGAGAAGCAGGCGGGCCGCTCGTCTGAGGTTCTGACTCGGCAGGTCCAAATTGCGATCGAAGCTGTGCCAGATGAACTACTAAAAAGAATTGTCATCGCATATGAGCCGGTTTGGGCGATTGGAACCGGACTTGCCGCAACCGATGTGGATGCAAGTTGGGGAGCATCGCATATTCGTTCAGTCATCAGATCGCTCAGATCTGCAGCGGTGTCAGATTCAGCGCACATACTTTACGGCGGCTCGGTCAATGCAGGCAACGCTCGCTCGCTGATAGATTCAGAATCGGTGGATGGACTTTTGGTAGGCGGTGCAAGCCTTGATCCCGAAGAATTCGCTCGAATTGTCCAGTCTTGAATAGCTCTGGATGTCGTCCCATGCTCGACCGAATAGTCTCTACAGGGGTCATGAATGGCCTTGATTCTGATAGGAGTTTGCGGACGTGCTAACTGTGATACTCGTGATAATTCACATCATCGTATCCATGGGGCTGATCATATTCGTGCTACTCCATTCGGGAAGGGGCGGAGGTCTCTCCGACATGCTTGGGGGATCGGTTGGAGCTGCGGCAGCAGGTTCAACTGTTGCGGAGCGGAATCTGGATCGGATCACGATTCTGCTAGCGGTAATTTTCGCTGTTACCTCAGTAACTCTGGCCATTCGAATCTAGCATTGTTTTGATGACGCAATAAGTGCTGATCAAGGCTGTGGACTGCTAGATTATTTGTGCTCGGTGATGCCGGGCAAGTTCGAGTCGAAGTGGCGGAATAGGTAGACGCGCTAGGTTGAGGGCCTAGTGACCGCAAGGTCGTGGGGGTTCAAGTCCCCCCTTCGACACCATAGATATAATCTCAGGACAGATTTGGTCAGTAAGCCATCATGTCTTGATCAGCTGGTCCGTTCCTGAACCGTCCGAACTCCGTATTGGGATCGGGTGTGAAATCTCGAAGCAGTTCTCCGTGCTTTCTTATGGCTCAGAAGTCTCTCCCACAAGGGTGAAGGGTTCTCGGCCCTTCGGGGCCCTAACCACGACTATGTGGTGAGGAATTGTTCTGTATCGGAGGGCAGGCTCATCTCTGCCCATCGCGGCTATTGCACAATTTCAGATGGTACGGGTGCTCTGGGGGTCATAACCTCTGCTTCTGCTCTAATTCATTGAGAAGACTGGCTATGACGTTTCCTTGATCAGCTCCTCAAGTCTTGCTTGCTTTTTGAGGCGTTCCTCTAAGAGTCGATTTATGGCCTGGTTGCGGTCAACGAGTCGTGAAATCAGTGCCCGATTGACTTCACTGGCGTGCAGTAGTGCCTCTTTCCGCTCCTGCTCCGTCGGCTCGGCACGCAGGAGGGATTTAACCCTGGCAAAGGTCCGATCTGTGTCAACAAGAGCTTTTATTTCGGTAAGAGAGAACCCGAGACTTGACTGCAAAGTTCTGACTGTAGAGATTAGATCGAGGATGTCTGGGTGGTATCTGCGTTCTGTGCCGACGGGTCCTTCGATGGATTCCAGCAGTCCAATCTCCTCCCAGTATCGAAGAGTTCTAGACGTGATCCCTGTTCTTTTGGTGACCTCGGAGATGCGTATGCTTTCCTCGGTCTGGATAGGGGAGCGGCTCATTCGATCGCCGCCTCAGGTGCAGCAATTTCAGGCGCAGTGACTGGAGTAACATCCTCGTTGCCCGAACCGCCACGGAAAAGGGAGACCGCAGCTGCAATTATGCAAGCAACTACCGCGAAGATGAACGCTTCGCGAAGCCCAGACTGAAATGGGAGAGAAATGAGTTTTGGGAAGAACGACTTGCCGATAAGTGCCGTTCGATCAACCGATGGTAGCGACGCAAGTACCTTTGTCCCAAGTAGTTTCTGGACGGGATTGAAGCCGAGCAAGGCAGAAAAAAGCACAGAGACGGGTGGGAGGCTGGCAATCTTGTCTGCGACAGCGAGAGAAACTCCGTGGGAGACGAGGCCCTGGCGGAGAGTTCCGGGGAGTGTCCGAGAAAGTCCGGCGATCATCAACGAGAAGAAGATTCCAATCGAGAAGACCTGTGCAGAGTTCTGAAACGTGGAGTTCATGGCCCCGCCGACACCCCTCGCTGATGGTGGTAGCGAGTTCATTACTGCAGCTCGATTCGGTGAAGCGAAGACACCTTGGGAGAGGCCCGACAGCAGCAACACTATGAAGAATGTCGAGTAGGCGAACAGTACCTGCATGTGCAGGAACAGTACGAAAGCCACTGCCGTGCCGATCGGACCTACAGTTGCAAATATGCGCTGACCGAAACGGTCCGAGAGATACCCAGATGTAGGTCCTGCGATCAGGAATCCGAGCGTGAGTGGCAACATGTAAATACCAGCCCATAACGGCGTGGCAGAGAATGCGAATCCATGGAGGGGGAGCCAGATTCCCTGTAGCCAGATAATCAGCATGAACATTAGTCCGCCGCGTGAGACTGAGACCAGAAATGTGGATATGGTTCCAAACGCGAAGGCTCTGATACGGAATAGCGGGATCCTGAACATCGGATTCTCAACCTTGGACTCGACGATTAAGAATGCGATGAGTGAAATGACCCCCATCGATAGCGCAAGTATGACTCCTGGGGATCGCCAACCGGTACTCGCAGCTTTGTATGGCTCGATGCCGTATGTCACCCCCACCATGATCAGAATGAGTCCGATTGCGAAGGTAAAGTTTCCTAACCAGTCGACCTTCGATGGTCTGCGGATACCGCGATCCTCGAGCTTCGCGTAGGCCCAGATGGTCCCGAAGATACCAATTGGGACAGAAATCAGGAATATGAGGCGCCAGTTGATTGGTGCAAGGATCCCCCCAAGCACGAGTCCTATGAATGAACCACCGATGCCAGCTACTTGGTTGATTCCAAGGGCCATTCCCCGTTGCGACCGCGGGAAAGCGTCGGTGAGGATTGCAGATGCGTTGGCCACCAAGAAAGCGGATCCGACTCCTTGAACAATTCTCATCAGGATGAGCCAGGTAGCACCGGCCCTTCCTTGCATCCAGTCGATGGTGAGTAAGAGACTGCCGACTGTGTAGATAACGAAGCCGAGATTGTACATTCTCACTCGGCCGAACATATCTCCAAGTCGTCCGAGGCTCACCACCAAGACACTTGTCGTAACCAGAAATCCAAGGATCATCCAGAGGAGGTAGAAGCTGTTACCTGGAGCTAGAGGATCTAGGTGGATCCCTCTAAATATGTCCGGAAGGGCAATAAGCGTGATGGATGAATCTAGTGTGGCCATCAGCACGCCGAGTGTCGTGTTGGAAAGGGCGATCCAACGGTATCGATCGTTCGGCTCAGCACCACGGCCTAGCGCTATGTTTTTTGCCTCCGTGGTGGAGTCAGACGCAACTCGCATTTATCTACTTTCGACGTGTTGACATTGAGTTTACCTTGACGTCAACGTTAACTAAGTAGCTTAATGCTTTGTAGCTCGGAGTCAGAGAACTTTCACGTACCACTAGTTGTCGACTATCGGGGTTCGCATTCACCGTGGCCGACGAGGTCAATGAGTTCGCAAAATAGGTATTTGATTCGCACCGTCCCTGATTGACTAGTCTTCAAATTTCGCACCAGCCTGGCAGTAACTAGTCAGGCAGCTCCTTTTTTTCTGTTGGCCGTCCGTATTCCAAAGGGCGAGCCAGGGCACACTTTTTTGGATTCTGTGAAACTAGCGGCATGACCTCGTGGGAATTAGCTGTGCATCCCAGTTGCCCATTGCCCTGGTGGAGTACTCCGACCAGTCGTGGAGCTCGTATGTTTACATCGTCGCTGGTCAAGTTGTGCTTCTCCCGCACTTTTGGTGTCCGACTGAATCCCGATCAGTTATCTAACGCTGATCGGCCAAGAGGGATCCAGTTCAGCGATCGGCGACTCAGACTGAAGGAGGAGACGATTAGTGGAAGTTGATGACGGATAACAGGCGGCCTGCTTGTGAGATTCTCACCTTTCATTCTGAACTCTTTGAGGTGAGGGGAGTGCTGGGAGGTAGCTAGCGTGGATCTCGGCAGGTCGATTCCTAGGCGTCGCTGCGAAATGAGTAGCTGGGGCTAAGTCGCCGGACTGGCGAGTACCTCGTGGCGAGCCTGCTTACTTACTTGGAGCTGGAGGAAATTTGCGGTTTGGTTCCGGTCGGAGTGATGCGAGACCACCGGAAAATGGCGGGGGCTCCCCATTCAATCGCGACCTATTGGTCGCACTCATGGCTACGACGACCTCGTCATTGCCGATTTTCTTGGTTGGCACGCTAGCGGTCCAGATCAGAGCCGAACTCCATTTCTCAAAGAGTCTGTTAGGCCTAGTGATAACCCTCTCCTATTTGGGCGCGGCATCTTGGTCAATTCCCTCGGGTCGCGTTGCTGAATCGGTTGGTGGTGTCAGGGTGCTTCGTTGGGCACCACTGGTGGGCGCTACTCTGCTCATTCTGCTAGGGACCGTTACTCGATCCTGGGTGGCATTCGCGCTGCTTCTGTTTCCATGCGGGATGGTCAGTGCATCGATTGCAACTGGATCCAATCTCTTCCTAGCCAAGCGGACTGCGCCATCAAGACAGGGAGTCACCTTCGGGATTAAGCAGGCAGCGGTGCCGTTCTCGTCACTGATTGGCGGCCTAGCAGTTCCAGCAGTGGCTCTAACTGTTGGATGGCGCTGGGCCTTCGTCGGAGGTGCCGCTCTGGCTGTTGTTACCTCCTTTTTGGTTCCCCGTCCAGAGACGAGTCTTTCAGATAGGAGACGTTCACGGATTAATGGTGCAACTCCGGTACTCAACAGGGGTGCCTTGCTGATTTTGGGTAGTGGACTTGGATTGGGAGTGTTCGCCGCGTCTGGGATGGCGGCATTTTTGGTTACCGACGCTGTGAGTATCGGAGTATCGCATGCAAACGCTGGCTTTCTTGCCGCTGTTGCCGGTGCGGCTGCGGTGGTTGCAAGGATTGTGACCGGGATCGTAGCTGACCGACGAGGTGGAGGTCACTTCCGAGTCGTGGCTGCGATGATGATTGTGGGAATGTTCAGCTACGCTGTCCTGGCTTTAGGCGCGACTACGGGCATCAAATGGATCTTTGTAATTGGGTCGGTTTCTGCCCTAGGCATTGGCTGGGGATGGAACGGACTCTTTAACTTCGCTACCATCCGGAGCCACTCGCAAGCCCCCGCTAGGGCGACCGGCCTCACTCAGGTTGGCGGACGATTAGGTGGGATGATGGGACCGCTTGTGATCGGCTTTGTTGCCGACAAGTCTTCCTTCGGTATTGCGTGGACCGTGTGTGCACTTCTGATGGGCGTTGCCGCAATCTCCGTGACCGTGGGGCAGAAAATGTTGCAGTCTAGGGACGTCGATGCCACTGCTGGACAGACCTAGTTTGCTTCCAAAGGAGAGAAGTATCGATAGGTGAAGCCATAGAGTGGACCCATGGCCGGATCAATACTTGGAACTTCTGTACGTAGAGTAGAGGACCCGAATCTACTTTTAGGGCAAAGTACCTTCGTCGAGTCGATAAAGGTCGAAGGGGAACTTCAGCTAATTTTTGTCAGATCACCTTTCGCCCACGCGAATATTCGGGGGATTCAGACTGATGATGCCAAAAAGGCGCCTGGTGTGGTAGGTGTCTACACCGCAGCTGATCTTGGACTTCCACCGCACCATGCTTTCATGGCGCTCAATGATCTTGCTAAGCGTCCTCCGCTTGCCGACGGTAAGGTCCGCTTTGTTGGCGATGCAGTGGTGGCCATAGTCGCAGAGACTAGGGCGCAAGCACTCGATGCCTCCGAATTAGTCGTGGTCGATTATGAGCCACTCGACGTGGTAGTGGATCCCGAGGAGGCGCTTTCGGCAGGAGCACCGCTACAGTTCGCGGGGATTCCAAACAACGTCGCGGCCGGTTTCAAGGATTCGGCTGGCGCTTCTGTTCTCGACGGGGCTGACAGGGTAATCCGGGCGAGGTTCGTCAACCAACGTGTAGCGGTGGCATCGATGGAGGGTAACGCGATTCTTTCGATACCACCGGATGTGTCGCCGGACCAGAAGCTGACTATCTTCGTCTCGACACAGATGCCACACGGTTTCGCGATGCTCATAGGGAAGATCCTTGGCATAGATCGAAGTGAAATGAGGGTGGTGGCTCCCAACGTCGGGGGGGCTTTTGGTGGCAAAGCCGGACTCACCGCCGAACATACTGTTGCGGTGGCGACCTCAAGGCTGCTGGGAAAGCCGGTCAAGTGGGTGGAGACGCGTTCGGAGAACATGGTTGCCATGCCCCATGGTCGCGGACAGGTCCAGTACGTCGAATTGGGTGTGAAGAATGACGGCACCATTGTCGGCTTGAGAGCTCGTATGGTCGGTGACGCAGGGGCCTATGCGGGCTTCGGCGGAGCGCTTGCCCTTGGACCCACTCGAAACATGGCCCAAGGTGTATACGAGATCCCGAAGATCTCTTATGATGCCGTCGCAGCGCTGACCAACACTACGCCAATGGGCGCATTCAGGGGCGCGGGAAGGCCCGAGGCGACGGCATTTTTGGAGAGGTTGATCGACATTGCCGCGGACGAATTGGGGATTGACCCGGCCCAAATGAGGAGGATCAACCTCATTTCTCCTAATCATTTCCCTTACGTGACAAGGATGGGGACTAACTACGACGTCGGCGATTATGCCTCGACGCTTGAAAAGGCGCTCGAGGAGGCCGACTACAATTCCCTTAGAATCGAGCAGGCTCGCCGCATTGCAGATGGAGAAACCAGGTTGCTCGGAGTCGGCATTAGCAGCTACGTCGAGGTAACCGCAGGTGGTTCTGGGTCGGAGTTCGGTGCTGTAAGGATCAATGCAGATGGGTCCGCCACAGTGCGAGTCGGAACATCCGGCCACGGTCAGGGGCATGCGACCTCGTTTTCGATGATCGTTTCCGACCGACTGGGTATACCTGTAGAGCAGATCTCGTTCGTTCAATCTGATACAGATGAGGTTCCGAGAGGATCTGGCACCGGGGGATCGAGGTCGCTTCAGATCGGTGGTTCGGCGATCTCGGGCGCCGCCGACGCAGTACTAGCAAAAGCTAAGGAAGTTGCGGCGCAAAAGCTTGAAGCATCGGTCGATGACATAGTGGTGAGTGATTTTGGTGGCCTCCAGGTTGCAGGCGTGCCTGACTCAAGAGTTAACTGGGTCGAATTGGTCTCCGAGGCGTCCGAGATGGGCCTTGCACTAGATGAAGAGTTCGACTTCACTCAGGCTGCAGCGAGTTTCCCATTCGGGTCGCACGTATCGGTTGTGGAGGTTGACCTCGAGACCGGCGCGGTCCGCCCGATTCGACACGTAGCAGTTGATGATTGTGGCAGGATATTGAATCCACTGATCGTTCAGGGACAGCAGCACGGGGGAATAGCACAAGGAATAGCACAAGTTCTTTGGGAGGAAATTCGCTACGACGAGGAAGGAAATCCCCTGACGGCCAACTTCGCCGACTATGGAATTCCCAGCGCAGCAGAACTCTGTAGCTTCGAGACATTCAATACCGAAACTCCGACCCCACTGAACCCTCTTGGCGCCAAAGGTATCGGGGAGTCGGGAACCATAGGTGCCATGCCGGCAGTTCAGAATGCGGTAGTCGATGCGCTTTCTCACCTTGGAGTGCTGCACATCGATATGCCTTGTACACCTGAGCGAGTGTGGAGTGCGATTGCAAATCCAATAGCGACAAGAGAACTCTGGAAGGAGCCCCCACCAATATTCGATCAACTTCCAATGCGTGGAGTCCAGCCAGCCAGCCCAGCTTCTGAGGTTGACGTCTAATCACTTAGTTGGAGATTTAGGGCGTGGCCGTGGAAGTTTCAAGGTGTGCCAGACGTTACTGGTCTGTTGAAGGTTCGTGATCGTTTTTTTGTGTCAATTTGAGTACAAATGGAGTGTGCAATGCCGGAGCGTGTCCAGTTCTTCTTCGATCCCATATGCCCCTGGGCATGGATCACGTCTAGATGGATCGTTGAACTCACATCCCAAAAGGTAGTGGATCCAACTTGGAGCTTTATATCTTTGACCCTCGTCAATGAAGGAAAAGATTATGAAAAGGAGTTTCCCGTTGGCTACACATCCATTCATGGACTCGGCCATCGGCTTCTGAGGGTCGCAGCAGCGACCAGAGAGCAGTTTGGAAACGAGGCGGTGGGGCGCTTTTACACTTCTGCTGGCGAGGCAATACACAACGAGGGACGTCGATCTGGTTATCTCGATGGAGGATCAATTGACGATATTCTGGCGAAAGCTGGACTACCGGATTCGTTGGCAGCTGCGTTGGATGACGAGGTCTACGACAAGGTGATCCGGATGGAGACCGATCTAGCGCTGTCCAGAACCGGGAAAGATGTCGGAACACCGATCATTTCCTTGCTGGATAGGCAGGACTCCTCTTTTTTTGGACCTGTGATGAGTTCGATACCAAAAGGCGAGGATGCGCGAAGGCTCTTCGACGCGTACCTCACCTTTACCGCATTTGGTGACTTCTGCGAGATCAAGAGGGCTATCAGGTCGGCCCCGGTATTCAACTGACGGCTGCCGAGTCGTAGCTGTCAACTAGGCTCGACTAGCTATGCTCATCGCAGATTCCCTTTCAGTCGAAGTTGGTGGCAAGTTCATTGTGGCCAACGTCAACTTCCGAGTGAACCCCGGCGAAAAGGTTGGAATAGTCGGGCGTAACGGCGCGGGTAAGACCTCTTTGCTCAGGGTACTTGGAGGCGATTCGGAGCCTTCGGGTGGAAAAGTAGCGAGAATTGGGGATGTCGGCTATCTGAACCAGGAGCCTAAGGCTGACTTCGAGGCGGCCGAGATGTCGGTGGTTCAGAGGGTGATTTCAGGCAAGGGCCTCGACGAGGTAGCATCGGCACTCGAAAAGCTAAGGGTTGCGATCAGTGAAGATCCCTCGGAGCTAAACATTCGAAGGTTCTCCAAGATGGAAGAGAAGTTCTCGCACTTGGGCGGATATCAAGCTGAAGCCGAGGCAAAAAGGATTCTGACCGGACTTGGGTTATCTGCAAATCGTTTTGACATGCAGGTGGCGAACCTCTCTGGCGGAGAGCGAAGAAGGGTTGAGCTCGCGAGAATCCTGTTTGCTGGGAGTGATCTGCTGCTGCTAGACGAGCCTACTAATCATCTAGATCTCGACGCAAAGACTTGGCTTTTATCATTTATGCGGACCTATCGCGGTGCCTTGATAGTTGTCAGCCATGATCTCAACCTACTGGATGAGGCTATTACCCGTATTTTTCACCTGGAGCGTGGGCAGGGCGACGGCTCCTTGACGGAGTATAAGGGTACATTCTCGCAGTACAAGGTGGCCAGAGAGCAGGATCGCATTAGGGCAGATAAAGAGGCGGCAAGGCTTTCGACGGAGATAGTTCGACTCGAGACTCTCGCGGATTCAATGCGCCACCAGACAGCAAAAAGAGCAAGGGTGGCAAAGACCTTAGATCGAAGGGTCGAGCGTTTGGGAGAGCGAGTCGTCGAGAGGGCTGACGACTACCGGGCAAAAGTGTCGACTCGCCTGAAGGACCCGCCTACCTCTGGCAGGGACGTCCTCTCGGTCGCTTCACTTTGTAAGGGCTTTGGCGGAAACGGAGTGTTTGAGGATGTCAACTTCGACGTGCGCAGGGGTGAACGCTGGTTAGTAGTTGGCCTCAACGGAGCAGGGAAGACTACTTTGTTGAAGTTGATCACGGGCGAGGTCCCAGCTGACCTAGGTTCCGTCCGGCTTGGACACAACGTTTCGATGGGTTACTATGCCCAGGAGCACGAGAATCTCGATAGGGATAAGACCCCATTTGAACTGATTCGAGAGGTGGCTGACGGGACTCATACTGAACTGAGGTCTGCGCTAGCGAGTTTCGGTCTCGCCGGCGACGTTATATTCCAGCCCAGCCAGACACTTTCAGGTGGCGAGAAGACGAAGCTTTCATTGGCTATGCAAGTTTGGGGTGAGCACAATTTACTCCTGCTGGACGAGCCGACCAACAACCTCGATCCTGAGTCGCGCGTGGCTGTTGGCCAAGCCCTATCAGGGTGGAAGGGCACGATGATCGTGGTCACACACGACGAGGAGTTCGCTGCAGAGTTGGAACCAGATCGCGTTCTCATTATGCCCGACGGGACTATTGACTACTATGACGATGGCTACCTCGAACTTATCGCCATGGCCTAACGTGTTAGCGGCACAAATTTCTAGCAGATGACTGGCTACGGAAGGTCACGATTACCCATGCCTTCCGTCGCTCAGTGTGGGCAGGTAGTTGCGGTGAGAGCCGAGCCCTCCTGCACCTAGCTACAGCTTTGCGAGGACCGATTCCGCAGAGGAGACCGTTAGTCCGCCGCCTGGCTCGATGTCGATCGACTTGACGATTCCGTCTTCTAAGATCGCTGCATACCTCTGTGATCGGAGACCTATTCCGAAGCCGCGACCATCGAGCTCGAGATTTGCGGCTTTGGTGAAGTCTCCATTACCGTCGGCAAGCATAACTACCTGATCATCGATGCCCTGAGACGCTGCCCAGGCCGTCATAACAAATGGATCGTTGACAGAGATGCAGGCGATCAAGTCCACACCCTTTGCCAAAAGATCTTCTGAACGTATAACGAAGCCAGGGAGGTGGTAATCAGAGCAGGTGGGCGTGAAAGCCCCGGGCACCGCAAAGAGG
Source organism: Acidimicrobiaceae bacterium (assembly GCA_013044385.1). Classification (GTDB taxonomy): domain Bacteria; phylum Actinomycetota; class Acidimicrobiia; order Acidimicrobiales; family Acidimicrobiaceae; genus JABEUN01. Next base: position 24,441 of record JABEUN010000017.1, read on the forward strand.
ACTACTTTGCCCTTTCCGAGCAGGTCACTAGAGTTGACATTTTCAACCTGCCCATTTCTAATGGCCGCCAATTCGACCGATGGTATTTTCTCTCCGACCGTGAGACCCACGCCAGCTCCTCGTCTACTCAATCTGCTCGGCCAAACTTCCGAACTAGAAGCTAGAACGTGACGGATCGCAGAGTTATGCCTCATTTGGGCCTCAAAGCTTGAAAAATCCTGTTTTGGTCTTTGGAATAGCTGCAGCGAATGGGTTTGAGAGCTCACTGAATTCACTTCACTCCATCCATTTTATCCCAAGCGTTCTCCAATATGACGAACGACACCTGGTATGGCTCTCTGAATCATCAGGCCTACATCCTGAAATTCGGATTGAGTACCGAAGTATGGATCTGGCACGGAAAACGTGCCTTCATTCTGATCGGAGAGGCTCAAAAGGAGGTGGATTTCGACGTCGTAAACCGGCGTTCCCACGACGAACTGGCGTAACCAAGTTGCGTGGGTCTCATCGAGAGCCAAGAGAAGTAGTGGTTTCGTCAGGTCCTGTTCAGTCAGCTTGTGAGCCTTATGGCGACCCGGCCGATAGCCCATTGAGATAAGCGCGGACCTCGCCCGGGGATCCATGTCGTCGCCTGAGTGGAGGTCAATTGTGCCGGCACTTGTTACCGATACAAGAGCATCAGGTTCGAGTTTTGAAAGAGCGTCGCTGAGGATCACCTCTGCCATCGGCGAGCGGCAGATGTTTCCAGTACAGACCGCTATCTCGGTTAACTTCTGCAGCATTTTGAACAAGTTAGTGCTCATGTGCAAAGGGGCTGCAAATGCCCGTACCAAGCAGGCAACTGCTCCAGAGCGAGTGGTCGACCGTATCGGCTGGTCCGTCAGTGCAATCGGTTGCAATCCCGCCTATATGCGGGTTGGTTAAATACGGAGAATGTGTCACAGCTTGTCGCAAGACTTAGGAGTGATGAAGTTCTGCAAGACTGCAAATTCTCTAAGTATCAACCAACGAACGATTGAGGGATATTTTGCGGAGCGAATTTTGTTTGTGCGACGGCGAACCATTGCGCTAGCTCATCAGGTTGACAGGTTTAAATGGTAGCTCCGAGAGTAACTTACTTCGGGAAACTTGCACCCTGTGCTAGGAGCAAGTCGATCCAATTTGCTATACGAAATTCCCATACGGGGTGCTGGCGTCGTGAATTAAGGCAATCGTGCAAATGGCTCAAGCGACTGTCTCGACTTCGGAAGGCGATCGTCGAGGGACTCGTTTGCCCTTGGCCGGTCGACTAAAAAACAGAGGTCGTCAATAAAGTGGTCGCCGAACGTCACGATGGTCCGGGTCGGTCCCGAATTAACTAATTGCCGCATGTTTCGGCTATTTCAACTAGAAATCAGCTTGAGACTGCAACAGCTCTACTTTGGTATTCGGAGCTTGAGTTTCTTTTCTACTAGATTACGGGCCACCGAGTCTGCCAAAGAACAATAGAACGGGTTGGGCATTGCTGTTTTTCCTGACCTCTCAACTTGTATCTTGTGAGAAGTCGGTACACAGACGCGAAATAAGAGGTCTTGGGTATTCCAGGCGAATCGTCGCACCTAGATAACTCGGGGCGGTATTTGGCTAGTTGGTAGAGTTGATCGATACCAATGATCTCAGAAGCTAAACCGAGAATGTCGGCTTGGCGGATGACGGCGGAAGAGTCCCGGCCGAAATTGTCTGCAGAATGCGTAGGCGAACCTGTATTGGTTTGATGCGGATTCGGGATGGCCGGGAGGAAGGCTTATTGCTGCATAGCCCGATGAGAGCTAGCGGTACTCGGGTCCGTGAGAGGTTGTGAGTTTCGTCAGTTGGCTGAGAACCTAGCGTTGCAAAACCTACAGTTCCCTGTCTACTACAACGCAGTCCAGTGACGATCGAAGCTGCTTTGTCGGCCCAAGAAGTTCGGTCGCAGAATTTTGTTTCAGTCTGGAGTCTCCGATCTCTGTACTTAGACCAGACCAATCAACTTGTAGCGCTTGGTAGCCACAGCAGGGTCAAGGCCCGAATCGGTTGAGCGATATGCAGGTCGTATTGATCACTCGTCTCAATAGGGAGGTTCAGTATTTTCGGCCTAGCTTTCGGGCCACTTCCTATCGGTCGCGCATCTATTTTCAAGCTTATCCTGCAAAAATAAGCAACTCCACAAACGTAAAGTTGAGCGGCGAAGCTCGTGCAATTTAACTCCGCTGACTAGGGCGACAACTGCGCTGAGGTAGAAATGGCAGTGATCTCGTCTGACTTCATCTCACCGAGTCATCGCTGAACCTGTCTTGGTCCTTGTGTCAATCTCTTGCGTTAAGTCCAGAGGTTTCAAAGGTTGCAGAGCCGACTACTCGCCGCATCGATGAATGCACCGGTATAGCAGCCATTAACATTCCCACTCTCGGTCGTAACTCTTTGTACATTCTGAAGCATTCCATCTGCTAGCTGTCCGGTATGTGCCCGAGGGTTGGATCTGAGGCAATCTGTCGACAACTGGCTGCTTTCTGCTTAGCTAGGAAGCCGACACTGGAGGGACCTAGAGTGACTGACCCGAGACGTGGCTGAACTGTGCTGCGGGAGATGGTGGATTTCGATTTTGGAAGTGCTTGGCCCTGACGGAGACGACAACGGTCTGATTAGGGCCGCTTGTTGACTGCCTCTGGTCTTAGAGATGGTTTGCCCGTCGGCTGGCCAAGTCGGTGACTTCGGGAGACGTTCCGAGTCCGAAAAATTAGCCAATTAGACGATGAGTCGTCGAAGCGGTACCGAACAGCTTTGAAAACTGACAGTTGCGTTCTAGGCCGAACCAGACGGCGCGAATTTGAGTACGGTGCAGTCGGTACACAGGTCGGGAAGGCGTCCTCGCTGTGCGCTGGGTTCTGTTAGGCCATTTTCGCCGACTTGCCTGAATCCGACTGGTGGGCGTCGCGCGACCGAAGTCACGGCGGCGTGCCGACGGGTCGGAATTTGGAATGGTCCGAAGTGGAATATCCAAAAAGTGATCGACTCTCACCAGATTTGTCGTAGCTCGGCCTGCCAAGGCATGAATGGTGTACTTGAACTGGGATAACGTAGCATCTGGGCTGTTTTGGTCGACTTACCCACCTTCTTAAAGAATAAGCAAACTCAGAATAATCTGGAGGAAAACATTGTTAAATTTGCAGGAACTGTATTTAACCAGCTAAAAGGGTCTAAACCCTGCGAATTTTAGAGAAGTTGTTGAAATCCAGAGAAATTACTTTTCTGGGAAATTCACACTCGAAAGTACTAAAACCGCTGCGTGGGACCCATAAGGGGCCAGAGCAAGGGTGTGTTGGGCACTGCGAGGGCGCGGGCGCAATCCGTAAGAAATCAAGTAAAAATGCATGCATGCACTGGCAGCGGTTAGAGTCATAGTGCAAAATAGCTTTCGCCCCGGCTCGTTAAAACCGGGTTGGGTCGGGCTTTATTGGAAACACAGGAGGTTTCAAGGGGCATATGAAGCCAACAATCACAAAGAGGGGTTCTGGTATTCTCGCTGGAACCGCGGCTGCGGCACTTTTGCTTGCAGCTTGCGGAAGCGGGTCATCCAGCTCTTCATCATCAACTTCGTCAGGTTCAGGCACAACGGCTGCTCCCACGAAGGTAGCGGGGGGTACGGCAACGTTTGCTGAGGGGCCTGGCGCCTCTCCAAACTACATATTCCCCCTGACCTCAGGAAGTTTCTTCTCAATCAACAATCTGGCTCAGTTCCAGATTCTCATGTATCGACCGCTTTACTTCTTCGGAAACGGAAATGAAAACGCGTCGATCAACTACGCGAACAGCATCGCGAATCCACCTGTGTTCTCGAACAACAACCAGACGGTCACAATCACGCTGAAGCCATATAAGTGGTCCAACGGCGAAACTGTGAGTGCTAGGGACGTTGTCTTCTGGATGAACATGGTTAAGGCGAACAAGACTAACTGGGCTGCCTACGTGCCAGGTTCATTCCCTGATAACGTCGTGAGCTATACAGCTACGAGTCCGAATACTGTTGTGTTCCAGCTCAACAAGAGCTACAACCCAACTTGGTTCCTTTACAATGAGCTGTCGCAGATTACGCCGCTCCCAATTGCTTGGGACACTACGTCATTGACAGCACCTGCACCGAGTCCTACTGCGGCGAATCTGCCGGATACGACAACAACCGGAGCTCAGGCCGTATACACATTCCTCGATGGACAGTCGAAGGATCTTTCAACCTACGCGACCAGCCCAATCTGGTCGGTAGTTGACGGCCCGTGGAAGCTCTCCAGCTTCACCACGCAGGGCAAGGCTGTTTTCGTGCCGAACACTACGTATTCGGGACCCGTCAAGCCATCGCTGGCACAGTTCATCGAGCTACCGTTCACGCAGGATACTGCCGAGTTCAATGTGCTTGCAACGGGCGGTGTTGATGTGGGTTACATTCCAGTGCCCGAGATTGGCCAGAAGGCAAGGATTGCTTCGCAGGGATACACCTTCACTCCGTGGATTGACTTTGGAATCAACTATTTTGTTGAGAACTACCACAACCCGGTTCTAGGCCCTGTGTATTCGCAGCTCTACTTCAGGCAGGCGTTCCAGCATGTCGTGGACCAAGAGCAGTGGATCACATCGTTCTATAAGGGTTACGCTGTTCCGACCTACGGTCCGGTGCCAATTCTGCCTTCGAACCCGTTCGCGGACGCGGCATCAAAGCAGAATCCATACCCATACTCGGTGAGCGACGCAGTAGCGCTGCTTAAGTCACACGGGTGGACCGTTACACCCAACGGGACGGACGTTTGTTCCAACCCGGGTAGCGGGGCGAACCAGTGCGGTGCTGGCGTTGCTGCGGGAACGAAACTTTCAATGAATCTCCAGTACATGTCGGGTGCAACTGCGCTCGGACAGGCGATGCAGGCTCTTAAGTCAGCGGCAGCCGAGGCTGGAATCACCATAAACCTAACTTCAGCTCCCTTCAACCAGGTGATTTCAAATGCCGTTCCGTGTCAGTCGACGGCTGCTAACTGTACCTGGGACATGCAGAACTGGGGTGGTGGATGGGAGTATTCTCCCGATAACTATCCAACTGGTGGAGAGCTTTTTGCCACCGGTGCTGGATCCAACTTCGGTAGCTACTCTGACCCGGTGAACGATGCAAACATCACTGCAACGCACACATCGACAGATGCTCAGGGATCGATGAACACGTATCAGGACTACTTGGTGAAGCAGCTTCCGGTTGTATGGCAGCCTGCGGCCTACTACCAGCTGTCAGAGATCAGTAACAAGCTGGGTGGAGTGACTCAGAACGCTTACCTGAACTTGACACCAGAGACCTGGTACCTGAAGGGCTAGCCAACTGGCTAGTTGGATGTCGTGGCCCTGGCCTGAGGACTTGATCCCTGGGTCAGGGCCATGTAATTTGACCTTCGTTCTGATATTATTCGCCAAGGCGTAATTGAATTACCCTTGCTCGGAGATGGCTTTCTCTAAGAGGTTGAGTGGTTGACTATGAGTTGTAGGGGTTGGGTGTTTTGACTGCGTTCCTGATCCGGAGGGTTCTGCAATCGATCGTTGTGGTAATCGGAGTGACGATGATTTCGTTCATTCTCGAACATCTTCTACCGGGAGGTCCTGCCAAGGGCCTTCTTGGTAATCATGCGACGCCAGTACAGATAGCAGCGTTCAACCACCAGTATGGTTTGGACAAGCCGATCATTATTCAGTACTTGGACTACGCCAAGGGACTTCTACACGGCAATCTCCAGACTTCCTACAAGTTAAACGAACCGGTAACGTCGATTCTCGCTAGGGAGTTACCGAAGAGTTTGATGCTGGTAGGAAGTGCTCTTTTCATTTCAGTCCTGATTGCAATTCCAATCGGCATTGCACAGGCTGTGAAGCGTAATAAGACGCTCGACTATGTAATTACGGCGGTCTCCTTCATTCTCTACTCCATGCCGTCGTTTTGGCTTGGAATCCTTCTGATCCTCGCCTTTGCTGAGAAGCTGCGCTGGTTCCCGGCAGAGGCTCCACAAGGCGCCACGCTGGGCCAGATACTCGCCCAACCAAGTGGGCTAGTGCTGCCTATCATGACCTTGGCGTTGATCAATTTTGCTGCCTACTCGCGATACATGAGATCATCGGCTATCGAGTCTTTGGCGCAGGACTGGATCAGAACCGCTAGAGCCAAGGGCCTTTCTCAGCGGGTTATCCTCTTCAAGCACATGCTGAGGAACTCGCTTATTCCGATTGCTACTCTGGTGGGTCTAAGCCTTCCCGGGGTATTCACCGCTGGCCTCATTACGGAGGCATTGTTCAATTTCCCTGGTACCGGATTCGATTTTTTCAATGCAGCGGTTAACGAAGATTATCCCCTTCTGCTTGGCATCATCATCGTTATCGGTATCGCCACGGTCGTAGGCAACCTCCTGGCAGATATTGCGTATGCCGTGTTGGACCCAAGGGTGAGGTATAGCTGAGCAATGTTTGTCTACGTCGGTTCCCCTAGAGCAGGAGTGGTCTCCCAACGTGTCGCTGACTGATAAAGAGAGTTTTCCGCAATCCGTTGGTGATGGCGCAAGCAGCGGTTCAGTTGGGCCGACCGATGGAACTGTTCCTGAAGGTGGTGATGTCTACGTCTCAGGCAGTGCCTGGAGGCTAGTTCTTCGCTCCTTTATTGACAACAAGCTCGCCCTGATTGGCTTGATCATTGTGATATTTATGTTGGCTTTTTGCTTCATCGGGCCACACCTGTATCACACGGACCAGTTGAACACGACGTACAACATCAATCTCCCTCCCGGCAAGGGAAGGCCTTTAGGTACTGATGAGAACGGTCGTGATGTTCTTGGCCGATTGATGGTGGGTGGTCAGAGTTCGCTTGAGATCGGGTTTGCTGTGGCGTTCATAGCGACCTTCATCGGCGTCATTTATGGAGCGATAGCTGGGTTTCTTGGAGGTATCGTCGACTCCATCATGATGCGCCTGGTGGACGTATTCCTCGCGATTCCAACACTCTTCATTCTTATCTATCTCGCCTCCATCTACCGTCCGACGATCAAGCTGTTAATTGTGGTGATCTCACTTGTATCTTGGCTGGGACCGGCTCGACTCGTTAGAGGTGAGGCTCTGTCGCTTCGGGTCCGTGAGTACGTAAAGGCTGTAAGGGTTATGGGTGGTGGTTCACGCCGAATAATTCTGCGCCATATCATTCCGAATACGATTGGAACCATCGTAGTGAACGCTACCTTCCAAGTGGCTGATGCAATCTTGGTTATGGCTTCCCTGAGCTTCTTGGGATTGGGGATACCCCCACCGGCTGCCAACTGGGGTGGAATGCTCTCCAATGGTGTGAACTTTATCTATGACGGGTATTGGTGGCTAATCTATCCGGCAGGTGTTGCGATCGTGCTGACTGTGGTGGCCTTCAACTTCATTGGTGACGCACTCAGGGATGCCCTTGAAGTGAGACTCCAGAGGCGTTAGTTTCCAAAAGCTGTCGCTATCAGAGTTGTTATCGAGGAGCAGGTTGGTTCCCAGACGTAGGCGTTCGCCTTCACGATCTGTCTCGCTACGGCGATTGAGGTTGGTCCATGCAATTCGTGAGTCCTACGAAGGTCATTATGAGACTGGTGGAAATTGACGCCTAAGTGAGGCTAAGGGCATGGTTTGGCCCCGCCTAGGTAGCTCAATGGTGGAAATGTTTATCTTTCGTTTCCGGTGGACCAAGTTGCTCATTGAACCAGATGGGAGACCGCCTAAAAACGAGGCGCCGGAACGAGACTGGTCTCACTTCTACCAAGACAACTTGCTGGCGATGTCGCATTGGATGTGGATTTGGGAGATTCAATGCGCCCGTTTGTTTTAGCGGGGGAGCGTATCGCATCTCGCCATGTGTCGAACTCCTTATCGGTTTAATCTGTGGGTGCGGGTATGCAATGCCAGTATGCAACGGCGGTGTTCGTTGGGGCTCACGGTGTTGGATTCACTGACCCGTGTCGACGACGCGTGAAACTGGAGCCAAAACGACGGGCGAAAATGAAGCCACGGCCTGTCTCTCGGTCTAGTCGGTTTGCCGTTCTGCTCGCACGCTTGGTAGCTATTCCAGGGCTCGATTTCTCAATCGGTAGCTAGCTCCTTTGAGAGTGAGGACCTCTGCATGGTGGACGATTCGGTCGATTATTTGAGGGGACGGGGCATCGAAAGCTTACCAAGCGTGATGCCGACCGCTGACGACAAGAGCTAGTGTGTCTGAAACTGTTCTCTTTTCGAGCGTTGTAACTGTACAGTTTTCGAGCGTCGTCGACACACTCATCCAATCTGATTGAATGGCCCCATTTTCGAGCGTCGGAATGGCCTCATTTTCGAGCGTCATCGACAACCCGTCCTAGGACGCCACTAGGCGATTTCAATTAGACGGCCCGACGACGTCAACGTATCTCTTTGTGTCATTCGGTAGTCGAGTTTTCCTCGGAGCCCTCCGTTAAGGGAGGCCTTTGATTCGTTATGGTCGCCAACTGGGTGCTTTTGTGCACTTGGGGGCGCCGTACCAGATCTCCTCCTATGGACAGATACTGAGGAGCTCCCCAACTACTAACCCACCCGATATGTGAGTTTTGCCTCCAGAATAGATATGGAGGAAAACAACCATGAAGTCCAAGCGACACACCCCAGAGCAGGTGATCAGAAAG
>JABEUN010000090.1 GCA_013044385.1 Acidimicrobiaceae bacterium
CCCGCCATCGGAGGCGACGAGCCAGTAGCCCTTTCCGTCGGGGGTCGGGGCCATTCCCACTATCGGCTTGTTCAGAACCATTGCGCCGGTGGAGCCGTATGACACTGCGTCGCCGTATGGGTAGATATCACCGAGGCCATCTGTGAGCCAGTAGCCCTTGCCGTCGGGGGTCGAATGCAACGAGGCTATCGGGGCCCTCAACTGGGAGGCTGACGGCCCGCCATAGTTGACCGCGGAACCGAATGCGTAGACCGAACCTCCAGGAGAGACTATCCAGTAGCCGGGGGGCGGAAGCGGAGTAGATCCCGATGGGGTCTGCCCCACAGTACTACTTCCCTGGATCGCGATCGGCCCAGCGACGCTGAACCAGTCGGAGTTGAGACCAAGCGCCCAAGCAAAACCCTGACCCGTCGTACTGACAGATCCGGTCGTTCCCTGGATGGTCATCTGTTCGACTCTTCCACCGAAGTCGCCTAGACCGTTTCTCTGGGTGATCGAAATACCAGTAAGTGTTCCTATCTGCGGGTATGCGGTCTGGATCGTCGACTCAGCAACCTGAACTGTCCAGGTATGATTGGTGTTGCACGCTCCGGGAATACAGATACTGTCGTAGGCATCTACCACACCTGGGAAGGCACCGTTTTCGGTGTAGCCGCCGGTAGAACTTGAATACTGGGTCTCCACCACAGCACTTCCCTGCATCACGGCCTGATTGGCGGTGTCTGCGACAGCTTGATCAGCCAGAGCGTAAAGCGGATATAGAGGCGAGGTCGGGTTGTGCATACCTTCGTAGACCTGACATGCAGTGCTGTCGCAGATGTCCGCGTATCCGTAGGAGCCAAGTTTGGAAAGGGCGTAGGACCTAGCCATGACGGCCTGAGTTTCGAGCTCCTGGAATCCCCAAGGTTGGGACTGTGGCCCAGCGGTTCCAAGTGTCCCCCACGAGGCGGGGCTCTCCGATGCGACTACACCTCGCAAGTAGGACTCCGTCGACAAAACGTTTAACAGTCGAGCCGAACCCTGATAATCTGCCGCTTGTACCATTCCCCGGACAGTCATCTCTCCTGTGGGAAGACAAAGTTGGAGAGCCTGGGCATACGTCTCGGCCTCTATGGCGGGGATCTGTGACCCGGCGGAGGAGACGATGGTCGCCTGGGCCTCCGGAACAGTCGCGACAGCCTGCCAAGTAGGCACTGTGCCACAGCTGGCTGGTGTACTCGACTGGGAGATTGTCCACATGGCGCCGGGCTGTATCGACATGTTGACTAGATAACCAGCGGGAATTGCATGGCCAGCGGCCGTAAAGGGCTGGGCTGACCCGACAGTTATATCCAGTCCATCGTTCTCTGTGATGATCACCCTTAGGAGCTGATCGGGCACGGTCCCGATCGTGGTGCCTGTGAAGTAGTGCGCGAGAATCTGGCTGTAGGTCTGCTGGCCCTGCACCGCGTACCCTAGAGCGCCGTACTGACCCGCTCCGTACCCGTGACCCCACCCGTGACCGGTGATGGTAAGCATTGCATCAGCAGCAACGGGGAGGGAGAATCCAAATGCTGGAACTGATGCCGCAAGCAGAACCATAGTGGCGGCAACGACTGACCTCTTGACTCCAGAGAGGCTCCTGTCACGTCTACTGTGCCTCCCGGCACTACTCAGGATCAGCTTCATTGTCGATACCACCCGGTTTCAAACGGGATAACGCGCGACTTCCTGTTCAAGTTGACCTCCATGCCGTCCAGTCAGCTGGCCAAGCCAACCGAGAGCTTCCTGCTCTGCGTATTACAGCTATCGGATTCATTTCACCGATGCTTGAATCTCCAGCCATAGTTCAGATAACAATGCCCAGACGCACACGATCCTTCTAGCGCATCAACTCACCAACAGTACCCCCTTTCAACGCGCGTTGAAAGTGCATTTCAATACTGATCCACTACATTCCAACTAACCTGAATTGTCGTCAGCGCCAAGTTGGCGTGCAGAAGGCCACAGGACCAAGGATTTCAACGATGAACGAGTCGATCCCCGCAGAAAAAGCAGGTGGACCAGTGGAGTCCTCATCAGCGGGTCCGGACGGAGTCCAAGACCAGGCAGCCATAACGCCATCTCGGCATGCCGACATGGTCGGCCTGCAACAAAGGGTAGTCGCCGAGGTGGAGAGGCGGAGGAAAGCTGGCGCATTCCCGCCGGCTTTCGAGAAGATGCTACGGGCTACCTTCGAGAAGTTGATCCCCCAAGGTGGCGGGACCTCCAGAGATGACTTCCAGAGTCTGTTCCGGTCGACCGATCGTTCTGCATTCATGGATATCGACGTTCCGCTCGCGTCTCGAAAGCCAGGGGTATCTTTGGCAAAGAAGGCAATCCGCAAACTCATGGCCTGGTACCTCAACTACCTGCTTCAACAGATCACAAACTTCACTGCCAACCTCATGCAACTCCTAGCTGCGTTGGACCGTCGCGTCCGCATCGTCGAAGACCAGGTCGCCGGCATGAACAGGGTCGCCACAATCGACGATCTCAAGCTGTTCACATCCTCAGCTACGGTCGACTTCGCCTTAGATGTTGCCAAACGCTCCGGCGGCCGGACGTTGGTTGGCAACTGCGGCTCATCCGACATTCTCAGCCGTTTAGCCCGTACCGGGGCGAACTGTTATGGCTCTGATACCAATGTGAAGGAGTTGGAGGCAGCCCAACGGGCCGGGATGGAGATCAGGTGGTCACCGCTCAAAGAAGAGGTCGACAATGTCCGTCCGAAATCGCTTCAAACAGTCGTGTTACAAGGGAGCTTTGAACTCAGCCCAGTATCTGACATACTCGAAGTCCTGAAGGGGGCTTCGGACGCCTTGATGTACGGGGGGACCATCGTGGCAATCTGCCATGAACCCGGTACAGTTCCGCAAGACGCCGACTCGAGGGTCGCCATTGACCTCAGCGCCGGCAGATTCCTGCACCGAGAGACCTGGCTGAACCTGTTCGAAAGGGTCGGCGGCTTCTCGGCCGAGGCCACCTCGGCCAATGTCGAAAACAGCGAGTTCGTAATTGTGGCACACAAGCTCCAGTCGAAAGTTCCGTCGGGGGACTCAGGCGCTTGAGCACAGTCGAAGTCCACCAGTTCGTCCCGTCACTGGCGATGAGGGACGCAATAGGACAACACACCTTTGCGATGCAAGCGATGCTCAGGTCGGTTGGTATCGACTCAGAGATATATGCAGATGAGATGAAGCCGGGCACTGAAGAACTCGCCAAGCACTACCACCACTTCCATCCTCGACCATCCAAGAACAGACTCCTGATCTATCAGGCATCGACACTCTCACCGATGGCCGCCTTCCTCTCCGAACGGCCAGAGCCCAAGGTCCTGAACTACCACAACGTGACTCCACCGCAGACGATCCGCCAGTGGGAGTTCGGCGCATCAATGGCGACCTCGATCGCACTGGACCAGATCGGAAAGCTCTCCCACCAGGTAGTTGGATCGATAGCGGTCTCTAAATTCAACGCGTCGGATCTCAAATCCCTTGGCTACGACGGCCCAGTGGTAGCGGCACCGTTCATCACACACGCATCGGTCGAACCACGACCCGACCGGGACCGCCCGGTGGGTGCCAGTTGGCTCTTTGTCGGCAGGATCTTCCCGAACAAGGCACAGCACGACCTAGTAGCTGCCTTGGCCGCCTACAGGAGAATCTACGACTCCGCAGCCACCCTCACGCTCGTGGGAGGTAGGGCATCAGAGCGCTACGCCTGCGCCATTGAGGAGTACGCAAAGAGGCTCGGGATCTCAGATGCCGTGTCGATTACTGGATCGATCCCAGACGACGGAATGGAAGACCTCTATAGGACCTCCGACCTCTTTGTCTGCGCCTCAGACCACGAGGGGTTCTGTTTCCCAATTGTCGAGGCGATGCGGGCAAGGCTTCCGGTCGTAGCCTACGGATCGAGCGCAATACCGGAGACCGTCGGCAAGGCCGGATTCATCGTCTCCGACAAGTCACCTATCAACTTCGCCACTGCGGCTTGGATCACCCTCACCGACAGCGGCCTGCGCAACACCTTCTACCGTCAGAGCGAGATCCAGCTTGAGAAGTACTCGCCAGAAGAGGCGAGAAGGCAAAACCTGGACGCCCTCTCCAATTTCATAAAACTCCCCCTCGGGGTGGTCTGAGATGCCGACCATCCACCAGTTCGTTCCGACCCTACTCAAGTCCGATGCCGTTGGGTCTCATGTACTCGAGATAGCCAAAGTGTTCGAGGCCAACGGCATCGAATCCGAGATCTTCGTCAACCAACCACAGGATGATCACGTGGGAATCGCCCACCTCTACTCCGACTACCCGAAGATTCGAAGGGACGGCGACATCCTCCTCTACCACGTGGCGAGCGCCTCTCCCATGGCGGACTTCTTAGCGTCGAGGAAGGAGAGGATAATGATCGACTACCACAACATCACTCCCGCTCACTTCTTCCGAGGCTGGGATGACCGCACCAGCGACATACTCGACCTAGCACGGATGCAACTCCAGCGACTCTCCGACATCACGAGTTTCGCCATGGCTGACTCAGAGTTCAATCGGAGCGAACTCGACGAACTCGGTTTCAGCGAGACTGCGGTGGTCCCGATCCTCTTTGGACAGGACAACGTGCTCACGAACACCTCCCCGATCCCAAATGGCACAAGGGCTGACCATGCTGGAAAAGGACCCACTTGGCTTTTCGTCGGACGGATCACACCGTGCAAGGCACAGCACAACCTGATCGCTGCCTTCGCGGCATACAGATCCACATACGCAAAGAACGCAAGGCTGATACTGGTCGGAAAGCCGTCGCCGCAGAGCTACTTCGACGCACTTGGTAGCCTCGTAGAGGAGTTGGGTGTTGCTGATTCCGTCATGCTCACCAACGGAGTCTCAGCCCAGCAGCTCCAGGCGTACTACGTTGAGGCAGACGTCTTCGTGTCGCTGTCCGAGCACGAGGGATTCTGCGTGCCGCTACTGGAGGCGATGCACCAGGGCCTACCGATAGTCGCACTCGCCAGCTCTGCGGTCCCCGAGACGCTCGGGAACTCCGGACTACTGCTCGAGCGATCGGACCCATTCGAGGTGGCGGCGGCGGTCAATCTCATTCTGACGGACACACAGGTCCGATCCGAACTCTTGGGACGCTCAAGAACAAGGATGAGCGAACTGTCACTCGAGAAATCCACACAGAGCCTGCTATCTGCCCTCAGGCAGGCATCAGTAATCCCGGGAGCGTGACAGGTTGAGTGACAGGACCGATGGGCGATCCGACGGCACATCACCCGAGGAGTCCAGGCCATCCATCAGCTTTGTGACGCCACGTTACGGTGCCGACATCATCGGTGGGGCCGAGCACGCCGCTCGAATGCTTGCTGAACGGTTGGTGCAGCGAGGTTGGCGGGTGGAGGCGCTGACCACCGTCGCCGGAGACATCCAGAGGTGGTCTCCGGGATATCCCGAGGGGGAGACCACAGAGTCAGGAGTGGTCGTCATGCGCTTCAAGGTCGACAAGGGAAGAGACCCCCGATTCCAGCTCTTGACCAGACCGACAGAGTTCTACGCAACCTCCGCAACCGAAAACGAGGCCGCCGACTACCTCGAACTCCAGGGGCCGGTTTCCAACGAACTCGTGGAGGCGATCAGGGAGTCAGACACGGACCACGTCGCCTTCTACCCTTACCTCTACCACCCAGCCGTCTACGGTGCAAAAACAGTAACGGATCGTGTCGTCCTGCACCCGGCGGCACACGATGAAGCACCGCTGTATCTACCGATGTTCAGGGAGCTGTTCGAGACGGCTCCGAGGATCGTCTTCCACACTGGCGCAGAGGAGCGCTTGGTCAGGTCCGTCTTCCGAATCTCACAGGCGAGGCGCATCACCCTCGGACTTGGCATAGACCCGGCACCGGAAAACGCTCCCGACAATGGTGCCGAGATCCTTGGATTCGACCCAGCCCAGCCCTACATCTGTGCAGTCGGCAGAGTCGACACCCTGAAGGGCACGACCATGCTCGCTGACTTCGTCGCCTCCTATAGGGAAAGACACTCGGTCAAACCGAATCTGGCGCTCGTAGGCACGGTTGCGGTGGCGCCCGATGAGAAGCCATGGTTGAAAATTACCGGACCGGTGTCGGAGGAGGAGAAGTGGGCGATCATAAAAGGTAGTTCGGCATTGATCTCACCCTCCTACTACGAATCCTTCTCGCTGGTCATGATGGAGGCGTGGAGCGTGGCAAAGCCTGTAATGGTCAACTCCCGCTGCGAGCCCACTAGGGAGCACATAGAACGCTCCGGTGCCGGCTTCCACTTCGGCGACTACCCGGAGTTCGAGGTGGGACTGGAGCTGCTGCTCGAACAGCCCGCCCTCGCATCCGAACTAGGTACCCGAGGACAGAAGTACGTGACCGACAACTACAGCTGGCGAGCGGTGATGGAAAGGTATACAAACTTCCTCCTCTAGCTGGTCGGCGTGGCACGGGCGAGGCTAGATTGAAGACGTGACATGCAGTCTTTCAGATGCAACCTGATACGCCCCGACCCCTGATCCAACTTCAGGGTTATACACTCCTCGAACCCACCAGACGCGCCGACGAGGACGTGGAAGTGGTTGCCACCGAAAGAACGAAACGTCGGCTGATCCCAAGTAAGACCTCCATAGGTGACATGGACGACCGGGAGTTCCGGACGCTCAGGGCAACCACCATATCCGAAGTCGACCTGCTAGATCCGATTGCGGTAGTGATACTCGCCGAACCCGGCAACGACGTGGATCCCCGCGAGCGGGAACTGACGATCGAATCGGTCCTGACCCAGCTCTACCCGAAGATCGAACTAGTCCTGGAAGACCAGGACTGGGACTATGCGAGCGGCTTCGATACCGATGCACAAATCGATCTGAGGAGGTTCGAGTCCTCAGGCGTCTCGCTCAAGTCATCCCTGAGGAGTGCCCTAGCCGAGGTCAGTTGTGACCTGACGGTGATACTCAGACTCGGCGACCTTCTGAGTGTCGATGCCCTCTACCAGCTCCGAACCAGAGCGACCAGATACCCATCGAGCTCTGTCTTCTACTCGGACATGGTCCACTTCGATGCCAATGGACAGAGACACGCTCCAGTGTGGCACGGGTCGTGGGACTGGTTGCTGATGTTGCAGTGCAACGCAGCGGAAGGTCTGGTGGCAGTCAGAACAAGATCGCTCTCCAATGTAGTAATCGAGGACGTCAACAGTTTCGGACTACTCGGCTGGTCTCTTTGTCTGGAGCTGAGTGGTGAGTCCGCAATCTCATCACCGACCCACATCCCTAATCTTCTCTATGTAAAGAATGATCACCTCGTCCGCCGTAATCCGGAACGCTTCACCCACCAAACAGAACCGATACCGGAGCTGGAAATTCTCCAGGCGGAAGGAGTTGCAACTCCGCCGGAAGCATACAGCGCCACGATGACCGCGCTCTCGTTGGTACGCAGCCATCTGGCGGCACGCAACATCGCCATTGAGGTCAGGGAGGTGAAACAGCAGAGCCACCTCCATCTCGTTACACCCCCCAAGCGATTCGCGAAGGTCTCCGCCATAATCCCGACCCGTAACGCCCCCGTACTTCTCGCCAACCTGATCGACTCGCTCTCCGATGAGCGGAGCCTCGATCTGGAGTTCATCATCGTGGATGACAGTTCGGATCAAGCCGACGCAGTCGAGTTCCTCGAGACTATCGATAGTGGTCTTCCCCCAAATGCCAAGGTGATCCGCTCCGAACTTGGCTCGATGAACTACTCCAAACTCGTCAATACCGGGCGTGAACAGGCAGACGGAGAATACCTGATCATCCTCGGCGAGGACGTCGAGTTCGCGTCTGTCGAGGCTCTTGCACAGATGGTAGGACTTATGGAGTTCGACGACATAGGAATGGTTGGCGCAAGACTTCTCGCACCGGACCTCCTGATCGCTCACGCAGGACTAGCCGTAGGAACCGACCGACTCTTCCGCGGATATCTCGTGGGGTCTGACCCGAGATCCGATGATACGGATGGGATCGCCAAACTCGTGCACCGGGCATCAGCTGTCACGGGGGCACTTCAACTGGTAAAGGCCTCAATATTCGACCACCTCGGCGGGTACGACTCAGACAGGTTCCCAAACTGTTTCGGTGATGTCGACTTCTGCCTGAGGATCGGCCAACTCGGCTACCAGGTCGTGGTCGACACTAGGCCCGTCATATTCAAACACAGGCGAAATACTGAGTCCTACGTCTTGGCAAGCCACTATCACCTCAACTCGTGGCTACGCGAGCAGGAGGCATTCGCCCAGAGGTGGGCCGGACGTCTAGTTGCGGACCCGTTCTTCCCGAGGAGTCGGGATACCAAGTTGGCCTGGGAGGCGAACGCCTAGGAGAATGGACCAGAACCGGTTTCGGAGATTCGAGACTCATTTTGTCTATCTTGCTGTGAGTTTCGTAGGATCGACACCAAGGAAGCAGGTAAAAACGTCAGGTGGTATTTCGGACTGTCTCGTCGCCCCAGTTCCGGGGGTTGTGCCCACTTCACGCCAGCGCTATTGACTAGTTTGGACGCGAGTTCGCCAGTTTTCTCAACTTATGGAAGATCGCATGCGATTTCCACTCTGCACCAGCGCCGACAAGTCCCCGCAGGCGGAAATCTCCGGCATTCTGTCTGACTTTCATCTGTCTGAAGAGGTCTCCACCATCGCCTTCCGCCTATCGCGAACCTTCGAGATCGGGGCGTTCACCTTCGGTGAACTCACGGCCGATCCGGTCACGGCAAGGCCATCGACCCGGCTGTGCGCCTGCGCGAGTTCATCGATCTCGCCAGGATCGCCGACCAGGCCGGGCTCGACGTCTTCGGCGTCGGGGAGCACCACCGACCCGATTCTGCCATCGCGTCGCCGCCGGTGGTCCTCGCGGCGGTCGCCGAGGCGACCGCGCGGATCCGTCTTACGAGCACCGTCACCGTGCTGTCGACGTCGGACCCGGTGAGGGTATTCGAGGACTTTACGGCGCTCGACCTGGTCTCGGGAGGGCGAGCCGAGATCACCGCCGGCCGGGGCGCCTACACCGAGTCGTTCCCCCTCTTCGGCTTTGATCTCGCCGACTACGACGAGCTGTTCGACGAGAAGCTCGACCTCCTCTTGCGCCTCAACCGCGGCCAGCACGTCAACTGGTCAGGCCTGCACCGGCCGGCCCTCGTCAACGCAAGCGTATACCCCCGTCCCGTGCAAGGCCAGCTGCCAGTATGGATCGCCGTCGGCGGCACACCGGCCAGCCTCGTGCGCGCCGGGCGCCACGGGCTGGCGCTGTATCTGGCCATCCTCGGCCAGCCCGAGCGCTTCGCTCACCTCGCCGAGCATTACCGACAGTCAGCCACCGACGCCGGCCATACCCCAGACGCACTGCGGATCGGGGTGACCAGTCACTTCTATGCCGAGTTCACCTCCCGAGGCGCTCGCGACACCTTCTACCCCTACTACTCCCGCTACATCGCCAACAACATGCCCGGCGCACGCGGGCAACTGCTCCCCCGCGACGCGTTCGATGCCTGGGCCGGCCCCGCGGGGCGCTATTCACCGGCAGCCCGCAGGAGATCATCGACAAGATCCTTTGGGAGCATGAGCTGCTCGGCCACGACCGCTTCCTAGCCCAGATCGGTCTCGGTAGGCTTCCCCTTCGCCGACACCGCCCGCTCGATCGAGCTGCTCGCCTCTGAGGTCCTCCCCGTCGTTCGACGGGAGACCGCGGTGGGGGACCCGATCGCCTGACCGAATGCCAGCACGCCGGCCGGCAAGAACGGGGAGGCCAGATCCGACGGTGCCCGAATTCCCGGAAACCAGCAAGGTCCTCGGGTGGTCCAGATTTCATCGAACTATGGAAAGACGAAGTGAAATAGGCGAACAAAATTCCGTCACTCGGCAGCTTGTCAACGGATACGAACGCTGCGAGCGGGCTCACATCCGATGACCTTTCCAAGTACAATCGGGAGATGGGCACTTCATCGCCAACCTCCTCACCTGCCACCTCAGTGCTTTCAGGGCTCCAAACCGTCCGAGGGTGGGCAACTGAGTTTTACCGTGACCTACACGCCCATCCCGAGCTGTCTCACCAAGAGCACGCCACTGCGTCCAAGGTGGCAGAGCGCCTTCGGGCGTCCGGCATCGAGGTCCACTCCGAAGTCGGAGGGACAGGGGTGGTCGGCATAGTCAGAAACGGCGAAGGGCCTAAAGTTCTGCTACGCGCCGACATGGACGCCCTTCCTATCGCCGAAGCGACCGGACTCGACTACGCCAGCCACGCCACCGCCACCGACGGAGACGGCAACGAGGTGTCGGTGATGCACGCCTGCGGCCACGACATGCACGTCGCCTGCCTACTCGGCGTAGCCCATCTACTAGCTACAGCCCGCGACGTCTGGGTTGGCACCCTCATCGCCCTGTTCCAACCCGCCGAGGAGACCGGCGACGGGGCGCGCAGCATGCTCGACGCCAACTTGGCGAAAGTTATCCCCACCCCCGACGTTGCACTCGCCCAGCACGTGCTCCCCGCACCTTCGGGCCTCGTCGGCACCAACGCCGGACCGACCCTATCCGCGTCGGACAGCATGCGAATCACGCTGCACGGGCGAGGGGCGCACGGCTCCATGCCCCAGGCGTCGGTCGACCCGGTCGTCCTCGCTGCTCTGGTCGTCGTCCGCCTCCAGACGGTCGTTGCCCGCGAGACCAGCCCCGGCGAGCGGGTCGTCGTCACCGTCGGGAGCATCCAAGCGGGGACCAAGAGCAACGTCATCCCCGACCACGCTGTGATCGAACTGAACATCCGTACCTACAGCGAGCAGACAAGGACCTCGGTCCTCGACGCCATTCGACGGATCGTGGATGCCGAATGCCAGGCGTCGGGATGCCCAAAACCGGCGGACTTCGAGCTGATCGACCGGTTCCCCCTCACGGACAACGACCCCGACACGACTGCCAAGGTTGCCGCCGCGTTCGCATCGTACTTCGGTGAGCGATCCCGGCCGCTGCCGATGCAGACCGCCAGCGAGGACTTCAGCGACATCCCGAACGCCTTCGGCGTGCCATACTGCTACTGGGGGATCGGCGGCATCGACCCCGACACCGACCGCAAGGCCGAACTACAGGGTCGCGTGGCCCAGGATATCCCCGTCAACCACTCCGCCTACTTCGCACCGGTTATCCAACCCACCCTCGACACCGGGATCGAGGCCATGGTCGTCGCCGCCTTGGCATCGCTCGGCAAGCCCGATTCCATCGACGTCCCTCAGGGGCAGACTTGAGCACAGGTTCAACCCTCCAGCTAGCACTCGACCTCTCGGGTACCTTCGTGTTCGGACTGAACGGCGCGCTCACGGCCATGGAAGCCGAGAACCTCGATATCGTCGGCGTCATGGTCTTGGCGGTGATCACCGCTCTCGGCGGAGGGATCATCCGCGACATACTCATCGGCTCACTGCCGCCCGCCGCGTTCCGGGACTGGCGTTACCTCGCCGTCGGCGGCGGAGCCGGCATCGCCGCCTTCCTCGCCCGCCGCTTCTGGGTGCGCGTGCGGCGGTCAATAACCGTGTTAGATGCCGCCGGCCTCGCTCTGTTCTGCGTTACGGGCACAACCACCGCGTTCGCAGCTCACCTCGGGCCGTTCCAGTCGGTCGTCTTGGGGACCGTCACCGGCGTTGGCGGGGGCACCATTCGCGATATGGTGATCCGGAAGGTACCGACGGTGCTCTCCAGTGGTCTGTATGCCATTCCCGCCGCCTGCGGCGCCACTCTCACCGCGATGGCGCTCGAATTTCATTTCTACGGCGGCGCCATTGCCGTAGTAGCCGCAGCGACCTGCTTCACGATCCGCATGCTCGGGGTGCATTTCAACCTGAACGTCCCCGCCTCACGCCCGGAAGTCCCACCGGAACCACGCTCGACATCGGAGGAGGACTCTTGACTCGCCTCCAGCGTCCGGGCGCGGCCACCAGCTGCGGTGACTATTTCCCGCTTCCGACAGGCGCTCTTTAGATTTCGATCAACGGTCCATGCATCCAGTCAGAGCGGCCGAACCAACTCGGCATCGATGTCTATCAGGATGTCACCGCGCACCTTCTTGCCTCCGGCCCCCTTGGCTAACTCGTGGTCGAGTCCGAAGTCCATGCGGGTGATCGAGCCGCGTGCTTGGAAAGCTATTCGGGTATTCCCGTATGAATCAGCGACAGCGCCCCCGCAACCACCACGAGATCTACCGGCCGGGTTGCATCCCGGATTCTCAGGTCACCACTAAGCAGCCATTTGCCATTGGGTTCCTCAGCCAGTCTCGAACTCCAATAGGCAATCGTGGGATACCGCTCCGCATCGAGATAGTGCGCAGAGCGCAGGTCATCGTCCCGAAGCGACATAAGCGTGCTGGTACTGGTCGCTGCGATCTGCACGTCGACCCTAGACTCGGTGGGTTCTTTTGGGAATTATTGCCGTACCGGTCACTGACTCGAAGCGACCTCTCACCCGGCCCACGATCACATGTAGGGCCAGAAAGGTGACGAAGGACGGATTACGACCAGATGTATTCTTCGGAAATGGCGCCATCGAGCCATTTGGCAACGGTCACCATGCGGGCGCCGTTCTCGAATTCTCCGATCAAGCAGGTCCAATCTCTAGAGCCGAACTTGATCGGATGCGAGGTGATCTTCGGTGGCGTACCGCCCCCGGTCTGTTCGACGTACGCCTTCAGGGTGGCTCACTTTTCAAACGCGAAAGGCTCAGTTTTGGAGGAGCGTTGACAATTGTCAACGCCTCGTATTCGACCGGTGTGCGATAGCCCAAGGCACTGTGACGGCGACAGAAGTTGTGGAAGTTCTCGATGTGTCGGCCATCGCGACAGACAGCTCAACGACGGTGGTCTAACGCTTCTGATCCAGCAACTCGACCTGCATCCGACCTCAGAAGGACTCCATCTGGGCACCGATGCTTCCGAAGAAGCGCGGCTGGTTGCGAGCAGTGGGTGGTCGTTGACGCTTTAAAAGTACTTGGTTCGAAGAAAGGGGTCCGTTTCGCTTGACAAAGCCCTCCGGGGGGTTATCTTCCGATAGATATCCAATAGCGCCAAGGATGGAATAACCGAACAGGAGTACAAAGTAGCGCACTCGAACTAACCGGGGGGACAAACGAAGATTGCTGGAGTAGCGAAGGCCATCGGACTTGGTATTGCTACATTGTCGCTATCGACTGCGGCGGTGGTGATGGGTGGGACTACTGCATGGGCTGAGACCGCGGTCTCCAACGAACCCAGCGCGGTGGTCTCTACCCTGTTGCCGAAATTGATCTGCCAGCCCGGTGGCACATGCGGTACCGTGGAATACTTCTATACCCAGGCATACGATCCAGTGATTCTAAAATATATATACATAGAGGAGCCTGTAAACCCCTCGACTGGCAATGCGTTAGGTGACTGTACCGTTGGCATAGCAGGCGGTGTGCTCCTTGGCTTGCTGGCTCCGGAGGCCACAATAGACTTGTACCTTGACGGATCCTATGGTAGCTATGTGATGGCCGAGTGTGGCGCAAGTGATTTGGGAACGTTCGTCACTTGGATTGACAACCAGTTGGGGCATTCCAGCCCAGGAGAAGCACCCAGCCTGTCAACTCTAACTTCAGTGAGTGAACTCAACCGCAAATCGGTTTGATGCTACTGGCCACCTTAATGAAGGAGGTGTGGATTGACTAAGTATCATCAGCGCCTCGCCAAACAACGCTCCGAAAGAGGAACTTGGCTTTGGATCGAGTTGATCCTCCTCTGGTGTCCCTACTATGCAGCTAAGTTCGCCGCCGCCGCTTTGGGAGCAACACGGTTTGCCAATTGGCTTAATCTGGAGTCGGCTCTACTTCTGTTTATGCTGGCAGGAGCCGGATTCGCCACCTTCGTCGCCGTCAATTTAGCCACGCCTGGAACATTCCAACATCGAAGGACTCTACTCTTTGCTCTCCCGTCTACGAGGAGGAAAATTAGAGAAGCGATGAGCGAGCCACCAGTCCCGTCTCGAGTCAACAACTTCTTCCAGTCGAACAGGTTGCGCAAACTATTAGAGACCGGGGGGAAGCTGTTTGGAGCCCTATTTGTCCTGAGCCTGATCTTTTACCGACCCTCAGCCCGAGTCGCTCAGGAAGATAACTACATACTCGCTGTGATATTGATCGTGGTTGTGGTGCTCGGAGTTTCGCCGATTGCGCGGCGATCTGGACGGCGCTAATAATTCTTGGCGGAATGGAGACGGACAAATTGGCAGAAGTTGTGTCCGCGTTGTCTACTATCGCAGCTGGAGCCGTTCTCCGCTATTCCATAATGAAACTAGGACGTGGGGACCGTGGAACTCTGGTCAAATCTTCACAATGTTGAGCATTGTCGTGTACCAGTGGGTTCACCACCGAAATATAGCCAACAGGTCAGAGCCCGATCGGGGGAAGTCCCCGTAGTAGGCAGGCAGTGACTCGAGACAGCTGTGATCGAATCCGTTGAGAGCAACCCGAAGCGCTGGCTGTGCTCGTTGGATCAAGGAGTTGTGATGATTTCTTCGGTGACGTAAGGTTCTGCTGAAAGACTAAGCACCTCTTCGTATATCGCTAATTTCTGCTCGACGCCTTGGACCATCGACCCCGAGAACCGGATCTGACTCGCCCTCGTCCGCAGACTACGAGGCGGCCTATGGATTCCTCATTGACGGTTGCCATTCTTCTACAGACCGATAACGCTTCATGAGGCGGCTCGCTCAGGGTCAATGTCTGGATAGTACAACGTAGACATGAGTGAAGTGACGACGATCGAAGTACGCTCGGGTGTTCGCAGCGAAAAGCCCGTCTTTGCGGGAACGCGCATCACGGTGTACGACGTCCTCGAGTATCTCGCCGCAGGGATGACGGTGGAACAGATTATCGCCGACTTTCCAGAGTTGAACGAAGCAAATGTTCGAGCCGCGTTGAAGTTCGCGGCCGATCGTGAGCGCCGACTCTCAATGCCTGCGTGAAGCTTTTACTAGATCAGAACATCTCGCGAAAGAACGTCCCTTTTTGCCCGGCATCCAAGGCGAGTTCCTCGATCGTCTCACCGTCGAAGATTCTCTGGCAGATACGAAGTCGGAACGCCCACGCATAGGTCCTTGGCATTGTCACCTCTAAGCAGTATCAGTATCCATGGTCTCATATGAGTGGTCCAAGTTTCGGGGAGTAGATCAGGTGAGTTAGTAATTGGGGAGCTCTTTAGCGTTACCTATCACGTCCACTGGCACGTAGGCGTAACGCCTGCGCCGGAGGTCTTGTCATCTCTCCTACAGCGCATAGCCATTTAGCAGACTAGATGTCAGCACGCCTAGATCAGTCCGACTCCATCACGATGGAGACAGGTATCGCCACCATACCGGTTGACCGGGACGGATTTACCACCTTCAGGCCCTGCTCTATCGGTCTCCAATCGACTCTGGCCCCACCGACCGCTTGAAAGAAGGAGGCTGCCAAAGAGTAGACCCCGTCCAGCAGCGGAAGTGGACCAAGACTGATGATCATCTCGCCCTTGCCGTAGAGCGTGTATGAGCCCATATCGATATCGTCTGACTTTGCTGCAAAGATCGTTTCGCCCCGCAGGTCGCTGATTTCGATGCCGACGAGAAGTTCCTGCGGCGTCGGTGATTCGTAACTCAATATCAGGGCGACTGTTTCATTTGGATTCACGTACCCACGAGATGGATCAGGATACTGGATGCTCAGATTGGTTATTAGAGCCGGCTTCTCACCGTCTAGGTGAATCTCGGGCTGGCCCTCGCCGTGCGGAACAACGAGATTCGGATCGTGATTGAGTCCAGATCCCATCAGCTGGTAGTCGCGCAAGATGGATATTGCCTCCGCCGTCGGTCCACCGCCTACCACCTTGCCATGATCTAGCACATATGCGCGATCACACACGGAGCGGACAAGGTCCGCAGAGTGCGAAACGAATACTATCGTCCGGCCCTCCTGCTGGAAACTCTTGACCTTGTCGAGGCATTTACGCTGGAAATTCTCGTCACCGACTGCGAGTACTTCGTCGACAAGTAGTACGTCAGGATCCATGTTGACAGCTACGGCAAATCCGAGCCTCGTATACATGCCGGAGGAGTAGAACTTCACTTGGTTTTCGATAAATGGTCCGAGCTCGGAGAAGTCAACGATATCGTCGAAGCGTCGATCTACCTCCTTTTTGGACATACCCATCAAAGACGCATTTAGGTAGATATTGTCCCTTCCGGAGAGTTCCGGGTGGAATCCAGCACCTAGTTCGAGCATTGCAGCAACCCTGCCTCGAACCCTTATCTCACCGGAGGTCGGAAGCAGTATGCCTGCAATGCATTTGAGAAGGGTGGACTTTCCAGAGCCGTTATGGCCGAGCAGTCCAAGGGTCTCACCCTCCGCCACCTCGATATCAATGTCCCGCAGGGCATAGAAGTCCTCGTATGGAACCCTACCAAAGTGGATGACCCGCTCCTTGAGCGAAGTCATCTTCTCCCTGTAAAGCCTGAACCTCTTGGATACGTCCCTGACCTCTATTGCGACAGACATCTTTTCTAGAGCTCCTCGACAAAGTTGCCCTCGAGTCGCCCGAAGACGTACAGCGCACCGAGGAAGAGCAGTATCGCCACTCCGCCAGTGATGGCAAGGTGGTAGAGGTACCACATCGGGCCGCTTGAAGGAAGTATGTGGAGGACTGGGTGCGGCAAGTTAGTGCTGATCGGACTCACCTTGGCATACAAGGCTCGCTGGAAAGTGATCACGGGAAGAGTGATCGGATTTAGCAGATACGCCCAGGAGAGGCCTAGCTTTGCAAGTGGTCCGGCTAGGAGCATGAAAGGGTAGACAACCGGGGTCGCCCAGAACCATGCGACGAGTCCAACCTCGACGAGGTGTTTAGTGTCGCGCAAGTAGACATTGACAGCAGATAGGAACACTGCAAGCGCTGCGGTGACTATCAACAACACCACCATCGCCACCGGCACGAGCCACAGGTATCCGAACGCCGGCAACGCCCGGAAGATCGCCATAAACAGGACCAGCACGATCGCCTGGAAGAGGAAGAAGACAAAGGCCGCACCAACAGACGCTAGGGCGAGTATCTCCCTCGGAAAGGACACCTTTTTGACCAGTCCCGAGTTGTCAACAATTGTTCCAGTAGCCGACGAAATCGAGTTCTGGAACAGGTTCCATACCAAAAGACCCGTTGGCAAGAAGATGGCGAAGTTCGGAATTCCATTCTTCATCACCTTTTGGAAGACCAAGAAGTAGATCAGAATGTACATCGCTGGGTTGAGCATCGACCAGACCATGCCGAGAACGGAGTTCTTGTACTTGACCGAGATCTCCTTGCCGATCAATCCAAAGAGCAGATCTCGATACTTCCATGTGTTGGACACGCGCTGCAGAAGGGATGACTTGGGTTTCACGACGGTCAACTGGGCGGAGGTCATCCTCCTGCCCTGAACCGCTGCCTCTAAAGCCTTCTCCTCTTCTGGGTGGCTAAGCAATTGTCCTCCCGCGCGGAATAGTCGCGCAAAGCTGTCAGGTAGTCCATCAAATCCTAGTTGGAAACTGCGGCTAACTGAGTTTTTACAGAGAGAACTAGATCGGTAAAACCCGCTTCGGCGCCTTTTCGATCACGTGATC
>JABEUN010000018.1 GCA_013044385.1 Acidimicrobiaceae bacterium
CGGCAATCGCTGGGTAGAGCGTGACTGCCCGGTAACACGACAGGCCCGTCGTTCGGAGACCCCAAACCGACGCTGCAGCAATGAAACGGCGCTGCGACGTCGGTTCGGGGTTAGTAGTTTCCCGAGGCGATCTCCTTGAGCATCGCTACGTCCAAGCTCAAGTCGGCGACGATGGTTTTTAGCCGGCTGTTCTCTTTCTCGAGCTCTTTGAGCCTCTTGGCATCGTTGGCTTTCATCCCGCCGTATTGGTTCTTCCAGCGGTACCAGGTGGTCTCGGTGATGGCGAACTGGCGAGCTACCTCGGCGACCGTTGCTCCTCCGTTGAGAAGCTTGTCGCCCTCGGCAAGCTTTCTGATCACCTGCTCGGGGGTATGCCTTTTCGACTTCATGTTCTCCATTCCTCCATAATCTATTTTGGAGGAACGACTCACATTATGGGTGGATCAGTTTTCTCGGAGCTCCTCAGGTCGCCTAATGCAAACACAACTGTGACGGTGTTGGCTGATATCCCGGGCCGTTCCTATATCGATATGTATCGTGGCGAATCACGCATGCAAAGTGCGCTCGAGCAATGACTGTCCGGCTTTCCAAAGTGATCGTCCTCCTAGTTTTGGAAAGTGACCCGGTCTTCGGAAGCAAAAGCCTTAAGTTTTGGAAATGTCTTGCACTGTTGCCTCAGCTGTAAATGGCAGAAGATGCGAAGGATGTCGCCACATCGGTCCAAGTTTTCATGGAGATCGGTGAAGCGCTAACTGTGGTCAGAGAGGTAGATGTCAGCGAGTTCCACAGTTGTGTGACAGTAGATCTGGTTCTGCGCCACTGCGCTTGGCGCAGCAGGATGGCTGCCTATCCAGGCAACAAGGATCATACGTCTCAATAGAATTAAGGTCTCCAACTCTGCCCTGTCATCGGCGGATACAGGTGCGACAGTTCGGTAACCAGACAGCCACGCATCGACCAGCCTCATCCTGTTTTCTGAGTGCTCCATGAAGCTCAGCGCGCACGCGAGATCGTACATAAACCAGGAGTAGCCACAGTCGTCGAAGTCTATGAGGGTCATCTGGCCATAGTCGTCCCAGATCATGTTGGTCGCCCTCATGTCGGCGTGTATCAGACCGAAGACCTCTGCCGAAGTGCCGTAGTCACCGAGACGGCGCCGAATAGTCCTCTCCGCCCGCTCCAGCACGAGTATCTCAGATGGTGTCAGTCCTGAGCCAGCTCGGTAGCTTCCCCACCGCGCAGCGGCCCCGAAACAGGCGTCGATATCCCAGCTGAAGCGATCAAAGTCCGCGGGCGGAGTCCAGAGCCTCGACTGGCAATGCATGGTAGCTGCCGTGGCTCCGATCAGCTCAAACTGCTCGAGGGTGGGCTCCAATGCCAGCTGATATCCGTCCACATAATCGAAAAGGACGCAGCTGCGCTCAATTCCATCAACTGTCGCAACTGTGACCAGTTCGCCATCAATTGCCGGTATCACAGCGGGGGTCCTCACGAACCCTCCACTGCGCAGTGCCTCTGACCAAGCCACCTCCGACCTGATCTCCTGGAGAGAGTGATAGCCCAACCTGTGTACCCGCAGTGCCATCTTCGAACCTGGCGCCTCGACAACGAAGGTGGCGTTCTCGGAGATCTCCAGTAAAGACAGGTTCGACCCCAGTGGTACACCGTACTGCTCCAGCACTGCCTCTGCTGTCCGCGTTACCTGCTCAACGACGCCCTCTCCCTTTGAAAGATCGTGAACGGACACGCAACTCCCACCTCAGTTCGCCGAACTTGTGATCGTAGTTCGTCCCTAAAGCCCAAAACGCACCGCAGTGCGGATTTTGAATGCGGCTAGGCCGACACGAGTTCGCCCTAGCAGGTTCGCAATGACAGCTGGCGCACTACTTGCGGATTGCCATCGCAGAGTACATGGCGATGCCACTACTCAACGCGTGCTCGTCAATCAACATCCTGTTCGAGTGATTCGGTGCGGGAGCCTCGACTCCTGCAGGAGCAACACCGAGGAAGGCCATCGAGCCGGGCACTTTCTGAAGTACGTACGACCAATCCTCCGCACCCATTACGGGCGAGGGGGCTTCGATGACCCTCGCCGGGCCGAGAAGATCCCTAGCCACCTGCAGAGTCCTTGAGGCCTGCTCGCTGTCGTTCACCGTGACCGGGTAACCCTCTTTTTCAAGGGTTAGCTGTGCGGTGCACTGGTGTGCAGAAGCGATACCTTCAGCCACCTCCTTCACCCGTTGCAGTACGTAGGCTCTGGTGGAGTCCGAAACGGCCCTCATAGTTCCCGTGAGTTCGACCGTCTCGGGAATGACGTTCGATGCAGTGCCTGCCCTGAGGGTACTTACGGTCACCACTGCTGGATCGAATACCGGTACTCTCCTAGTGACCATCGCCTGTAACCCAAGGACGATCTCACAAGCTACCGGGATCGGATCTACCGCATCATGTGGCATGGAGGCATGTCCGCCTTTTCCTTTGACGACAATCTTGAACTCATCAGCCGAGGCCATCAGGGTACCGGGTCTGGTCACTATCATTCCCGATGGGACCTGGGGCGTGACATGGATGGCGAATGCACGGTCGATGTGGCCGAACTTCTCGACAAGGCCCTCTTCTAACATCACCTTCGCTCCGCCATATCCCTCCTCACCGGGTTGGAACATGAAGACAACGCGACCCTTGAGCGAAGATTTCCGACCACTTAGGACAGTCGCCGCTCCAACCAGCATCGCCACGTGGGCATCGTGCCCACACGCATGCATCGCGTTTGGAATCTCAGATGCGAAGTCCAATCCGGTGTCCTCCGGCATCGGAAGTGCATCCATGTCTCCTCGCAGAAGTGTGGTCGGGCCTGGCTTGCCGCCTTCGAGGACCGCTACGACAGATGTGGTTCCAGTGCCACAAAAGGTCCTGAGTCCGAGCGGCTCGAGGGCAGCCAAGACCGTTGCCTGGGTCTCTGGCAAAACCAGACCGATCTCGGGCCGACGGTGGATCTTCCGCCTCAGCTCTACGGCACGCTCCAGAAGTGACTCCGCTTCGCCAACCAGATTACCCATATCATCGAGGTCCATCTCAGACAAGTCTCCTCCACTCTGCCGGTTCACAAAATAGATGGTAACCCACAAGTCGGGCCACTTCGATTCGGCTGGCCGCAGTGGCAGTTTGGCCTCAGCTAGGACGTGCCCCCATCGTCTGCGTCACAACCGAGCTCCGAAAAGTTCACCGGCCTTACGCCAGATATCCTGGCGAACCGGTCTTGCATAACCTGAATCGCATCGCTACTCCTGTCGACCAGGAGGAACCTCCGACCAAGCTTCGAAGCTACTGCCCCCGTCGTGCCGCTGCCTGCAAAGGGATCCACCACAAGATCACCCTCATTGCTGCTCGCCAGGATGATACGTCTCAAGATCCCTTCCGGCTTCTGAGTCGCATACCCCGTCTTCTCCTTGCCGGTTGGCGAAACAATGGTGTGCCACCAGACGTCCGTAGGCAGCTTGCCCCTCTCGGCCTTCTCCGGCGTCACAAGTCCAGGCGCCATATACGGCTCCCGATCGATCTGATCAGCGTTGAAGACGTAATTTGCCGGATCTTTGACATACACGAGTATGTTGTCGTGCTTGGTGGGCCAACGCCTTTTGGTCCGTGCCCCGTAGTCATAGGCCCAAATGATCTCGTTCAAGAAGCACTCCCTACCGAAGAGCGCATCCAAAAGAACCTTTGCATAGTGCACCTCCCGATAGTCCAGGTGCAGGTAGAGCGTCCCATCGGCTCTCAATATTCTCCAGATCTGCTCGAGTCTGGGCTCCAGAAACGACCAGTAGTCGACGAAGCTGTCGTCGTAGGAACTGACCTTCCCCCGGATTGTGCCGTAACTCATACCCTTGAAGCCCACTCTGGATCCGCCCTCAGTCCGGACGGTCCGAATCGACTCACGACTCTGCAGTCGTCCGGTATTGAACGGTGGGTCGAGATAGACAAGTCTTGCACACTCGGTTGGAAGGCTCTCGAGCACGCAGATGCTATCCGAGCGTACTACCGAGTCGCAGGCATCGAAGTTCCACAACGACGGATTCTCCATAACCGAACACTAGCTCCATCGGTCTGTAAACGGGCTATCGGTCGATAAAGCCAACGGTCATTGACAAGGGACAGTCACCGGACAATGCTGGGGAGAAGTATCCTAAGAAAAGCGAGGCCCCTTGGCTTGGAAGCGACTCACCCGGTCGAAAAAGCCGGAGGTGGCACTCCTATTCGATGGATTCGATGAGCAGAGTTACCTGTTGGCTAACCCCGACGTGGCCGAGGCGGTAAAAGACGGCTCTTTTGAATCCGGGGCCCAGCACTACCTAACCCACGGAGCAGAGGAGAAGCGCCCACTCAGACCTGGTCAGATGGCAAATCGCGATACCACTAAGGCTCTGCACCTAGTGGACCGAAGTGGACTCGGACTCGAGATCGGTCCGAGCCACAATCCGATCACCTCCAAGGCAGATGGTTATCGGGTCGAGATAGTAGACCACCTGAATCGCGAGGAGCTGATCGACAAATACGCTGGTCATGGCGTCGATCTCTCACGAATCGAAGATGTCGACTACGTGTGGAACGGCGAACCACTCGACGAGCTGACAAAGAAGCAAAACCACTACGACTGGATAGTGGCGAGCCACGTCTTCGAGCACCTGCCCGACCCGATCTCCTTCCTCATTCAGGCGGAGCGGATCCTGGCAGACAGTGGCGTGATTTCGTTGATCATCCCCGACAAGAGGTACTGTTTCGACTACTTTCAACCGGTAACTACCACGGGAAGTCTGGTTGATGCCTGGATGAGGGGTGCGACCCGACCTTCCAGCGGACAGATATTCGACCACTTCTCCTCGGCCGCACACCGATCGGGTGGTCTTGCTTGGACACCTTCAGATGTCGGAGGTGCAGACAGCTTGGCCCACGGATTCGACGAAGCCGTAGAGGCGTACCAAAAAAGCGTCGCGTCCCAAGAGTACGTGGACATACACTGCTGGAGGTTCACACCGGCATCATTCCGACTGATCATCTCGGATCTACAGAGATTGGGCCTTGTCGGACTGACCATCAAAGCATTCTTCGATACCGAGTTGAGCGAGTTCTACGCCACTCTCGCTAAAGATAACGTCGTACAGCAGCCGGACCGACTGGCACTGCTAAGGCAACAGCTGTACGAGTCTTCCAATCTAGGTAATCAGGCCACCCCCGCTTAGCCCAATCAGGTGTAGCGTGGGGGTATCACATCTCGTGATATCCCTACGAGTTTCGGGTGGTCGAGTCTTGGACAGTTGCTGGATGGATTCAAGCCTCTTTAGGGTGCCAGATCGGCTCACTGACGTGGCACCATGGCAGGGCCACATACCGTTCGCGTTCTGGGTGATTTCGGCGACCAAGCCGAGACTGCTCGTAGAGCTGGGCACCCACAAAGGGGACTCCTACTCGGCGTTCTGTCAGAGCGTGAGTGAGTCAGACCTTGCTACCACCTGTTACGCCGTCGACTCCTGGCAGGGAGACGAACACGCTGGCCTGTACGGAGAGGAAGTCTTCCAGGAGCTCAACGCGTACAATCAGCGCAAGTACGGGGGCTTCTCAACCCTTCTGAGGATGATGTTCGAAGATGCCCTCTCCTACTTCAATGATGGCTCGATCGATCTCTTACACATAGACGGTTACCACAGCTACGAGGCCGTGAGGGAGGATTTCGAGAAGTGGCTCCCGAAGATGTCCGATCGTGGAGTGATCCTCCTGCACGACGTGGCCGTCAGGGAACGTGGATTCGGCGTGTGGAAATTCTGGGCTGACGTCGCAGAGAGGTTTCCAAGTCTGGAGCTGCCACACTCCAATGGGCTAGGAGTACTCGCCGTTGGGTCAGAGGTCCCTGAGCGCCTTTCGCAACTGATTGCATCCTTCAAATCGGATCCGGCCCCGATCACATCGCTGTTTGCAGCGGTGGGCTCCAGGTGCCAGTTGATAGCCGAAGGTCAGCGAGCGAAATTGGAGTTCAACAGACTCAACGACGAGATCAACAGGATGGGAAACGAAGTAACTGCCGAACGCGACCGAGCCGAAAAGCTTACTGTCACCGTTGCTACCCTCTCAGAACAGATCTCGATCCGCGACGAACTGGTTCATGCACAGGAACTTCGGATAGAGCAGCTAATAGAGTCCTCCGGCCAGAACGGACCTGAAAGCGACTTCGAATCGCTAAAAGCTCTAATTCGGCGAAGGGTCGTATCGTCGAAGCTACTTGCGCCGGCCCGACCCATTCTCACGAGCGTCAGGGAGCTGACTAGTCGACGTTGAGCTGTCTTTGCCCAGCTTCATCCCCCTGCTATAGCGCCCACGATCACTACCGGCTCTGACTGGTCTACCACTGAGATCGGCAGTGGTGAGTCCGGATTCTCATTGGAGAAGTCCTCACCTGCGATAAAGAACCTGATGAACGGCCGACGCCGCCTGGAGCTGGGATCCCTGAGCGCACCCCGGAGGGCCGGGTAGTCGGCCTCCAGGCCATCCAACAAAGTGTTGAGCGTCGCCCCGTCGGCCACCTTCACGCAAACCTTCGGCTTGAGCTGGGCGATCATCCGGATCTGCGTCGGCAGGATCACTTCGACCATTAGAAACTCTGCACCTCGACAGACAGGACGGCCGGAAGGTCGCGCACCACCGCCTCCCAGCTCTCACCCTCATCGGAAGAAACGTACACCTGCCCACCGGTAGTGCCGAAGTAGATACCGCACGGGTCCAAAGAATCGATTGACATCGCTCCCCTGAGCACATTCACGTAGCAGTTCACCTGGGGTAGGCCCCTCGTTAGCGGCTGCCACTCGTCTCCGCCGACCGTGGAGCGGAACACCTTGAGGCTGCCGCCGACGGGAAAGTGCTCTGTATCGCTGGTGATCGGGATCACGTAGACCGTCTCTTCATTCCTCGGGTGGGCGCCGATAACGAATCCAAAGTCAGTCGGCAGATTGCCGCTCACCTCATGCCAGTTAGCCCCACTGTCGTCCGAACGCATAACGTCCCAGTGTTTCTGCATGTAGAGCCTCTCCGGCCTGCCCGGATGCATGGCAATTCGATGCACGCAGTGGCCAACGTCAGCGTCAGGATCCTCCATGAACTCCGACCTGAGGCCCTTGGTAAGGACCTTCCAGCCGCCACCTCCGTCAGTGGTGCCAAAGACTCCAGCCGCCGAAATTGCAACAAACATCCTGTCGGGGTCCGACGGATCGACCACGATTGTGTGCAGGCCCATCCCACCAGCTCCAGGTTGCCATGCGGAGGAGGACTTCGTGTTGCGGAGTCCATCGAGTTCCGTCCAGCTTTGGCCGGCATCGACACTCTTGAACAGCGCTGCATCCTCAACACCTGCGAAGACCGTGTCGACATCGGTCAATGATGGCTCCATGTGCCAGACCCTGGTGAACTGCCAAGGTCTGCTCGAGCCATCGAACCAGAGGTGGTCGCCGGGCGTCCCATTGTACGAGAAGTCCCGTCCCACCGACTCCCACGTCTCTCCGCCGTCATCCGAACGCTGAATGAACTGACCAAACCAGCCCGTTGACTGCGAGGCGAAGATCCTGTTTGGCTCTATCGAAGATCCTTTTATATGGTAGATCTCCCAACCCGGAAAGTGCGGCCCGGTAACCTTCCAGTCACCCCTCTTGCCATCAGAGGTTAGGATGAAGGCTCCTTTTTTGGTGCCGACAAGCAAGCGAACAGTAGTCATTTGACCCTCCCAACACCGCAAGCAGCAACGCAGCGGCCATGCCTAGAAATCAAGGGACACGTGCAGGCGTCATCCCGACGCCTATCGAACATGGCCAGATCGGATAGAGCAGCACGATACTAACACCGTCCCACTAACCACGGCCGAGCAAACGTGCTGAAACTCGCACACAGGTTTCCATAAACCAGCTGCTAGCGTCTGGGTGAACGGATGGTTGACAGAAGATGAACAGACAACTCTACCTTGACATCAACGAATTCGCCAGATCGACGGGCTGGGCACACGGATTCATGTCGAGCTACGCACTGTACGGTGGCGTAGTCCTACTCGGTTGTTCTTTGATCGTGGCCTGGTGGCACGCCCGCAAGGTTGAGTCAAAAAGGCCGGGATCTGTCGCTGGTGTAACTTGGGTCGGTTTGGCGACGGTTCTCGCAGTGGGCCTCTCACAGCCGATCAACCACCTCGTCAGGGAACCGAGGCCCTATCGGACCATCCCTGGCGTCGAGGTGCTCGTTGCACGGGCAAATGACTTCAGCTTCCCAAGCGACCACGCTACCGTTGCAGGAGCGGTGATAGTGGGCCTTTGGCTCTTCTCCGATTCAGGACCAATTCGAATCTTCGCCCTCGTAGTCGGCCTGTTCCTCGTATTCGCCCGCGTCTATGTCGGAGCCCACTACCCACTGGACGTAATTGGAGGTCTTGTCGTTGGAGCGCTCACGGTGGTACTGTTTAGACCCGTAGGGCTCAGGCTCGCCAAGTTCGTCGTCTCCACGTTGGACCGGATGCCAATCTTCAGCAAACTGATTCGGGTCTAATCCATAAGTCGGCCGCCTCCGCATACCGTCAATCGGTACAACTTCCGTTGGGTCCGAAGAGGCATGGACCCGTCGCGCCGAGGCTGATAACGTCGAAGCTGGCCGCACGACCTGAGTTGTAATCGGAGGGCTGGGCTTGCCGAAGGGACACATTCAAAGATGGTTCATCCTCGTCATGCTCACATCCCTTTCGCTCACGTCGTGTGGAACTCCTGCGACCATCGCTCAAGCTCCTACCGCGGTACCCACCAATCTCCAGTGGATAGATATGAGCTCACCGACGACCGGCTGGATGTTCGGTGCGGGCCAAAGTGGCACTCCCAACAGTCAAGTGTCGGTACTATGGCGAACCTTCGACTCTGGAGAGAAGTGGTTTGACAGCGACCCTCGAACTCTGGCGAAACTTGCAGACGGGGAGGCTTGGCAGCGCGCTGCCATATACGGTTCTACCGATGCATGGGTCGCAACCGGGGTAGTGGGTCATCCCTAGAGGGTGGCGGTGATTCGGACGGTAAATGGAGGGCATAGCTGGCGACAGTCCTCCATCAAACTTCCTGAACTCGGCTTAGGTCCCTTGCGTCCCATCTATCTGACATTTACATCTACTTCGGTGGGATGGCTGGAGGTGACCCCGGTCTTTGGCAGGGACTCCACCCCAGCCCCGGACCTTCTTGTGACCCACGATGGGGGATCCAGTTGGCGGATGGTCTCAACCGATACGACCACGAGCTGGAAAAGTGGACTTGCAATGTGGGGGGTTCTCCACTTCACAGATCCGAAGAGCGGTTGGGTACTTGTCACCGAGCCCAGCGGAGTAACGTTACTTATGGCGACCAAGGACGACGGCTACGCTTGGACGGCTGCGTCTAGGCCCGCTTATGGATGCAGCCAACCAATGGTGTTCGCTGTCCTACCCCTGACACAGAACCTGATCTTCACGTCCTGTGGAACAGAAGTGAGGAGCATTAGCTCGTCGAGTCTCACATCGCTCGGTTCCGATCTCTCAGTATGGCGTCCAGGTCGGCCCCTGTCGGGTGTAGCCATAGCTTCGATGCTGAACTCGAGGCGCGGACTGGCCTGGCTATGGATCCCAGCCCAGTCTGGAACCATCGAGAACCGATCTCCCGGAAGCGGAACGTTGCTTTCGACAGATAACGCAGGAGCGACATGGGCACATCCGAATGTAGGGTCGGACCGGGGCGCCCTGCCAGCCTCTCGACAGGTGGGTTTCCCCGGCCCGCCCTCCGAACCGGACGTGCGACTCTCACCGCATCCGGCTCTCCACGTGTTATGCCGCTGGTGCGGGTGAAGCTGTCGTTTCGCTTGACCATGGTGTGGGGATTCGAGCGCCCCGGTATCGGTAGCGAACAATCGCTACCTTTTGTGGACGGAACATCTCGACTCTGCCATCGCGTATCTCCCAGTTAGGGAGGTGGCGGCGGACGAGAGTCCCCTGGTTCAGCCCGGCATGCCGTTTGCGGATCCAGCCATAGATCCTCCACCACGTAAAGTGATCGAGGTAACTAAAGGTCCGCTAGGACACTCCGTGGTAAAAGTAGTTACACCATCCCGACAGAACTCGGTTCACCGAGATCAACAGGTCGCCTAGCGTTCGATGCTTTGCTCTGGCTGTCAACGATCGAACCTTTGCCATCACGGAGGCAAGCGCCTTCTTCGATGGGTAGGTATAGATCGCCTTCTTGCCGTTTTGACCTCTACGGTTCCGGCACTGGATGTGCCAGCCGAGGAAGTCGAACCCTTCGTCAATGTGGCAGACCCTGGTCTTCTCTTCCGAGAGGCGTAGGCTCATCGGAGCGAGCACCGCTGTCACCTCATCCCAGAGCGCTTCGGCATCGTTGCGAGAGCCGTTGACCATGACCACGAAGTCATCCGCATAGCGAATGAGCTTCATGGCCGGGACCCCGGCACGACGATGTTTGGCACGGGTCCATGGCGGACCGAGCGCTTCCCATTTGGCTGTGAAGTGCTCGTCCAACACGGACAGGGCGATATTGGCAAGTAGCGGTGAGGGGATCCCGCCTTGGGGAGTACCGGTGATAGTCTTGCGATTGAGGCCCCTTTCCGTAAGGACTCCAGCTCGCAAGAATGTCTTGACCAAGCGAAGGACACCTTTGTCTCTGATTCGACGTCGCACCCTACCCATGAGGGCGGTGTGGTCGATCTCATCAAAGCACGCTTTGATGTCTGCCTCGAATACCCATTCATAGTTGCGAACGGGTGTGCCGAGGAAGTGAATCTCAGCGATTGCGTCCTGGGCTCTGCGCCTCGGGCGGAACCCGTAACTGCACGGGTGAAAGTCCGCCTCAAAGATCGGCTCAAGCACCAGTTTCAGGGACGCTTGCACGGCCCGGTCAACAGCAGTTGGTATCCCGAGACGACGGACTTTGCCCGAGGCTTTAGGGATCGCCTTCTCCCGAACTCGGGTTGGAGTGAATCGATGGGCTTTGAGGTCATCTCGCAGCGCATCGAGGAACTCCCCGGCAGAGGCGATAGATCGTGGTGCGATCCCGTCTATGCCAGCGGTGCGCCCGCCCTTGTTCTCCCGTACCCGATTCCACGCCACCACGAGGAAGGCCGGGTCATAGACGAGGTTGAATAAGTCATCAAAACAACGATCAGGATCACTGATCGCCCATTGGTGTAGCTTCGTCTGCATCCCGAGTACCCGGTGCTCTGCCTCGTCAAGGTCGGGCCACGGAGCGCCTATATTCACAAGCGACCTCCTCGTTCTGCTCTGTTGCTACCAACACGCTGGGGTCCTTCGCCATGTAGCCGGCTTTCCCGACCTCGGACTACTACGACCCCTCCGCCCCACTCCAACAGCATCAACGAGCGACACGTCTTCCCGCTGACCAGCTGGTTGCTGGCCGGGTAGGGGGCTGTCGAAGTGGTTCCCACGTTCATCCTTTCACCGTTTGACAGGTGAGGCACCCAACTTTGCCCCTGCAACTTCGCCATGGCTACGCCGCAGGCATTCACCATGGCCTCCCGATCGACGACATCAATCGACCAAGGAGTTCTCGACACCGAAGCGCCGATACGCATTGCGACCCAGCCCATGTCCGTCAGATTTGGGGCTGGTGGACTCTTCTTGAGAGGCTTTCATACGCCGGTTCACTGTCGTTATACCTTCCTGTCTTGCTCGCCGAGCACGGGGTCATCTGCCAGTACTGACCCGCCCCGGCTTTGTCAGGGCTGCTTGCCACCTTTCCCTATGTCCTCTAGGGTCAGGCTGCCCTCAGCTTCTACGCACTCGCTGCGACGAGTGGACGGCCGTGTCCTTTCACCACGGCACGTTTCAAGGCGCCTCGTGGCGCTCGATGCCACAAGTCCAGAGATGCAGCCCTCACAGAACCTATCGCAGCTCGACTTTGTCGACTCCCACGCATGTTTCGCACTGATTGACAACTCGAGCACGGGTGCGGATTCCTTGGCGTTCACCTCCGCCACCGGTCTCACCTGGATTTCCATCCACACGACACTTCTCAACCAGCCGCTGCCTGCATAGATCATTACGGTCGGGGACAACCTCGGCTTTTGAACTGGCAGAGACTCCACACTTACCACGCCACCTTGTTGGCGGTTGAGCGCACGCTGGGCTTTATCTAGGTGCCGTTCACTAGCTACGTAGACCTCGCACCTTCAGGGTCACGACACATTTGGGTGCAGGCTGCTGAGGTTCCACAGAGCCCCCTGGCCATATCGCCACCTGCGCCCGCCGACACTGCAGCGCCGTCGAATTCAGATACTCCCAAATACAGCCATGTCCCGATCGGATTGAGGTTGTAAGGGCTGTTCCGGTCTCGTCCGAGAACCGGTCCGAAGGCTCTGCAACTGCCGCTTCCTAGAAAGTGTGGCGGCAGCAAGCCATTCGCCGACCTCAAAGAGCCTGGGTAACTGCTTCACACATTCCCTCGGCCTTGTTCCCCTGATCGATCGGGAGCACTTTCCGATCCGACTGGTCGATGAGTCCGACGGCTTGGTCGTCCGGACGGTGTGCCAATACCAGATCTGGGTCGGATTCGAGTGTGAACGAGTCCTTGCTGGGATCGACAGAAGGTGCTGTAACCTTGGGTCAGCGACGAATTCAAGGGTGGAGATGGACAAGGGGGATCAAGAAGGCGCCGCGTACAGCACCGGCTTGGGAACGATAATCCGGGAGTGGACCCGAATCGGTTGTGTCGGCTTCGGCGGTCCTCCGACCCACATCTCTTTCTTTCGCCGCCTCTGTGTAGAGCAACGCAGTTGGATGGACGAGAGCGACTTCGAGGACGCCATCGCAGCAACCAATCTTCTCCCAGGTCCAGCATCTACTCAGCTTGCGATCTTCTGCGCCTGGCGGCTACGGGGCGCAGCCGGGGCCGTGATCGGTGGAGTCTGCTTCATCATTCCCGGACTGCTCCTGATACTCCTCCTCGCTTTTTTTCTGATGTCCAGCCATTCACCTGTCTGGGTTCTCGGGGCATCCGCTGGCGCTGGCGCTGCGGTACCGGCAGTCGCATTGAATGCCTCCTGGAGTCTTGCGCCAGCGAGTCATCGGAGAATCGGCGTTAGGAGGAGCCAGAAGGTCCGATGGGTCGTTTACGCCGCAATCGGTGCCGCCGCGACACTCGCACTTGGATCATCGCTGGTGCTTGTGCTTCTCGCGTGCGGGCTGGCAGAGCTTCTCATCCGACAAAAGCGTCCACGCCCTTCGTCTACTCCAGCCGGAACTGCCCTCGGCGGACTCGTCTCCCACACCGCTGTTGTAGGCACGCTCGGCGCCGTCGCTTGGGTTGCCCTCAAGGTCGGTGCCCTCTCATACGGCGGAGGATTCGTCATCGTCCCACTCATGCAGCACGATGCCGTCAACACTTACCATTGGTTGA
Source organism: Acidimicrobiaceae bacterium (assembly GCA_013044385.1). Taxonomy (GTDB): domain Bacteria; phylum Actinomycetota; class Acidimicrobiia; order Acidimicrobiales; family Acidimicrobiaceae; genus JABEUN01. The sequence goes on from JABEUN010000018.1 coordinate 13,458, forward strand.
GCGGTGCCCAGTTCCTTGATGCGGTCGCACTCGGTCAGATCACTCCCGGCCCTGTGGTGCAGACAGTTGCCGCGGTCGGTTATGCGGCTGCGGGATTTGGTGGGGGGCTCCTCGCCGCCGTCGTGGCATTCACACCGTCATTCCTCTTCGTGCTGATCGGCGCTCCACGCTTCGACCAGATCCGCAAAAACGTCGACATCCAGGCATTCCTAACCGGTGCGGGACCTGCAGTGATCGGTGCAATCGCCGGTTCGGCCATCTCTCTGGCTCTGGCGGTGCAGCACCTGTGGCAGATACCTATCCTGGCGGGTTCATTGATCTGGCTACTAACACGTAGCCGTAGCGTGGTCACCTGTCTACTCATCGCCGGTGCCATCGGTATCATCGTCGCACTTGCAGGAGTAACCGTCTAAACAATCAGATACCGATGTTTGTATACAGATGGCGCACGATGGATCGAAAGATTGCTGACAAGGGTAGTCAGTGCGACCAATTCGGAAACTGACGACAATGCCGAGCGTAAGGTGGAGCATGGAGATTGACGATCCCGTCTTGGCGGCCGGGCAAGTGGTCGAGGAGAACTTCCCGGGCTGTCGCGTGGCGATACTCTCGGACGGGGTCCTTACCGCCCGACGAACACCAACTTCGGATCTTGACATAGTGGTAGTACTCGACGGACCTCCGGCCCCTTACAGGGAGACAATGAGATCGCACGGCTGGGTAGTGGAGCTGTTCGTCCACTCAAGGGAGTCTCTGGTCGAGTTCTACCAGCTCGACGCACGGAACCGTCGCTGTAGCCTCGCCCGAATGTGCTGCGGCCACGTCATCCTCGACAGATCCGGCGAGGCGGCGGACATCCAGACGGAGGCGCACTCAATCATCGACGCCGGGCCTAAGCCCCTCTCTTCGGCAGAGTTGGAACAGCGCAGGTACTTCCTGTCTGACCTGCTCGACGACCTCCGGGGCGCCATCGATCCGACCGAGACCATCTTCATAGCCAGCCACCTGCTCGAGATGGCCGGCACCCTCCTTTTAATGAGCGAGCAGAGGTGGACCGGCACCGGAAAATGGCTATCCCGACAGCTCGAAGAGGCCGGATCTGGGTTCGCTGCCCGATTCGGTGATGCATTCAGAACGCTTTCGACAGAGTCCGACAAGGCGCCGTTGGTCTCCATAGTCGAGTCAATACTCGAATCGGTCGGCGGTCCGCTCACTGAGGGTTTTTCGGTGGGCAGGCACGCACCCACGTGAGAACCGTCTTCAACCCCTTCACCATCGGTACGCCACCAATTCAGACAGGCGGTCAATTGATACGGCGAATGTCTGCACCCCGGCCCAGAAGCTCAAGCAGCGATGGCTCTCTATCCAACGCAGGTCCTGGCAAAAAAGTCCAGGTTAGAATACGCAATGTGGAATTGACCACTGAACAGTGGGAGCTATTGAGGCGTCTTTCGCACTACATGTGGTGGAAGAGCCCAGATGAGGCACTTCGGCGTCCAGAGAGACTCATGGCACTTATCATGGATCTCGCTGACTGGGAGGACGAGAGTGAACTCAACGACGTGTTCGGTGACATGGCTCTGGTTTCGGTTCTGAAACATGCAGAGGCCGGGTGGTTTCGCCCCAAGTCTTGGTCATTCTGGCACTACCGACTCAGGTTGGTCGCATTTGATGAAGAGGTGCCCCCGATGCCCCGTCGGGACCTAAGTGCCTAGCTTCAAACCGATGCTGTCAGTCTTGCCGCCCGAGCAGCTGGCACTTTGGCCCCGGCTCGGGCCCCTCCGAGATCTCGGGATGGTGCTTTATGGGGGTACCGCAGTCGCGCTCCGTTGCGGACACAGACAGTCGGTCGATTTTGACTTCTTCGGTCCGCAACCACTTGACAAAGATGCTCTCTGGAGAGAACTCCCGTTGCTCTCGGAAGGTCGAGTAATTCGAGACGAATTCGAGACGAAGTCGATACAATCTCCAGCTTGGTCTCCCACGTGAAGCTGTCCTTCTTCGGAGTTTGAGTCACATCCCTAGCTCCCCCCGAGCTGACCGACGACGGAGTGTTGCTGGTCGCATCCGGCGCCGACCTCCTCTCTCACAAACTCAAAGTAGTACTTCTTCGCGCAGAGTCAAAGGACTACTACGATATCGATGCCCTTCTCGCCAGTGGAATACCGCTGGACGCAGGTCTCACGGGCGCACGAACCCTCTTTGGCACCGCTTTCCAACCTGCCGAGGCCCTCAAGGCGCTCACCTATTTTGGCGATGGGGATCTAGCGGACATCGATCTGGCGACCCGAACTCGACTGAAGACAAGTTCTGAATCCGCCCTCCGGAAGATACGATCAGCCCCCGACTGATGCCAAGGCTCCGGCAACTGGCAGTATCTAGACGCACTGACCGAGTGCGGCCATCCTTCGGCATGCTCGAGCAATTGGTCAAATATCCTCATCACGCCTAAAGGTGCAAATTCAGACATTCCTGTGTGTCAGGCATCGCCCGAAGACGCGTCGCACGTCGAATGAGGAGAGGGGAGAGACGGTTCCACCGACTGGATGCCCACAACTTCCTCATCCGATTCGGTTCCAATGGTGCACGCGGGAAACTCCGCATTCGGAACTTCTCCTCCAGATCGTATCCAGCGGATTCGATAACACCCGAACTCAAACCTCCTCGGAAAGTTCGACTACCAAGTACTCATCCCTGCTAAGAGTCTTGACTGCCTGAATCACGACGCCATAGTTTGGGCCAACTCAAAAAGTCTGTCCGTTGCTCCCCGCCTGAGAGTACTTCAGTCATCGCCTCTGCAGTATGAAGCTGGATTCTGATGGATTCGCATGATTCCCGCTGTCATGGTCGCACACCTAGCAGTCTTCTCCCGGAATTTCATTCTCACCTTTGAATCATTGGACCCTGGTTTCCAGTGGGACGAGAATCCCTCGAACCTAAATTCGAGAGGCTCCACGGGCGTCGCCAGACGGGGTCTTTCGATATCCTCATCCGTATAGAGTCGAATCTTTCAAGTATCGCGCCCCCAGAAGGGGGCTAGTCCCACCTCCCCGTGGTGGAGTAAGATCCGAGAGACATTCATGCCGTATCGGCCGCACACCCTGTCCGGTACGCCCCCAGCTCCATACACGCGTCCACTCCGACTACTTCGGATTGACCGGGCCCGCTAGTTCAACTCCGCTTACGGCTACCCACAATAAAGCCGCGCTCAGGGAACGACACCTGCGCTGACGATGTGGTCAAGTCGCCAGTCCGGGTGGTCCGATTCGAGTCGCTGAAGCCGGAATGGGCTGTCGAAGAGTGCAAGCAACGTACCGTCGACACGGGCTAGCACCCGAATTCCGGACACCTTTCGTAATTTTTCGGCCGTGATCTTATCGGTACACCTTGCAACCTTGTACGGGGCGGCAGTCAACTCCGCTTCGGCTCCGAATTCGTTGGCAAGCCGGTATGCAAACACCTCGAACTGCATCGCTCCCACCGCAGCCAGCAGCGGCATCGGATCTCCTTCAGGATCACGAAGCACCTGGATTACGCCCTCTCGCTCGAGTTGAACCAGACCCCGATAGAACTGTTTGTGCCGACCGGTGTCTCTTGGACGCGCTGAGGCGAACAACTCCGGTGCGAAAGTTGCGATGGGGGGAAAGGTCACCGGCTCAGCCTCGTACAGAGCATCACCGATATTGAGCCCGCTGGCATTCACCAAGCCAACCACATCGCCCGGATACGCGACATCTATCGTGTCTCGCTCTGCACCAAAGAGCGATGAAGCGTACTTCGTCGAGAAGGGCTTACCACTCTGTCCGTGCATGACCGTCATTCCCCGTGTGAACTGGCCCGAACACACCCTGACGAAGGCCACGTGGTCACGGTGGGACGGGTTCATATTCGCTTGGATCTTGAAAACAAAGCCCGAAAATGGTGCGGCCAGCGGGCGAGAAACCCCAGCCAAATCTTCGCGGGGAAGTGCCGAAGGAGCTAGATCCACCACTGCATCCAGAAGGTGGCGCACGCCGAAATTCGTGAGCGCCGAGCCGACGAACAGCGGACTTGACTCTCCGGCCAGAAACGACGTCATGTCTAAGGAGGAGCCCACCTCTTCGAGTAGGGACACTGTCTCAATCGCCTTGTGCCACGCTTCACCCTCTGCGGCGCTGGCACTAACCGGATCGACGCGCTCCTCAATGGCCTCACTTGCACCTCTTGCGGTCCGGGAGTAACGGACAAAACTCCCGTCCCTACGATCCACCACGCCTCGAAAGTCCCCGGGAATCCCCACTGGCCAAGTAACCGGCGTCGGGCGTAAGCCGATCTGTTCCTCGATCTCGTCCAGCAGTTCGAGTGGATCTCTTCCGGGCCGGTCGTACTTGTTCAGAAATGTGAGTATGGGCATGGAACGCGCCCGACACACCTCGAACAGTTTGAGTGTCTGGCTCTCGATGCCCTTCGCCACATCCAGAACCATGATTGCTGCGTCTGCGGCAGCAAGCACCCGATAGGTATCCTCGGAGAAGTCACGGTGTCCGGGTGTGTCGAGAAGATTCACCACACGGTCCCGGTAGGTGAACTGCAGTGCAGTCGAGGTGATCGAAATGCCTCGCTGCTGCTCAAGAGCCATCCAGTCCGACTTGGCCCGCCGGTGTCCGGCTCTAGCCTTCACGGCCCCGGCTTCGGCAACAGCGCCCGCATAGAGCAGGAACTTCTCCGTCAGCGTCGTCTTTCCAGCATCTGGGTGGCTGATGATGGCGAAGGTTCGTCGTCGAGCGGCTTCGGTCACCACGTCACCCTGGCGACCATCCTCAATGAACCCCACCTTGCCGACCTCTCAATAGTACTTTCGCGTCATAGTAGGCTAACGGCTGAGGAGGGCCGACCACGAGCCACCTACACCTTTACTTGCACCGACAGCCGACTCGCACCCTACCGCATGAGTCGCAAGGTCGGTGATCTCCACGTGACGCAGTTCTCCACTACCTCGCCGGCGAGGTAGTGGCGGGGACCTGACCTATGCCGTCCTCATCTGCTTTCACAGCTCAGAGGTTCCGGGGCGAATAGGAGCGACGCTCTGCTCTAACACCAGATACCCCGGGATTCGAAACTGCCCAAGCTCTGGGAATCCAGTGCGGCGTTGAGGCCGATGCGATCGGCCTCCGACTGATGGATCTCTTGGTTATGGCCCCGTCTCGGACTCTGAAGTATGCAGCCCCTCGTGTCAGATGATGAACCTTGAGTCCATCTCGCCGTGCAAACCCATCGACGCTACGACCTTCGATCAACATCCTGTCACCGCAGCATGTCTTGAAATAACCTGCTCCTTGGCGTAAATAAGCGATGACTTCCCCAGTTTTCAGCTGGGGGATCGAACCGAATGGACCAGATTTGGATCTATGAAGGTCAGACACTTCATAGCATGGAGGCTGAGATGGGTGGTGTCGGATGGTCGACCAGGACAGCGGTCCGCGATTGGCACGGTCCGCGATTGGGTCTCATATATCGGCCATGCTGCGGCTCTGGCCCCAATTCGACAGCTTCTATCCATGCCCACGGAGGTCACGATTTGGCGAAACTAGCAGGCAGAACGGGAGCTAATCCTGCCTTTGACGGAGGAGACGAGCGAACCGCAATCCAACGGAGGCAGAATCATCGCTTTTCAATACTGCTGGGTGCAGCCCTTGTACTGATCGTGGCATCGCTGGTTGTGATCTGGCGGGAACGCAGTTCGCAGAATACACTCGCGAATTATCGGCCCAGCGGAATCCCCGCGAACATATCGACCTCGACGGCGACGCTCATGTCACTTTCCCCGATACCCCACAATTTAGCGCCTTCATTCTCTCTGGTTGACCAGTTCGGTAAGCCGGTTACGCTCAAGAGCCTGCGAGGACGAGTAGTCGTACTCGAGTTCATGGACCCCCACTGTACAGACATCTGTCCAATAGTGTCCCAAGAGTACATCGATGCCTATCACGATCTGGGCAAGTCGGCTTCAAAAGCGGCATTTGTTGCCGTCAATGTAAATCAATACTTCAATTCGCCGTCAGACATGCTGACCTTCTCGGACGCACATGGCCTAAATTCCATACCCTCCTGGAAGTTCATGACTGGAGGGGTCACCGCTCTCCAGACGGTCTGGAAGGAGTATGGAGTCCAGGTCGAAGCCCCCAATCCGAAGGCAGATATCATACACTCGTCGGTTGTCTACTTCATCGGCCCCAATGGCAAGGAGAGCTACTTCGCCGCACCGGCGGACGACCACACCAAGAGCGGTGCCGCATTCCTTCCAGCGAGCCAGCTTGCAGCGTGGGGAAACGGAATTGCCACCATAGTACGCGACATGAGCAAGTAGAGCCGCCGGATACCACTTTGGACAGCAGGCACCAATTCCCGCAGGTGCGATGTCGCCGATTTCCGCATCGGGTCCTGAACATCGATCGCCAACCCGATTGGACATCCTCCCACGTCTTTGACAATGCAGTCACCGATCTCGTATGAACCGAAATCATTGGATCCCTCACCCCGGAGCGGTCGCGGTGGGTCGAGCAGCTGCTTCGACCATGCAGCTCGAATGGCTTCGGGTCGATCGTCACGCGAGCACTCTGCCGACATGCCTATGTCACCAGAGAAGTACTGAGACAACGTCGAAAGTACACCAAGTCCTACAACCGCACTACCGCCCGAAGACAGATGACTCTAGCCCCATTGACAACGAGTTATTGTCGGCCGCATCACCTAAGTAGCATCGTGTCCGCCATCTCCTACGAACCTCAACTACCTGCCCAAGTAGCGGCGACCTGCCCGGCTATGGCCGAGCCACTCGGTCACAATCCGGCGGAGTCACTCAGTTTCCCGGAGAGCATCTCCGCTCCTCCCGAAGAATCGTAACAAGTACGTACACATGTTTACGTTCCAAAGTTGGCTAGCGCCATCGGCGGAGGAGCATTGCCCGAACCACTAGGACGTTCGCGACCGCTGCGGCGACAAAGAGCAGGACAATGCAGGAATCGAACAGGACACCATGAGCACCGACCGGAGTCCCCACCGACCAACAACGTCCAGCGGGGTTGCACCCTCCGGAGCTGGTGCTGGCGGTAGTGAAGCCAGCTGCAACCCAGTTAAACAGCCCCGTAAGCAGGTAAAGACCCACCAATGCACCCAAGCCGCATGGCAGAGTCAACACAGACGCCACAACCAGCAGAATGCGATGGAATCCAGAAGTGACTCCGACTGTTGCAATTGCTGAAACAGAGAACACGTATGCGAACTGCGAGAACCAAACACTAGGCGAACGAAGACGCCACTGTCTATCCGACCACGGCTGGTTCATAAGTTCAGCCTACATCTCAGCTACAGAAGGTGCCCAAGCCGAATTGAATTTGAAGATCGACTTGGGCGGCACGGCACCGGTAGAGTTATTGTCCTACGTTCACCGCACCGTCATTCGATCGGAGCTTCGGGGATCGAAGGCCCAGTACGCTATGGGGCAAAGACGGACGAGGCGGGAGGTACTGCTGTCCGGCATAATGTAGATCAACGCCGAGTCCGGCCTGATGTGACAGTCACGGTGGTCTTCCCAGTCGCCCGTCTATACATGATCACGGTAACTTGGACCGAGCGGAGCATCGTTCACTAGGGCATTGAAGACGGAAACCAGTTCAGCATCGAGCATCGTCGGGTGCCGAGCCTTGACCTCGCGCATGTAGTTACGCTTAACTTGGCCGGTGCATTCAATCGCTCTTACGAAGGGCGCCCATCAGCTCTCCGACGCTGTTGACTCGAGGCAGTTTCGCAGAGCGGGACTCCCTCATTGCAGCTATTGTCGCCACATTGGGAATCAGTGGGTCGAAAGGCAAAGCCTTCTCCTAGGCCACATGGGTCAACGTGAGCCGAAACGCGTCTGATACGGTGAGACCCATCGCCGTCAAGACGACGACCTCCTTCTTTGATGTTCTCGTCAATCCGAGCGCGCACCACTGCATTCGCGACCATACTGACTCTTCCGAACTCCTGAGCTTCGTTGTGGATCAATAACGAAATCAGCCCGGAGCACTGCAGGCTCCTGTCGACTCCTGTCCGCATCTGGGGCAACTTTCATATCGTATCGGCGTCGGTATACGTCTTCTCGGTGACCGATGCTCGATGCGGACCTTGTGTCGTCAATAGCGCAGATGAATCCGGCAGGAAGTGCGGTGTGTCCCGCTCGTCACGGGAGGCGCTTCAAGTGTTCAGACCCAGCGACGTGGTCGGAACCCTCAGCTAGCCTTGTCGCCTCCGCTATGACAACATCAAAGTAGATATACCGACAGGACACTACGGACGAGGCGTAGAAGGTGGCCGAGGACGGTCGCTGAGTCCAACACCAAGAGTCGAGGGCTTACCGAGTTCGGGGTGGCAATCGATGAGAAAACGCATCATGTCAGTGGCGTCCTTGGTCAGATAAAAGTTGACCATTTTTCCATTGAAGCTTTGAGCAGCGGACGCAGGTACGCTAATCGCGTCCATGCCATTGGACATCAGAACGCCATTCATCATAAACCGGGACGTACGCTTGTTGCCATCGAAGAAAAATTGCTGCAAAGCTCCGAACAGAAAGAACGCAAGGCCCTTCTCGAATGCAGACAGGTCGCTAGTACCCAGAGCATCCACGCCGGAGGCGAATATCCGGTTCAATTCGGGAGCACCTGCGACAGTAGGCAGCGGCGTATAACGGCCAGACTCTCCCAAGCTGACATCGGGCGTGTAGTTGGTCTCCTGCCCTTCGCCACGGAAATGTCCCCATTCCAGCGCCTCATTCCGGCAACGATCCCTTGCAAACCACAAAACGTAGCCTTATCGAGCCTGAATTGCTCGGATTTGACCTGAGCCAGGAGTCGTTTGGAGCTTTCAGCGAGATTGAGGATCTGCTCCTGATCGGACATCTTGTGACCACCCACCGTTACACCATTGAGTAGCGTTTGCACCTCTGGAAAAGTAAATGGATTACCCTCAAGACTGCCCGCATCCCAGACATACTCGGCGAGCACCCGATGAAACTGGAAACACGCTCGCTCGATGGAATGTACTGGAACCTTGTCGGGAATGTCGGTCCTGTCCCAACGAAAACCGAGTGCATCAAAAAGAGCCATCTTGCACCACCAGTTCCAATCTCGATGGACGTGCTTGGTATAATAGTTAGTCCACCCGGAGTCCGAACACGCCCATCCAAGCCACGTCACGATCCCATCGAGACTTGCACCACCTCAGTCGCATCCAAAGGCCAGTTCACATCGGACTCCGCCAGCAGCCCTTTCCCCTTCGATACCAGGTACTTCGAGAAACCCTCAGCCCACTTTCGATGCCTTAGCTGCTGAGCCACATTGAGCTCGTCCATACTCATAGCCGCCAGTTTCGAATACTGCTGGCACTGCCGGAACAGCACAAGGACACTAGCCTCGACGTCGTTCTCCGCGTCGTGCAACAGCTCAGCTGTTACCCCGTAGTGGCTGCACAGATCGACGAGCTTGCGCCCACCTTTGCGGTACTTGTCGAAGTGTCGATCAATTACCAAAATGTCTAACAGTGGACCACTCCACCCTGCGTCCGCAAGCGACATCCCCAACACACCCTTGGAGCAGGCGTCGATTATCTTCAGGTCATAGCTCACGTTCATACCCACCACGCCCACACCCTCTCCGGCGTATGGTTCCACACTTGGCTGTTGTTGGCCCATCTTTCGATTCTCAACCCATACCCCTAGCCCAGAAGGTTCTCGGTCGAGAATAGGGCACTACAAACTGGCCACTACCTTGGCTCGCTTGGGCAACGGATTGGTTACTCCTAAGCGTTCAAAGATCTGACGTTGGTCGGGATCGGGGGTAGCTGAGACTCGGATATGGTCGATCTTTCGCTCCCCGCCGGTCACGGTGACCGTGGTTCGTATGTGGGAGGCTAAGCGTTTGCCGCATGTCTGGTTTCGGTATGTACACCCTGCGAGACGGACTCGCCCGGTAGGCACCGCTATGGACTCTTCGATGCAGGTCTTCGAGGTTCGCCCCAAGATTCTGCCCGTGGGCCTCCCACGTAAACCCCCGTAGCAGCCTTCGGGTTGATCGCCACATAGGCCGCCCAGAGGCGATCGAGGTCAACCTGGTGTGGCAGTGCCGCTGAGGAGCTCCCCAACAACTAACCCACCCGATATGTGAGTTTTGCCTCCAGAATAGATATGGAGGAAAACAACCATGAAGTCCAAGCGACACACCCCA
>JABEUN010000091.1 GCA_013044385.1 Acidimicrobiaceae bacterium
AGCCAAAGAGGCCGGGCTCCCATTCTCTGCGTTGCGGCTCGTCTCCGACCAGGCTGACGAGGATTTCGACAGTACAGAGGTGTTGGAGTTCTGCATCTCAGAAGGCAGTCGTCTGCTCGGCGAACTTACCGGATCGATCGTGGCTGCCCATGGTTACGACGGTGGAGGAATATAAGTTCTCCAGCGATTGCGCTGCTCCTAGGATCTACAGCGGAGCGGATATGAGATTTCGGGGGATCGTTGGCTGTCACTGTAGATGAGGCGGGCTTCAAAGGTCCTATTGCGCTTCTGCTTGATCTGATCACTCAACAGCAGATCGACCTTTGGTCCGTGTCGATTTCCAATCTCATTAGGGACTATCTGCAAAAAGTGCAGGAGATTGCCCAACTCGATCTCGAAGATGCCTCCGAGTTCTTTATGGTCGCCTCGACTCTGATAGGTATGAAGTCACACCGACTGCTTCCACCTGGCGAATCTGACGACGAAGAGGAGGATGAACTCGCTTCGGAGCGCGAACTCCTGCTGCTGCGGTTATTCGAGTTCAAGGTATTCAAGGACGCCTCTGATGCAATTGCATCGAGAGTTCACCATTCGGCGATGCGAGTAGCTAGGCGTGGGACCTATCCAATCGAACTCATGAACAGTCTGCCGGACCCCCTTGGCGATGTTGAGCCTTCACGACTAGCGGATCTGATGAAGGATCTCCTGTCCGCGCAGCCGAGGAGCATCGTAGATGACTCATACCTGTTCACTAGGCGGGTCGATGTGGAGCTCCTCAGAAGAAGAACTATTGATGAGCTCGAGCGGGTCCATAGCCTCGACTTTACCGAACTGGTCGACTGGAGCTCGTCTCGACTGGAAGTCTGCGTGGCCTTCCTTCTTATGCTGGAGGGATTCCGGCTGGGTATTCTGGATCTTAGGCAGCCGGAGCTCCTCGGAAATCTACAGGTGGTTTGGTTAGGTTGGATCTCGGAACAGACAAAGGCGGAGTTGGAAGCGCTTCTTCAGGCGCTGTCCTGACAGGGTTGAGTGACCCAGTGTCTGAATCCTCGGACGGCTCAGTCGATCGAGATGGATCTGTTGATGATTTCGAAGCTAACGTTTCAAAAGAAGAGTTTCACGGCGCCGAAGGTTCCATTGCCTCCGGTCTGACCAGGGCAATTGAAGCCATACTTATCGTCTCCTCGGAGCCAGTTACATCTAAGGATGTAGCCGCAGTACTGGATCTACCAGAGGTAGCGATCATTGCTGAAATTGGCAGAATCCAGAGGTTCTATGCCGGTCATGATCGAGGCTTTAGGCTCGACCGCATTGCTGGTGGCTACCAGATTCGCACCACTGAGGATACCGCCGATGTCTTGGAGAGGTTTCTTTCCGAACGATTGGCACCGCGGTTGTCTGCCGCGGCGCTCGAAGCACTGGCCGTAGTTGCATACAAACAGCCGGTCTCACGGGCCATGGTGACTGCGATCAGGGGAGTCAACTCAGACGGGGTCATGAAGCTTCTTCTCAGTCGTGGTTATCTCCAGGTGGCCGGCAGGGACAGGGGACCGGGTCAGGCGATGATGTACGTCACCAGCCCGCTCTTTCTCGAGAGGCTCGGACTCGACTCACTGGCAGATCTCGAGCCACTAAGCGATTTTGTTCCATCTGCCGAAGTGCTCGAGGCGATCGAGGCAAGTCTCAAGGACGAGGAGTAAGGGGTGGAGGACGATCTTGAACAAAGCGCCTCGCAGTCTTGGTCTAATCCGTTAGAGCTTGAACTTAAAGACGGCGAGCGGCTTCAGAAGGTGCTGGCGAGGCTCGGATACGGCTCGAGGCGGGTCACCGAGGATATGATCGTCGCCGGGAGAGTGAAGGTCAACGGAAGGGTCGCAATCCTCGGCACCAGGTTTGATGCAGAATCAGATCAACTAGAGGTGGATGCCAAGGCCGTCAATCCCCAGCCGGGACTGGTGTACTACCTGTTGAACAAGCCGGCTGCGGTGATCTCCTCGGCATCAGACCCTGTAGGACGGACATCGGTTTTGGAATTCGTTCCATCGGAGCCACGCGTCTTTTCGGTCGGTCGCCTCGACTATATGACAGAAGGGCTGTTGATACTTACCAACGATGGCGACTTGGCACAGCAGCTCACCCATCCGTCTTTCGGCGTTGACAAGGAGTACCTTGCCCACGTCAACGGTAGCCCATCGCGTGGCGCGCTCGCAGTCTTGAGGAGTGGCGTCATGCTCGATGACGGCATGACCGCTCCGGCAAAGGTGAGTTTGCTCTCTTCGTCGGTGCTTCGAATCACGATACACGAGGGCAGGAACCGTCAGATTCGACGAATGCTCGATGCGGTGGGCCACAGTGTCATAAGGCTCGTGCGAGTGCGCATAGGTACCCTCACTGATTCGAGACTGGAGCCCGGGCAGTATCGCGAGCTGACATCTGATGAGGTGATTGCTCTTCGAAGTGTAGCTGGACCCGTTCGCAAAAAAACGAGGGGCGGGAAGAGGGTTCTGGAATAGTTGCGTAAGCAACTATGTTGTACGGCTTGAGCATTTATCAAGTAAATGCAGAATTTGAGGTGAACGATGCCGGCCATCTATGTGGACACACTGAGCGTCCCTAGACTCTCCAATCCAGAGCTATACGGGCGGGGCTTCCGAAAGGCCCACAAGGTCTTCGATTCAGTATCCACACTTGAGGGCGAGGGATTTCCGGTCAGGCGTCCCTTCCCGACTGCGAGACTCTCCCAGGCCGACCCGTTCTTGCTGCTCGACCAGATGGGGGCTGTCGATTATGGACCCGGTGAAGCCAAGGGAACCCCCTGGCATCCTCACCGTGGCTTCGAGACCGTCACCTACATCATGGATGGCGTTATGGAGCATAGGGACTCAATCGGTGGTGGGGGAGTGATCACCAATGGAGACACCCAGTGGATGACTGCAGGTGCGGGAATCCTGCACATTGAGACGCCGCCGGAGTGGTTGGTGGTCAAAGGAGGACTCTTCCACGGTGTCCAGCTCTGGGTAAACCTTCCGGCGCATCAAAAGATGACTGCGCCGAAGTACCAAGACATCCACTCCTCGGACTTAGGAATCGTATCCTCATACGATGGCGGCGGCCTCATTCGGGTCATCGCTGGTGAACTGGGTGGACACAAAGGACCGGGCATGACCCAGACTCCTATCATCTACGCTCACGTGACCGTTGCACCCGGTGCGAGGGTGGCAATCGATTGGCCAGATGACCATAATGCGATGGTCTACGCTCTGGCGGGTTCAGGCAGTATCTCTGAGGAGCGGGTTGCAGTTGGTGAAGGTCAACTCGGGGTCTTCGAGAGGGGTGGCGCCATCAGCTTCACGGCTGATGTCACTCAGCCCGCCTATGCATCTGCAGGGTGGGAGGTTCTTCTGCTCGGTGGGGTGCCGATAAGCGAGCCGGTGGCGAGGTATGGGCCGTTTGTGATGAACACGAGAGATGAACTTGTGAAGGCATACGAAGACTTCCAAAGTGGTCGTATGGGACATATCCCAGCCGAAAAGATCCCACACAGGGGAGCCGCAGACGAAGATCCGATCAACTAGTGGTGCGAGGCTGACTTAGGCGCACCCCCGCTATCTTGCGAGATCGGCGTTTCGTCAAATCTGTTTCGTGAATAGGGCCCTGGATACCAAGATACGGAAGTGGTGCAGATCGGCGCGCTCGAATGGAATTGCAGCGCCTAAGGAGTCGCGCCGATCACGCCCAAGTGCACATCGGACCAGAGCGGTCGCCGAAGGCTCACCGCCTTTGGGACGGTTGGCCGATGATCTTGTTAGGTTGCACATATGGGTTGCGGACCAAGTCTTTGGTTGTGTCGACTGCTAAAGGGCTCTGGCTGTTCGATATAGGTAAAGGTCGAGGTCTGTTCGACCTTACTCACGGACCGTTTGTGTTACTTTGGCTCTAAATGAAGCTCCTTAGTCGGAGTTTCTATAGCTGGCTGGCGACTGCGACACGATTCAAGTACCAAGGTGCGAATCTGCCGTCTGGCCTGATGCGGTGTTCTGATCTCATCTAAATTGCGGAGTGCGCGTCAAGTTTCACTAGAGTCACTAGCCATGGCAGTACGAGCATTGCGTGGGGCGACGACCATCGAATCCGATGATGTGGCCCAGATCACGGTCCGAACCAAAGAGTTGCTAACCGAAATGCTCGACCGTAACTCGGTCGACAAAGAACACCTCATTTCGATCCTCTTTACAGCGACCGATGATATCCACGCACTATTTCCCGCAGCCGCCGCAAGGGAGCTAGGACTCGGCGACGTACCTTTGATATGTGCTAGAGAGCTAGACATCGAAGGTGCGACAAAGCTTTGCATAAGACTTATGGTGCATCTCGAGACAGACATTCCGCGGGCAGAGCTGAGGCACATCTACCAGTACGGCGCTAAGGGGTTGAGAGACGATCTGCCGGGGTAACAAGGCGCAGCATGGTCCGCCCCGAGCCCTTTGGCGGGTCATGCAATCTACTGTATGCTTTTTGTATCCAATGTATTTCGGTGGATCGGTAGACAATTCGGAGAGTGATGACCTTAGGTGGCAACGTCAAGCTGACTGGACGGAAAGCCCTTGTTGGTGAGATACGTCCTCCGGGCGACAAGTCCATCTCCCACCGGAGCATTATTCTGTCGATGCTCGCCAGCGGAAGATCTGAGATATTCGGTATATCTCGTGGACAAGATGTTCTGGCGGGAATCGAGATCGCACGACAGTTGGGTGCAGACGTTACAGATCATGGGAGTCGGATCTCTATAGAGGCGCACGGTTTGAACGAACCTTCGTCGGTGCTCAACGTAGGGAACTCTGGGACGCTAATGCGACTGCTCACCGGTGTACTTGCACCGAGGGACGGACTATTTGTCTTGAACGGTGATGAGTCGGTCAATTCACGGCCAATGGGGAGGGTTCTTGGCCCGCTAAAAGAGATGGGCGCAACGATCACCGGTCGCCAATCGAACACGTTGGCACCAGTATCGATAGTAGGCAGCAGACTGCACGGCGGTGATTTTTCCAACCTTCCCCCATCTGCCCAGGTGAAGTCGGCGATACTTTTCGCTGGATTGCGAGCGGATTCTCCCACCACGGTGACTGAAGCCGTTCCGACTCGACCGCACACCGAGGAGATGCTTCTTGAGGCAGGCGCAGGTATCACCATCGTCCCCGGACCGAACGGAGTCAAGGTGACCGTAACTCCAACTGCCGTCATTCAAAGCAAAACCTGGCGAGTTCAAGGCGACACTTCACAGGCCGCCTTCTGGGTAGTAGGTGGACTCCTCGCTTACGGATCAGAACTCCTAGTCAAAGACGTGCTTGTCCATCCGACTAGGTCGGGTTTCATAGAGGTGCTTAACAGGATGGGTGCCAAAGTTGAACTACACCCACTAGGTCCGAGAAGCTCGGACATATCGATGCGTTTTTCGCAACTCACCGCAACCTCAATAGGTGGTGAGGAGGTTGCGTCGATGATCGATGAGATTCCTGTTCTAGCAATTGCCGCAGCCCGAGCCGAGGGCACGACGGTGATCAGAAATGCAGCGGAGCTTCGGCTTAAAGAGACTGACAGGATCTCGACCACCTGCGAGATGCTTCGAAATTTCGGTGTCGTGGTCGAAGAGTTTGACGATGGCATGGCAATCACCGGCAGTGACCGACCGTTCCTTCCCGCCACGATTCAAAGCCACGGGGACCACCGCATCGCTATGAGTGCTGCGATAGGTTCCCTGTTGGTCGATGGTGAGACCGAGATTATAGGTAGCGACTGCGTCTCCACATCGTACCCGAGCTTTTTCACAAAGCTTGGCCTGCTTACGGTCTAAGCAGCCAAGCTCCAGTTTTTAACGATACAAAGTGTCGACTCCAGTGGGATACAACTTGGCCTACCTCCGGATCGACAGATCTATTTTGTGCTAGCTCAAGTCAGATAAGTTGTCCCAGACGCTGGAGAACAGATTCTTTCTGTCCTGGCTGCATCGAGGTGTGTAATGCCCCCACCCCTGTCTGATCGGTGCACCGTCTCCGGCTGTCAGGTTGCTAGCTCCGATGGTTCTTCACCCGAACTTCACCCGGCCCAATTTTGTCGGACTCCTAGGGTTGTACGGGTCTCACGATTCGACCGTAGGCATAGATGTACGTGACGCCAGGGGCGGTACGGCCCCTTTGGGCTGCAGCACATCTTGAAAAACCAGTTCTTCCACGCAGACAGCTTGCGGCTAACTTGGGACACCCAAAATGGTGGCTCGGCGCCGCTCAACTATGAAGCAGTACTCGATTTGGCGGATATGCGTACTCGATTGAGAAGCGCAATCGGTACCGACCAAGTAGGAAGGATGCAAAAAGCAGCTTCAACTGCGATAGCAGGGGAGTCCTTGAGCAGCCGTAACTGTTCCGGTAGCGATCTAGACCGGAATCTCCCAGATTGGGAACCAGCGGGAGAGGTCTGGCTCAACTGGTAGGTCCTGTCCCACTACCGACTTGAGCGATAGTTCCCTCTCATTGTCCCGTCTCTCATTTGCCTGGGGAACAAATGGATAGAAAGTTCCCTGTTTGTATAAGTAGATCCAGTAGACCTTAGTTTGGTCAGTGGTGTCAACGAATGAGAAGACGCTGCACAGTAGTTGTGGCGAGAACCCATGATCCTCTAAAGACCGATTGATCATATGAGTCTCGGTGACGAGTTCTTCCAGTCCATCGTCGGACAGGACTACCCACCTATATCCGAAGGAGTCTGTCTCTTGGGTGACGTGGGTCGCATTAGGGTCAGCATCGTCTTTGTGCAAAGTCTTGAGTATCTCTTCGAACTCCACAGAGGTGTTGGCAAATGCGGAGCCCGAGGCTGGTTTGAAGCATACGGCCGCTCTTCCAGTCGATTTCAGGTTTGCCGAGACTTCAAGGGTGATTGCAGCAGAGGGGAGTGCGAAGAGCTGATCGAGATTCGCCTTAATTGGCTTGGTCTTGCCAAGGATAGTATCGAAGAACTTTACCAAGTTCCCTCCATCTTTGTTGGGGCTGAAGTGACTGCAAGAGAACTTTGTAGGCGCGAGGCACGGACGACTGATCGAAGTCTGCTGAACTTTGGATGTCTAGCCTCAGCTCGCAACGCAGTTCCTTGGTA
>JABEUN010000092.1 GCA_013044385.1 Acidimicrobiaceae bacterium
ACAATTATCGATTATAGATGAATGATTCACGTGTCCATCCAAAAGTCCGAAAACATCGCGAAAATCTCTCACGTACTCTTCAGTAAGGAAGAGGATCCCGAATCCAATATTCCAGGTCAACTACCGTCGATGCCGTTGAGTACATGAAACATTGACGTGCGAAGTTGGAACGTCGCACCGTCAATCTGGACGGAACCTATCGACAACCCTGCGATGCCAAAAGCCCGGCGTCAATCTAGGTCTGAACTACGAGGCAACGAGATTCACCCAACTCGACGAGCCGTACCACTCAGTCGGAGCGAACGTAACTTAGGGCCACAACACCGTCGGGCGTCTTTCCCACCTGCCGCTATCAGGACCATATCGGCAAAACAAGCCGAAACGGCTTGCGCCCGATCGCCCACGCACACAGTCCTATGCACCGCCGTCGGCCTTCCTGAACCACTCCACATCGCCGCTCTCTTTCACAGTAGGGCGCATCGAGATCACCAGAAATAGGCGCGCTGTCCAGCAGCACCTGAGGACGGTAACGCACCGACTAAAGCCGCTAACGAAAACTAAGAAGCAACCAGCTTGTCGTATAGCGAACTCGCATTGAGGGTCTGTATGTACTTCATCATATGGCCCTGACCTATGTCGACAGGAAATCGGTCCGCAAAGCTGATCCGTTCGACGGTCTCCTCGCGCGACCATCCCAACGATACTGCGGACGCGACCGCGAATTCCCATTCAAGCAGCACAGCCCTCTGTTGATGAAATGACCTCGGTGTGGTCACTGGTCCGTGGCCGGGCACCACAAAGTCGACATCTAGGGGTCGGAGCCTGTCGAGAGCTCCATACCACTCCGTCAAGTTCGACGTCATCAACCAGGTCTGGCAGTCTGAAAAAATCGTGTCACCGGTGAATACTGTGCGCTCCTCTGGAACGTACACTGCAACCTGCCCAGGCGTATGACCCGGCGTGTGTAAGAGCTCAAAGGTGCGGTCGCCGACCCTGAGCGTAAGGTCCCCAGTAAATACGATGCTTCCGCTATTTGGGTCAGAGTAGTACAGATCCCTTTCGGGGAAGATGGCAGCGCCGTCTGGGTCATCCGTTGGAATAGCTTCTTTGGCATATTCAAACGGATCCAGTTCGGGATATACCTTCATAAAACGGTCATATACACCCTGGTGATGCACAACCTCACCAGCGCCTTTAAAGTAGTAATTGCCAAAAATATGGTCGACATGATGTTCAGTATTGACCACATAGCGAATCGATCCATGCTGCTCTGCCGATCTCCGCATCGCAACCGCACGGGTAGGCAACTGGGGCGTATCGATTACGACAACGCCATCCGAAGTGGTGACGTAGCTTGGATTACACCCACGGATCTTGGTCTCGGTATAGATTCTCGAGGTTACCCTTTGCATGAAGCTCCTTACCACCCAAATGGATTTGATTACACAGTTTTCGAGACTCTTGCAACAAGATCCCCGAAAAACTCGATATGTTGCCGCATTTCACGCCCGGCAACCTCACCATCGCCGATCTGAAGACCGTGAAGAATCGGTCTATGCATCTCGGCTATCAATTTGAGATCACTACCGGACTTAATGGCGCTGATCAGGGTTCGAGCCTCGACCCTCAGTGAATTCCACATCTCAATGAGTATCTGATTGCCAGAAGCCTCAACGATGATCTGATGAAATCTAACGTCGTGCACGAGTTGCGTATGGGCATCACCAGATTCTGCCGCCCTGTGCATCTCCTCCAGCTCGGAGCTTAGACTTCCGATCGTCTCTTCGGACATTCGGCTCGCCGCCTCCCTGCCGGCGACCTCCTCTAGCGCAGCACGGACTGGGTACACCTGAACCAGTTCCGCCAAGCTGACCTCGCGCACACGAGATCCACGGTGGGGCTCGCTTTCGATAAAACGCATCCCAGCCAGATCCCGCAATGCCTCGCGTACTGGCCCCTGACTGGTACCAAACTCGCGTGCAATTGCGCTCTCGACGAGCCGCGTTCCTGGCATATAAGTACCGTCTAGAATTCGCTCAACGATACGCTGTCGGATCACTTCACGCAGCATCGTCCGCTGTATGGTCCCATCGCCCTTGCTCGACTGTATCAACGTATTAGTATCATTCGATTCCATTATCGATAATCTATACGTTGCCAGGAGATACCGTCAAAATGAGAAAGCTACTCACACTTACTCCGACCGAACTTTGCATTCTATTAAGCGACATGCCAACTGCCTCCAAATTCATCAACTAGAAGAAACCGAACTGTTTCCGCTCACCACGCCACTTCCGCCGAGCATCAAATCAGTGAAGTCAGAACGCTGACGCAGCTCGGCCGTTGGCGCAGAAACTGCGATCCTGCCCGCCACAAGCACGCAGGACCAGTTTGCAACCGACAGCAAGAGATCGGCCTTCTGCTCAACCACCAGCACCCCAACCCCAGCAGCGGAAAGCCGAGGTACCTGCTCATGGAGGACCACCTCAGACATCTCCGGAGATAGGTTCGCAGTCGGCTCATCAAGTACCAGCACCCGCGGTCGGAGCATTAGTGCCCGCCCCAACGCAACCATTTTCCGCTGTCCACCACTCAGCTTGTTGGCCGACCTGTCACTCATCTCCTCGAGACGCGGAAATATCTCAAAGACTGAATTCAAAGCGAGCTTGACCTCTTTCCTTCCAAGTAGGTAGCCGCCCATGAGTAGATTCTCAAGCACGGACAGGGGGCCAAACACGTCGTTCAGCTGGGGCACGTAACCCATGCCCTTGCGGACCAGACCCTCAGTGGAAACCCTCGTCACATCTTCACCTTCGAAGAGCACACTGCCGCTCATCTTCGGAATGATGCCGACGATAGCCTTGAGACAGGTGCTCTTTCCAGCCCCATTTGGACCGACAACACCTACGATCTGACCTGGAAGTACCTTAAAGGAGACATCCTGAACAATTGGCACTTCACCGTAACCTGCAACCATGGACACCACGTTTAAGGCAGCAGTCTTTCCGAGGTCCGCTTCATCCTGCAACGTAAGCCTCCATAACCTTAGGATCGGACCGGACCTCGTCCAAGGTTCCCTTGGCGATAACCCGTCCACGGGCCATCACAATCACCACATCACACATGGAGCGCACAAAATCCATCTCGTGCTCCACCATCAGTATTGTCAACCCCTGATTCCTCAGTCGCACCAACTGCTCTCGCAGCTCGCCAATCATGTTGGGGTGAACGCCAGCGGTTGGCTCATCTAGAAGAAGGACCCTCGGTCCAACCATTATTGCCCTCATGACCTCAAGCAGTCGCCTCTGGCCACCACTCATGCTGCCTGCGTAATCATTCGCTTTCGCAAGCATTCCGAACTGTGTCAGGAGCTCGAACGCTCGCTCGATATTCTGAGACTCCGAGCCACCCCAGTAACGCCTGCCGGCGAGAGCGCCAAACAGACCCTCACCCTTTTGTTCCTTGGGAGCCACGAGTAGATTCTGAAGGACCGTAAGGCGGGAAAACTCCGCCGATACTTGAAATGTCCTTGCAATGCCACGTCTGGCAATCACATCGGGCGCCAAGCCACTGAGTTCCTTCTGATCTAGAAAAATCTTCCCGTCGGTGGACTGTAAGGAACCGGCAATCAAGCTGACGATCGTAGATTTCCCGGCACCATTTGGCCCAATCAGACCAACAACCTGGCCCTCATACACCGACATGGAGATATCCTCCACCGCGTGCACGCCACCAAACTGACGCGACACCCCCCTAAGTTCAAGGATCGGTGCGCTCACCTCGGCCTCACGAACTCCCTCACTGACCACTGACATCTCCATCATGACGAGGAACTCCCTCCTCTCCGGCTAAGACAACTGCGAGCATCTCATTCGCTTCCACTTGTCGTCCTCTCCCGACGAGGTCCGATCTGCTATAGCTGATACGCTTCTCGGGAACGATTCCACGGGGCCTGAACCAAAGGAAACCGAGTGTGAGTGCGCCGTACAGGATCAGCTGGATGGCTCCAAGCCAGCTTGCCTGGCCCAGCTGTGGAAGAAAGGTAGGGAGCTCTCCAAAGATTATCGGAACGAGGATTACGCCTACGGCAACGCCCAGATTGCTACCAAAGCCACCGATGATTATGACGGTCACAAAGACGAAGGTCTCTTGATAGCCCCAACTCGCCGGAGCCCAAGCATTGATGAACCCAACGAGCACTGCTCCGCTAAGACCACCAAGTGCTCCGCCAACAATGAACGCAGTAAGACGCTTCCTCTTTACATCTTTACCCAGACTCCTTGCAGCTGCTTCGCTCTCTCGAATCGCACGTAGCGTTCTCCCAAACGGCGAAACTCCGATCTGGTGAACCACGTACCACACCATTAGGCAGATCAGAGCGGTCAGGGCCACATAAAACCAGCTATATCCGATCCCCGACAGCCCAGTCACTCCGGCCAGAGGCTTTGGAATACCAGACAGGCCGCTGGCACCATTTAACAGCGAAATGTTGTTGAGTACGATTCCGCCACCTATGAGTGAGACGACCAAGAGCGCCACGGCCTGATAGTCACCCCGGAGGCGAGGCAACACCACCACTCCCACTAGAGCAGCAAGAAGACCACCCGCCGCTATGGCAGCCAGGAAGGGAATCGGAAACGGAAGTTGAGTGCCCCACAAGTACACCTGATAACCGGCATTCAGTCCCGCCCCACCTGACACTGGTCCGAGCGTGAACAGAGCGTACGCATAAGCTCCTGCAGCTTGAAACAGCACGAATCCGAAGTTCAGAATGCCAGCGACACCCATCTGTAGATTCAGACCCCAGCAGGCAATAAGATTCACACCTACGTAGACGAGGAGTAGAGTCAGGTAAAACTGCACGGATACACTCATGCAATTACCTCCCTTTCCAACACAACGCCCGGCACAATTCCCGCTGGCCTAAACAGAAGGAAGCCCGTCAGGATGAGAAAGGCCGATATCTCGGTGTAGCTCGGGTTCACATAGCCACCAATAACCGAGGTGACTATGCCAATCAATAGCGCTCCAAGCATCGCACCATAGGGTTGACCAATTCCTCCGACAACTGCTGCGGCAAGGATGGTGATCAGAAGGCTATCTCCAGTAGTCACTGACCAAGCGGCAACCGAAGTCGCAGCTGCTACGCCCGCCAGCCCACAAAGTGTGCCCGAAATCAACCAAGCCACATCAGAGACCAGGCCAGTGCGAATACCAGAAGCCCTTGCGAGAACCGGGTCAGTTGCAGTTGCACGCATGGCCCTACCAATTTTGGTCTTGACCAGCACGATACGAATTACCGCCATTGCCGCAAGGGCCAGGGCAACAGTAGCGAGCTGGGAGCCGGTAAACACCATACCTGCAAATCGGTAAGTAGTCAGGCTGGCCACTCCATAGCTGAAGCTGCCGAATCCAAAGAGTATAAGTGAGATGTTTCCGACAATAAGGCCCACGGCGATAGTGATCACTATCATTCCAAATAGCTTGAGTCCCCTCTTGGCAAATGGCGAGAAGATCAATCGATTCAAGATGGCCGAAAGTACTGCCCCCACTAAGCCACCGACAACCAGCATAAGCCAGAGTGCACCACCCAACCGGTTCACGGCATATGCCGCCAATGCAGCCACCGTCATCACCTGGCCGTAAGCGAGATTCAGGACGTTTGTAACCTCATACTGCATTGAAAAACCGACTGCTGCCAGGGCGAGTATGGCTGCGGAGACTACTCCAAACCCAACATAAAGCGCTATGAGGCTCACAATCTCGACCTTCCTTTCCTAAGTAGCCGGATGGCTCACCAGTTGCTGTCAATCCACTTGACAGAGACAGGTGAGCCATCTCAATTCGCGGCAACTACTACGAGCTCAAGCCCTTGATAACTGCTGCAGAAACAACACCCACCAGTGTTGGACTTCCACCCACCGTGTAGCCATTACCACTGAAGGCTCCGCCGAAGTTGTGATACTGATTGAAGTCCACAGCACCTCCGGAACCGACTAGGCGGATCTGCTTTCCCTGGGCGAGAAGTGCCTTTCCTTGTGCGTAGCTGTAGACGTCCACCTTGTTGGCTCCGGGCTGGGTCACCGACAGGATGTCTGAGTTGTATACCTTTGGATTGGTGGACTTGGCCTCCAGCATTGCCAGAGCCATGATGTTGATTCCGTCGTAGTCAGTCATCGAATAGGGGTCGGAGGACCACTGGGACGGATTCGGTATCTGCTTGGCATTGGCGAGCAACTCCTTATTGAAGATGCTCCACGCTTGTCCTTGCGCAGGCGTGTACGGTTGGACTCCGACGTAATACTTGGCCATCTGGCTTGCCCCTATTGCACCTGTAACCGCCTTCTGCCACTGCGTGGTGATCGTCGGCTCCGTGCCTACAATCGGAATCATCTGACCATTATTCAGCTGCTTGAACTCGCTGAGAAATGTAGCGTCCGTTTGCGGGTCCGCCTCTGTGAAGATGCACTGCGGATGGGCCGCTATAACCCGGGCAACCTGGGACTCATAGGTGGAGCTGTCCGGTACCAACTGGAAGTTCAGTGCCATCGTACCGCCAAGGCGTTTGAAGCCTGAAAGGAGCGTCGGAACGCTTGTCTGGGCGGTAGTGGTGTTGCTGAACACCGCAACTCCAGTCTTGCACCCGTGTTCGTATCCCCATGCTGCCAATGCCAACCCACCTGCACTATCTGGAGGGGTTATCCTCCAGAAATAAGTATCCGTCGTCTTGTTGAAGGCCGAGTCTCCCGAGTCTGCGAGCATTGTGATTCCAGCCGCCTCAAGAAGTGGCGCTGTAGCTGTAGCGGTACCTCCAGGTCCAAGCACACCCGAGAGATGGTCGATTGCAATCGCCTTGCTGACCGCCGGCACAGCATCCGCAGGGTCACCGTTGGTGTTGATAGGTATGCACGAAGCCTGATGACCTAGGATCCCTCCTGCCTTGTTAATAAGGTCGACGGCTGTGTAGCAACCCGCCATGAGCTCCGGACCGAAGGAGGCCGAAGAGCCGGTAAATGTGGAGATTCCTCCGAACGTCACCGAACCCGAGGAGGTCTGAGCTGAAGATCCACCCGTGCCCGATGTTGAACCCGACGCCGTCGATCCGCACGCTGCAAGCAGTACGACCGACACGGCTGAAACAGCCATCAGGCGGGCCGACCCGCCTTTCCTGCGCCGCAAGACATGCAACTGATCCATAACACCCCCTCCGGGCTCGGTAAACCCACCACCTTGATCTTGATTCATCTGATTTCCCCCTTATCAAGTGACTTTTAGGCAAAGGTATAGAGACATTGATTTGATGGTTGCTGATCCTCAAGGGTCGCACTCCGTCTCTCGAGTGACAGTTCCTGAAGAGTTGTCGAGTCTCACCGACCCTTAGACGTCATGTCCGCCTAGGGGCGGACTAGATACATCCGTTCCTCTCGTTGATTGATATCAGAAGAACCCTCGAATTGGCTCGATGCCAATCTGCCAGAAAGAGGAACGGCTTCCCGCTGAGGCTCACGTCACGACAGGACGGGTCTCCGAATGGGATGACGAGCGGTGCATTGGTCACTGTTCGACGCCCACTACAGTCCCGTGGTCGCTGA
>JABEUN010000093.1 GCA_013044385.1 Acidimicrobiaceae bacterium
AAACTAGATACTTTGCATCGCACATACTCCAGCGTCCGACTACGTCGGCAGAATTTCCGACCTAAGTTGCCAGGATGATCATCGCAATCCGGCAACCGATCATGGGCCGGGTAAAATGAATCAGGCGCAAGTGCAAGATGCGATCAATCACCGTCAGGGCCACATTGCAATGGTGATATCCAGCCACCGGTCATAATCACCAAAACTGAAGTTCCAGTCACGATCTCCAGGGGTGGAAACCCGGCGAATCACCGTCTATCAGCCAGGGTTGCTGATTTGACAAATAGCTGGAGATTTGCACGACACCACGATCAAGACGTCCCATATTTGATGATGAGCAAAGTTTGAAGTCGTTCCACCAGCCTGTTATTACCTACGGCTTCCTGCCCAACACAAATTGGCCTAAGCCCAAGGAAATGGACACCCAGGGAGCCTCTCTCTGGCAAATTGCACCAAGTCAATTCGACGCCGGTGCAGCAATTCTCAAGCCTAAGTAGTTAGATAAGGGTTTAGCTCAGGAAGCCGGAACGGACCAGGCTTGGGTTACAGGCTGAATCAGATTGAGCGAAGAAACTCCAACGCTCCATCGGCATGGGAATTCATATTCGTCTCAGACTTGAAAGCAGCAACGACCCTGCCGTCAGTTCCGATAACGAAGGTATGCCTCTTCACTTTGAGCAGGTTCACCGCTCTTTTCACCCCGAAGCTCCTGGCGACCACCCCGTCTGGATCAGATAAGAGTGGGTAATCGAAACCGTGCTTATCCGAGAACTGCCGCTGCTTTTCTACCTTGTCCATACTTATACCGACCCTCTGAGCACCGAGTTCACCGAACTCACGTCCGAGATCTCGAAAGTGACAGCTCTCCACTGTGCAACCTTTGGTCATGGCCGCCGGATAGAAGAAGAGTACAATTGGACCCTTTTCCAGAAACTCGCTCAGCGATCTTGTCTTTCCATCCTGATCATCGAGTTCGAAATCCTGAACTCTGTCCCCGACTTCCATCCCAACGATCCCCTAACTTCAACGTGCCTGATTATGTCAAGAGGAGATCTACTGCCAATATTCCCATCCGCCGATGCGGAGGTAGCCGCTCGCTGTACTCGCCAAGGCCAAGGCCAAGCGACCTTCTAGCGGAATCTTGGCTCCTTCATCCTGGATTCACTCTCGAGTTTGTGCATCCGCTCGTCGTAGCCAATCTGACGGAAAAGGTCGGCCAAGGATTGGTAGTGGCCATATTCCGAAGCAAACTGTGAGTGGAAAGGTCTTGTCTCCCAATCGGGGTGCTCGGTGACCATGGTCATGTACTCGTGTTCGGCGTGATCTTCAAAGTCCGCGTTGAGCCTGTAACTGAGTGATGGACGTATCACGTAAAGGAGTACCGAAACCTGGTAGTAGATAAAGGAGATTATCTGAGGCAGGACGGTATAGAGGAGGAAACTCTCCTTGATGCCTTCCCCATCGATCAGTTCCTCGAGAAGCAACAAGTGCCACTGCTCGTTGTCCTGCTGCTGCCTTGCCTCCAGAACTCGGTCATGAATTCGTCGAGCCATCGAAACCCGGTCTGAGACGTGAGTGATCGCAATATATGCAACCTGTTCCCAAGACTGATAAGGCACCCTTGCCACTAGTTCCAAGACCCTGAACTTGGATAACGTTCGGGGCTTACCGTAAACGAGGTCAAGGCTACCGAAGAGAATGCGCGCAAGAATTCCATAACGGCGGCGAGCCGAATTCAACGTGTTCGACTGCTCCTTTAAACGCTGCGCTGCGGTCAGGGATCCGATTGCGCCGTGGCTTCCCTCGGAGGATGCACCTCCGTCGAGTGAATCAAGCACCTGAAACCTCCATTCTCATCTTGCTCGTACTGTCGACATAGCAGGATCAAAAGGCCGATGCGAGCCTAGTCCCAGCGACACCCGTTTTACAGAAAGGGAAGGGCGTCTATACAAATCCGCTGCTCTAGATACTAACTGAAGGCAATCTTCTCTCCTCATCGAGCCAACATCTATAACCGGATCAAGTGGGTCAGCTAGTCGACGAAATTGCTTACAGAACTTCACATGTGCAATCAACGGCGGCAAACCACGCTCAACTCGGCACAGCAAAAACCATGAATCGATCCCATGACAAACCATCCAAGTCACCTAAGCGGTAGCAAGGAAGTAGTCTCTCAATCCGGAAGGGAAACGATGACGTTAGCAATCGAACTAGATAACGGGTTGCAAGTCTCAGCCGAGGACCTCGAATGGAAATTCGCACGATCGGGTGGACCTGGTGGACAACATGTCAACACCTCCGATACCAAGGTGATCCTTGTCTGCAGGTTAGAACACCTACGCGGTCCAGTCCGACTTGTCGAGCGCGTTCAAATGAATGCTGGCTCAGATTCCCTCAGAGTATCCGTGTCCTCAAACAGATCGCAGTGGCGCAACCGCATTGAAGCCACCGAACAGATGAAGCAACAACTACTTGCGCTCTCCGAGAACGTTGCCCCCCGGGTGCCGACTCGGATTCCCTTCGCATCAAAGAGGCGGCGTGTCGAAGACAAACGACACGCTTCTGACAAGAAACGTCTCAGAAGACAACCCGGCAGCTGGGACTGACCTGAACCTTCCCTCACCAGAGAAAGAGAAGCAGGCGCAGTCGGACCCGGCAGCCTAATCGAACAGCCCGGTCTCAACGAAGCTGCATCACACCTTCAAGCGCATACCGAATTCTCCTGTTTAAATTGGGACGAAGTGCTAAACCGATGACACAAACGGGCCATATTCAAATCGTCAACGCCGGCGATCCAGTGGTTGAGATCCGATGAACCTTGAGCAGTCAAGACATATTCGATTTGAATGAATCCGAATCCACGATTAGCGACAAGGACTAAGACTCCCACGGTAACTCAAACATGGTTCAGAGCGACAACTCTGGCATCCCCATGGGACGGACCAGCCTAGGCAGACCTATCGTTCTCGACTGCCGTAACATCAGCTGGGATCAGACGGAAGAACTCCGCAGGTTCCCTTCTGACGGTGGTGCAATTTGTGGTCAATCTATGAAGCGGTGACCTTCTAATCCACAAAGACATGGCTCACTCCCCCGAAACTTATGTTGTACTCCACCAGGATCGAGCTGTGTTCATAGCGGTAGTAGGCGGCAGAACTCTGAAAACGGAGTTCGTTGCCCTCTCTCTGCGGACAGATCTAGCTGCCCTCAATGACGATCGACCCGAGAATTGACGCCTACCCAGTCGCGGTTGCTAAGACCACACGTCTTGCTGAAAAAGCCGCGATACCGAGGTCTGTTGATATGTAAGAGTTACTCGCGTCCAGCGGGCCGAGTAGCACTAACTTCCCACGATTGGGCAGTGGATCCCCATCTCTATGTACTCAATTATCAAACGTCGATGGGTGGGATAAAGTACGATGCCGAACCCTTCAAGTTAGGGCCCCAATGAAAACTCCGCTGGTTCAATTCGCAGCAGTTACCCGATAGATCCTGAGGGATCTCATCTCCGCCTGAAACACAGCCACTTAGTGCACTCCCGAGCGACCAGTTCCCCCCCGAAGTGTCATGACTAACCATCGCATTGCCATCGAAGCCTCAGCTCAAGTCGACCTTTGTATCAGCCGCCGCCAGATCGGCAAATTAGTCGTTTTCCGAGACCCATTGAACAGTCACGGGAGAGACAAATCTGCTCCGGCAATGTCAGCCTCCGAGACAATGAGGCTCCGATGGAGCAGCCGCTTGGTACATTCGCGCACCTAAATAAAGTAAAAGTCGTTGACGTTAGAAAATCGGTTCAGGGGCCAATCAGATTCGCATCAGAGACTCAAGCGTCTTGCCCACTGCATCCTAGGACGGCACCGAGGCGCGTCCAGCCGACAGTGAAGCTCTGATCATTAGAGACTGTCAAATCCCGAGACAGAGCCAGGTCCAATAAATGTAGCGGACCATCGCTATCGCTATTTCAGCTGGTTAACCACTATCACCCATATTGGAACATTTGCGATGTCACAATTTAAGAGCCAACGGCTTCATATAGGTTTCGCAACGACTCTTGTGAGCTTATCTTGTCCATTAGACAATTTTTGAGTTATCCCATCCGGACCATCCTCGGTTCAGTCACCTATCGCAAATCGAGAGCTTGCTCGAGCCACTCCCTAACTAGGTCACTTTAAAACCAATATCACAGCGCTGTTGCAGATCTGTTACGTCATGGTTAAACCAGCTTCTGGGAGTCTCCTCATACCTAGCATCTATCCCATCGACTTGTATGGGGAGTTTCAGGATTGAGCAAGCAGATTATCAGGTCAAACTTCACGCCCGACGAAGGTGTTCCGGCTCCCGTGGCATCCTACAGTCACACAGTGACCTATGGAGACCTGCTCTTCGTAACAGGTCAGATGCCAATTGATGCTAAGACAGGAGCACTTGCCGAAGGTGGGATAGTTGGCCAGACACACCAGGTCATGGCAAACCTCAAAGCAGTCCTAAAGGCTGCAGGGACCAACTTGGAAAGAACCCTCATGGTTCGAGCCTATCTTTCGTCAATGGAACTGTTCGAGGCGTTTAACGACGTCTATGCCACATATTTTGTCGGCAATCTGCCTGCAAGAACCTGTGTCAGTGTTACCGGAATGGCCTGTCACGCCGACCTGGAGATCGACCTGATCGTCGGAGTGGGCGACATGGACCCAAGGAGTTCAAATTGAAGCTAGCCACCACCGACACTTCATTGATCGCAGGAAAGTACATACCCTCAAATCCAGACAACGTCCTCTGGGGAGAGATACCGTCCTCGAAGGACGGAGCTATTGCGAGGTTGACCTCAGGCGAAATCGTAACCATAGACACGGTCTCTCATGAGGGAATGATGGAAGACCAGGGTCGCGATCCGGCCACCTGGTTTGCTTCAAGGGGTGTCGACCCTTCGCTCATACCCAACGATGTAATTGACATAGCTAGGGACTTCAAGGGCAGAAATGCTGAGTCTGACGGACCCCACATAGTCACCGGTCCGATCGAGATAGTCGACGCGCATCCGGGCGACATCATTAAAGTCGACTTCCTCGTTCTGGAACCAAGAGTACCTTTTGGCGTAGTCTCCTCACGTCATGGATTCGGAGCTCTCGCCGGCGAGTACCCCACTGCAACACACCCCCCACTCGGAGACCCTGCCATAGAGGCGCCTGGCATGGTATGCGTCATGTGTGAACTGGATCTACGTTCAGCTATACCTCAAATCACCATCCAGCCGCGAGGCGGAACACCGCCACTTCAGTTTCCGTTCGCACCATTTCTGGGATTGATAGGCGTCACGCCTGATTCGACGTCAAGACTCAATTCAATACCCCCCGGTGATTTCGGCGGCAACATGGATATCAGAAACCTCGTCGTCGGAAGTTCCCTTTATCTGCCGGTTCAGGTACCCGGAGCGGGACTGTTCATGGGCGATCCACACTTTGCACAGGGTCACGGAGAGGTGGCACTGACAGCGGTCGAGGCGTCACTACGGGCAACTCTCATGATCACACTCATCAAGGCAGATCGGGCAAAGCAAATTCTAGGTAGTCTGACGAGGCCATTTGCCGAGGATGACTCCTACTGGTACTGCGTCGGAATGGACAGAGATCTGAATACTGCGATGAGATCCGCTGTCCGTGAGGCAGTCAGATTTATTAACGAACGCTTCGGAATCCAAACTGAAGAGGCCGTCGCCTACTTGAGTGCCGCTACCGATTTTGTAGTGACCCAAGTGGTCGACGACGTCAAAGGCGTCCACTGTCAGATCAGGAAGGCCGACTTTCGCTCCTACTCCAGCTGAACCACGAGGTCAAACCTGACCAGAGATGATGGTTTCCGACTCCTCAGAAATTCCGACCAACCTGGACCATCAGAATTACCTCAGGACTACCTCTCAAGTGTTTCCTACACCCAAGACGGCTCCGCATCGCAACCGGCTCAAATATTCCGTCCAAAAAGCTCTCCAGCGATTCCACCGGCGATACCACCGGATGCGGCGGCCTGACCTCCATTGTTCGGGAGATATGGCTCGATGGCATGTGCCAATACAGCAAGTGGCATCGACTGCAACCAAACGTCTCCTGGGCCGGTAAGTGCCACAAGATGGTACCCGTCACCTCCGAAAACAATGTTGGAAAGTCCCTGAACGGTCGTGATCTGAAAGCTCACGGAGTCCTGAAACATGCCCACATGGCCCGGATGCACAAGAATCTGCTGGCCAGGTGCGAGGGTGTAGTTTACGATCTCACCTGACAACTCCACCCATGCACTGCCAGAACCTTCGAGCCTCTGCAGGATGAATCCGGTACGCCCGTATAGACCTGCCCTGAAGGACTGTTGCATACCCACAGTCGGAGTAATCCCATCGGTACCACACAGCCATCCATCTCGATGGACCAAGAAACCCTTGCCCGGCTCTATATCCACGTTGAAGATCCGTCCTGGCAACTTTGATGCGAATGCGACCATGGCTTGGCCCCCAGTTGCCTGGTATTTCGTTAGCATCAGGCCCCCGCCACCTACCACTCGCTTGAGCGCCGACAGCATGCCACCTCCAGATGATCCAGAGGAATGCGTGGTTTGCGACATCGACATATTGGGCGTCATCCACGAGAGTTCACCATGAGTCGAGATGACTGATTCACCAGAGTCGAGAGTCATCTCAAGCACGGGCATGGTAGTCCCTTTGATCTCAGCTTTCATTTCTTCCTCGAATCTCTTTACGGAACTCAAATCGCCAACCGGAAAACGTTATCACTATCAAATGGACCCTGCAGTTGCAGTGGGGAACTGAGGTGAAGTCAAGTACTCTCAGCGGATCACGGTTGCCTTTTGGGATCAACTGCCTCCACAGCATCCTGTACCGTCACGAAGAAGTGGGCAGACGCAGTAGACGCCCCAAGCGAGGTACCTAGAAATCTCTCCTCGACTTCTGAATCCATCCGCGCCCACACCAGTTTGATGCCGCGATGTTGAAGCTGTTGGTCAAGACTCACCATCACCTCAGCACCCGTGAAATCTATATCCTCGATACCTGCAGCATCTATCACCAATGCATCCACTTGCGGCTTCTGCTCTGCCACGGCCGCCAATATCCTGCGGAGAATGAACTGCGCATTACCAAACCAAAGTGGCGCAGTGATCAGATAGACCAGAACGCCAGGTACCTGCTCGGTAGGCAGTTCGCTCCGCTCCACCCAATGGTCGGTCCCAACCTCTCTCAGAAGCACTCTGTCCTTAGGTCGTGCAGCCAACTTCGTCCTGTAGGCGAGCGAGAACAGTATGGCCACAATTACGCCCTCTTCCACTCCCAAAAGTGCAACTGCCAGAAGAGCAGCAACTGCCAGAACGAACTCCACCTTGTCGTAGTGCAGAACCGACCTAAGTTCCTTGATTCTCAGCAACCTGGTAGCTACTACCATCAGGATCGCCGCAAGAGTCGCATTGGGCAGATCAGTAATTAAGCCAGTTGCCACCAATGCCACCAAAAGCATCGCTGCAGCGGCTATCAAGCTCGTCATCTGGCTCTTTCCGCCAGCCCTGACTATGACTGCGGATCTAGGCGGACTTGCATCGACTGCAAATCCGCCGGTCGCCCCTGCGATCAGACTTCCAACCCCCACACCGACAAGGTCCGATGCAACGTCTGGCGCCTCGCCCGTCGAGGAAGCCACGAGTCTCGAGGTTGCTGCAGTCTGAACAATGGTCACATAGGCAACGGTGACCGCAGCTCCCAATACCAGCTTGAGATTGCTCAAATCTATCGGAGGTAGACCCAACGAAGGCAGCCCTCCTTTGACAACCCCCAAGACAGAGACTCCTTTGCCCTTTAAACCAAAAGCCGGGACAATCAAAATCGACGCAACAAGGGCGATAAACGGACCTGGTATTCGACGGTCGATTCGTTCCGAAAAAAAGACAACCAATATCACGCCGGCGGCTATCGCCAAACTCCAAGGATGGATACCACCGATATTGCGGGCAATAGAGCCAAACTTGCCCAAGAGCGTGGTTCCACCCCGCTTTATACCGAGTGCATTTGGAAGTTGACCGACGGCTATGTCCACCGCGATACCCGCCAGAATCCCATCCACGATCGGCGTCGACATCAGATCCGCGACCCACCCCATCCTCAGTAGTCCCGATAACACGACGAAAATTCCGGCCAAGATTGCAACCAGCGAAACAAGGTGCTGGTATTTGACGGAATCCACAGGCGCCAAAAGGATGATTACCGAAGCAAATACGGGTGCGACCGTAGAATCCGCACCGACTGACATCTGCCGTGTGACCCCGAAAATGGCTATACCTATCGAGCCAGCAATGAATGCATACATTCCAATGAGGGCTGGCATACCGGCCAGTCGTGCGGTTGCTATCTGTTCAGGAATGGCTATCGAGATCAACGCGAGTGCTGCTACTGTGTCCTTTCCGAGCCAGGATCGATGGTAACCTCGCATAGTTGTGGCAATACTCACTCTGGTCATTGCTCTCCAGCTGTAGTTGAACCTTTTGACACCGTACTTACTTTGCAGGCAGCGTGCTATTCGGTTACGCCTAACTGCCCAAAAATTTGGCAACGGTAATGAATTACAACTGCTACGGCGACAGTTTTGAAAAGACTACTAGAACCAACTCGGGCCAATATTGCAGATTCAGTCGAACTTCTGACCGGTCCACAATTGAGGTCCACACCTAGGAATTAATCGGGGTTCTGAGAAGACGATTCCGTACCGTACTGCGCTCTCAACTTGTACTTGAGCACCTTCCCCCCAACTGTCTCGGGCAGGGCATCCACAAAGACAACAGATTTTGGGGTTTCAAAACCAGCGAGCCGTTCCCTGCAAAATGCGATCAGCTCGTCCTGGTCCAGGACTGCTCCGCCCCTAGGAATCACAATCGCAGTCACCGCTTCGCCCCATCTTGGGTCTGGGATTCCAATCACCGCTGCCTTCTCGACGAGGGGGTGGCTGTGCAAGACAGCCTCGACCCTTATTGTTGAGACGTTTTCACCGCCGGACTTCACGATGTCCTTGAACCGATCAACCATGATTTTGAGGCCGTTCTCGTCATAGACACAACTGTCTCCAGAGTGGAACCAACCGTCTCTAAATGCCTCCTCGGTAGCTGTTCGGTCGAGGTAGTATCCCGCAGTCACCGCCGGCGAACGATAAACCGCCTCTCCCGGGACAAATGGCTTGTCCAGAAGTGACGCTCCTTCAGCATCGACGACCATTGACCCAAGCATTGCGCTTGGCACGCCCACATAGTTGTGCTCTGGGGCCGTAGCTGCAAATACTTCTGGCCACTTGTCTGGCCAGAATCTGTGGCAGGAGATCGACTCCGTCTGACCGAATATCTCTACGGCGACGATCTCGTCGCCGCAATGCCTCTTCAGATCATCATGCAGTTCTGGCGATATTGCGGCCCACCCATAGACGATCACCTTGAGACACGAGAAGTCATACGCTCCGGGCACACTTTGGTTTAGATGTCTAGCCAAGGCACTGAGCATTACCGGTGAGCCCGCCCATAGTGCCGTCACAGATTCGGCAGTAATCGCCGCAGCCATCGATTCCGGTACAGGACGACGACCGATCAAAAGTGTGCCGCCCGAAATAAAAACAGGCAATGTAAAGGCCTGATCAGCAACGTGATATATGACCGGAAGGAAACTTGCGACCTTTACATCACACTCGAAACGAATTCCACGAGTGAGGGTAAGCGAGAAGCTGAATGCCGCAAACATTGAGCTGGTATGTGACATCATCGCCCCTTTTGGAAGCGATGTCGTTCCGGACGTAAACAGAATCTGCCAGATATCGTCCCCATGTATTTCCAAATCGGGCTCACTGTCCAACTGAGCCGTCACGAAATCTGCAAATGTGACCGGCCCAACTACAGTTCCAGAACCTATCGATATCACGACATCGAGGTCGAGGCCGGCCGATCTGAATGGGGACTCTGCCCTCTCCCACAACTCGAGATCACAAATCGAAAATCGCGGCTTCGTCTTAAGGATGATATGTTCCACAACATCGGGAGCCAGGGAGGGATTGACGGGGACTGCAACCATTCCTGCCTTGGCTATACCAATCTTCGCCAGATATGCCTCCACCGAGTTCTCGCAGAATAGGAGCACTCTGTCGCCTCGATTGAGGCCCTTTGCGATCAGTCCATTGGCTATCTGGTTCGCGTAGCGATCTGCCTGTCTGTAACTTACCCGCTCAAAGATCGGTTCTCCGAAAGCACCCGACCATCCGACCAACGCGTCCTTGTCCGGGAAACTCCAGGTGACACGCTCGAAGATATCGCCTACGCTCACCCTGTTCCACCGGTTGGTCGCTCGGCGACCGGTCAGGCTTTCGACATCGATACCCACTCATGCCCCCTCGGTAATCCGATAACAGTAAATTCGCGTTCGCCTGATGATAGCTAATTCCTGAACTGCTATGTGATATCTGTCACATACTTTCTACCCTGCTACGTTAATGAGATCGCCAATGAGGCGAGGAGTTCTGTCCGGAAGCACAAGTGAATGGCGATTAACATTTGCAAAGAGGCAGAGAGGTTCGGCGATGCCAGTCCTGAAGAGCACGGTCGACATCAGATCAGAGGAGTACCGAAACAATAGAGCTGCCCAGCTCGAAGTACTCCGACAGCTGAATGAACAGCTTGAAATCGTGCGAGGTGGCGGAGGACCCAAATATGCCGAACGGCACCATATGCGTGGTCGTCTTCTGGTTCGAGAGAGGCTGGAGCTGTTACTCGACCCGGACTCGCCCTTCCTAGAGCTATCCTCCCTTGCTGCATGGGGCACCGAGTTCACCGTCGGGGCCAGCATTCTGACGGGGATCGGCGTCGTATCTGGAGTCGAGTGCGTGATTATCGGTCATGATCCGACCGTTCGAGGTGGATCGATGAACCCCATAACTCTAAAAAAGAATCTGCGGGCACTCGAGATAGCTCGTAGTAACCGACTCCCTGTAATCAATTTGGTGGAATCGGGTGGGGCTGACCTACCCACCCAATCCGACCTGTTTGTGAATGCGGGCAAGATCTTTCATGACCTAACCGAGCTATCAGCTCTGGCCATTCCGACCATCGCACTTGTCTTTGGCAACTCCACTGCGGGAGGTGCGTACGTACCTGGAATGTGCGATTACGCAGTACTTGTTGATGGACACGCCAAGGTCTTCCTCGGTGGACCACCGCTAGTGAAGATGGCCACTGGCGAAGACGCCGTAGACGAGGCGCTTGGCGGTGCATCGATGCACTCAAAGGTCTCCGGCCTATCCGATTTTTTTGCGATCGATGAGTACGACTGCATCAGAATAGGGCGTCAAATAGTTGCCGACCTCCACTGGAGGAAGCTCGGTATCGGTCCGACCGAACCTGCAGACCCACCACTTTACGATCCCGATGAGCTCCTTGGCGTGGCATCGTCGGACTTCCGAGTTCCAGTTGATCCAAGAGAGGTCCTAGCACGGGTCACAGATGGATCGAGGTTTTCCGAGTACAAAGCTCTCTATGGCACGAGTCTCGTCACTGGATGGACGAGTATACATGGATTTCCCGTTGGCATTCTTGCAAATGCCAGAGGCGTCCTTTTCAGTGAAGAAGCAAAAAAAGCAACCGAATTCATTCTCCTTGCCAACCAGTCTGACACCCCCCTAATTTTTCTTCAGAACACCACCGGTTACATGGTCGGAACCAGCTACGAGCAGGGCGGCATCATCAAAGACGGTGCGAAGATGATCAATGCGGTAACCAACAGCAGCGTTCCCCATATCACCATTAACATCGGCGCCTCCTTCGGAGCTGGCAACTATGGCATGTCGGGAAGGGCTTATGATCCAAAGTTTATGTTCGCCTGGGCGAACGCGAAACTCGCAGTCATGGGAGCACAGCAGCTCGCCGGGGTACTCTCGATCGTTGCTCGCCAGGCGGCCGAGTCTCAGCACCGCGAATTCGATGCGGCGGCCGATGATGCCCGCCGTACTGCAATCGAAGAGCAGATCGAACGCGAATCGCACTCGTTCTTCGTGTCATCAAAACTTTACGACGATGGCGTGATAGACCCGAGGGATACTAGGACCATTCTCGGCATAGCGCTTTCAGCTGTTCACTCCCAAGTGGTAAAGGGACGCCGAGGTTTCGGCGTCTTCAGGATGTAGAGGTGGATCAGTTGCAAAGAATCCGACGGGTACTGATCGCAAATCGTGGTGAGATCGCTGCCCGAATCATCAGAAGTGCGCAGGAGATGGACATCTTGACGGTCGCAGTCTTCTCAGAGGCGGATCGGAATGCACCGTATGTGAAGTTAGCAGATCTTGCAATCCCCCTCCCTGGCAATTCGCCTAAGGAGACCTACTTGAATCAGGGTCTTATCATCGATGCTGCGAAGATCAGCGGTTGTGATGCGATCCATCCTGGGTATGGGTTCCTCTCCGAGAATGCCGAATTCGCGTCTGCTTGTGGCCAAGCGGGAATCATATTTATCGGACCAACACCCAGGGCCATCGCTCTGATGGGTTCGAAGATTGAGGCAAAAAGGATCATGGCTGAGGCCGGTGTTCCGGTGCTGGCCGGCATCACTGTGTCCGACTCGGACACCCTGTCTGAAAACCTCACCGAACTAGCCGACACCGAAGTCGGATACCCGGTCCTCGTGAAAGCCGCATTCGGGGGCGGCGGTCGAGGCATGAGGGTTGTCCACAACCCCGGAGATCTACTTGAGGCAATCGAAGGTGCACGCCGAGAAGCCGCATCGGCTTTTGGCAATGGAACCGTCTTTTTAGAGCATTACGTAGAGTCTCCTAGGCACATTGAGGTCCAAATCTTCGGAGACAGCCACGGACAAGTAGTCCATCTGTTCGAGCGGGAGTGCTCTATACAGCGGAGATACCAGAAAATCATCGAAGAGTCACCTTCACCGGCCGTCTCTGAGGAGTTGAGAAGCGAACTAGGTGCCTCGGCAGTCGCAGCAGCGAAAGCGATCGGATATGTCGGTGCCGGAACAGTCGAGTTCGTGATGGACAACATCGGAAAGTACTACTTTCTGGAGGTGAATACGAGACTCCAGGTGGAGCACCCGGTAACGGAGATGGTCACCGGCTTAGATCTAGTTAGGCTTCAGATCCTCGTAGCAGAGGGAATGCCGCTTCCCGACGAGGTAAGGTCTGCTCGGATCAACGGCCATGCAATCGAAGTCCGCATCTACGCCGAGGACGTACTTGGCGGATTCCTTCCTTCGACTGGGGTTATCCATCACTTCCACGTGCCAGACCTGCCTGGCATCAGGCTGGATTCGGGAGTCAAAAGTGGCGGTGAGGTAAGCGTCCACTACGACTCAATGGTTGCAAAGGTAATTTCACACGGAAAGAACCGCGACGAGGCACGGCGCCGGTTAGCAAGAGCGCTCTCCGAGACGCGAATGTATGGGGTTGCCAACAACGTCGACTTACTCCTTGCAATACTTAGGGAGAGCGAATTCAAGGCCGGAGCAATCGACACCGGATATCTAGTAAGGCACACTCCTGCCGACCTTGTTGGGACGCTCAGGAGCTCGGACACAGTCGATGCACACTGCATTGCCGCTGCGATTGCAGTACAGGCCAGAAACAGATCAGAGTCAAAGGTTCTCGGTACGATCTCCAGTGGTTGGCGGAACGTTCCAAATGGTCACCAGACGGTGACCTTCAAACACGACGGGACTGAACTTGTGGTCCGCTATCGATTGAGCGGAGACCGAGTCGAATTCTCTATCGGCGATGGGGAGCTCTGTCGTGCAACCATATATAGCTGCGCACCAGACGAAGTGGATTTCGAACTCGGAGGCATCCGCAGATCAGCTACAATCAGTCGCTTCGCGGGCCGGATCTACGTAGCGGACAACACCGACGTAACCACGTTCACAGAAGTCCCTCGCTTCCAAGAACACCCAGCGCTTGAGGCGCACGGATCACTCGTGGCTCCGATGCCTGGAACCGTTGTGCGTATTGCAGTTGACAAGGGCTCAGCAGTATCAGCGGGAGATACCGTCGTCGTACTGGAAGCGATGAAGATGGAA
Source organism: Acidimicrobiaceae bacterium (assembly GCA_013044385.1). Taxonomy (GTDB): domain Bacteria; phylum Actinomycetota; class Acidimicrobiia; order Acidimicrobiales; family Acidimicrobiaceae; genus JABEUN01. The sequence continues at coordinate 14,093 of JABEUN010000093.1, forward strand.
CACTCGATCAAAGCACCAGTCTCGGGCATCGTCCAGGAGATCCGGGTGGACCTAGGACAAAGCGTTGACATCGGGCTAGTCCTTGCAATCGTCGAGGGTCCGACATGAGCGACGTTACGAGCTACGAACTCGACGGCCCCATCGCATGGCTCACCATCAACCGGCCGGAGGCACGTAACGCGCTCAACCTCGAGGTCCGCAGTGGCCTCTGGGAAGGAGTTCGAAGATTCAACTCAGACCCATCTGCCAAGGTTCTCGTTCTCACCGGAGCCGGTGAAAAGGCCTTTTGTGCTGGTGGAGACCTCAAAGAGATGTCGGAAAACGAACTTGAAGTTCCACCACTCGACTTCCTGCCACAGTTTGGCCGCAATATAGAGGTCGAGAAGCCAACCATTGCAGCGGTAAATGGAGTCGCTTATGCCGGTGGATTCTTGCTTGCGCAGAACTGTGACCTTTGCATCGCATCAGAAAACGCTAGTTTCGCAGTAACCGAGGTGAAGGTCGGAAGGGGATCCCCGTGGGCGGTCCCGCTCCCATGGCTCATTCCTCCGCGCATCGCAATGGAGATCCTTCTGACTGGTGATCCCATAAGCGCCAGCAGGGCATACAGTCTCGGCCTAGTCAATTCGGTAGTTCCCTTAGCGGATCTCCATAACGCCGCGCAGACTATGGCAGAGCGGATTGCAGCCAATGCGCCCCTATCCGTGAGGGCCGCCAAACGCACAATCAGGCTAGGCACGGAACTCCCGATGAGCAGTGCGTTCGAAATGTCTGAGAGCATATGGGATCCCGTCTACCGGAGCCTGGACGCCAAGGAGGGGCCGCTGGCCTTCGTAGAGAAGCGCGCTCCACAGTGGAAGGGGATTTGATGGCGATCGACATGGTCTCGCTACTCGCTGATCTGGAGGCGGAGACATCAGAACTAATCCTGATCCTGAACGGCTTGGAGTCGCGCCAGTGGAGCATCCCAACGCCGGCTGAGGGCTGGGAGATAAAAGACCAGGTAAGTCACTTGGCATACTTCGATGAGACCGCCACCAAGGCTGCGACAGACCCGGCGGGCTTCATGGAGGACGCGGCCAAACTTTCTGAGTACGGTGAAGCATTCCCCGACGAGATCGCACGTCGTTTCCACGACACCGCCCCGGAACAGCTACTCCTATGGTTTATAACTGCACGCAAAGACATGGTTCTGACATTCTCGCAAGTGGACCCGAAAGCTCGTCTCCCTTGGTATGGACCACCGATGAGCGCAGCGAGCTCAATCACGGCCCGATTCATGGAAACTTGGGCGCACGGTCAGGACATTGCAGATGCACTGGGAATAGAACGGGTTCCGACAGATCGAATCCGACACGTCGCTCACCTTGGCATCAGCACATACGGGTTCTCTCATTCCCTTCACAACCTCGCAGTACCCGAAGTCCCCATCTCCGTTTGTCTCCGAGCGCCAAGTGGTGCTACTTGGTCGTGGGGACCCGATGATTCGGCTGAGTCGATATCCGGTGATGCTGTCGACTTCTGTCTTGTGGTCACACAGAGACGGAATTTCAACGACACCGATTTACAGGTGGATGGGACCTCGGCAAAGCGCTGGATGAGCATTGCCCAAGCATTCGCAGGAGCACCGGGTCGCGGCCGCAACTCCGATACCGGAACCGCCACATGAACGGAGGAGTAGGTGCCTGACAAACGACCGGTCCGAATCGCCAATTCATCGGGATTTTATGGCGACCGGATGCTTGCGGCGAAGGAGATGGTCGAGGGTGGTCCAATCGACTTCCTGACCGGCGACTACCTCGCCGAGTTGACGATGCTAATTCTCTGGAAATCGCGCCTGAAGGACCCGACGGCCGGATACGCGAGAACTTTCCTTGCGCAGATGGAGCAGGTCCTCGGCACGTGCTTGGATCGAGGCATCAGAATAGTGACGAACGCCGGTGGACTAAATCCTGGCGCCCTTGCCGAGGATTTGGGCAAGTTGGCTGCAAACCTTGGACTTAATCCGAAGATAGCCCACATTGAAGGAGACGACCTGATGGGCCGGATAGACGATCTGCTGACGTCTGGCCACCGTCTCTCGAATCTGGACACAGGCGAGGGTCTCAAAGAGGCAGGCATAACGCCAATCACCGCCAACGCGTACCTAGGCGCAAGGGGGATTGTAAGGGCCCTCGAAGCAGATGCCCAGGTGATCATCTGCCCGAGGGTAACCGATGCATCACTCGTAGTTGGCCCGGCGGCATGGTGGCACGGGTGGGGCTGGGATGAACTGGACCGACTTGCGGGCGCAGTTGTGGCCGGCCACATCATCGAATGCGGCCCCCAAGCGACTGGCGGCAACTACTCGTGGATCGACGAGATAGAAGATAAGCGTTACCCGGGTTTCCCCATAGCCGAGGTGGCAAATGATGGATCGTCCATCATCACCAAACACGAAGACACAGGTGGGCTTGTATCTGTTGGGACCGTGACTGCGCAGCTGATGTACGAAATCGCCGAACCAGAGTACGTTAACCCAGACGTCGTGGCTCACTTCGATAGAATCCACCTGACACAGGTCGCGCCAGACAGGGTCCTCGTCTCTGGGACCAAAGGCAGCCCGCCACCAAGCACTCTGAAGGTTGCAATCAATTACCACGGCGGCTTTCGGAATTCAATGACGATGCTCATCACTGGGCTCGACATAGAAAAAAAGGCGGAATGGGCTACAGACGAACTCTTCTCGATTCTGGGCGGGAGGGGTAGCTTCTCCGAGGTAGATGTGCGACTCACCCGATTTGATAGACCGGATGCAGATAGCAGTGAGCTCGCAACCGCACAGCTACGCATTTCGGTCAAGGACCAGGATCCAAAGAAGGTGGGGCGCCAGTTCTCAAATGCCATGATGGAACTTGCACTAGGAGGCTACGCCGGATTCCACACGACTACACCACCAACACCGGAGAGCGCATTTGGTGTGTATTGGCCGACTCTCATACCAGCAGACCTCGTAACTCAAAAGGTGTGGCTCCCAGACGGTAGGACGGTAATTGCAGATCCGCCCAGCCCGACTGCGAATTTTTCGGACATCCCAGCTGCGGTCCGCCCCCAGGATGTCTGTTCGGAGTCGTGGCCAAGCGAATCTCGACGACTTCCCCTCGGCACCATCTGCGCTGCACGATCTGGAGACAAAGGCGGAAACGCAAACGTTGGACTATGGACCCGAGAGCAGAGCTCGTACACGTGGCTGGAGAGTTACCTCACGATTCCGATGCTGAAGCAGCTACTTCCTGAGGCGGAGGGGCTGGAAATCAAGAGATTCTCACTGCCAAACCTGTGGGCGATCAATTTCGTGATCATAGGACTTCTAGGCGAAGGGGTCGCTTCTTCAACTCGACCTGATCCACAGGCGAAAGGACTCGGAGAGTTCATCCGTTCCCGTTCGGTAGATATTCCAGTCGTCCTGCTCAGTGAGGGTTACTAATTGAGCGTGGACTTGGAAAGTGTTGAAATCGAAAACGGCACATCCGCATCGATACCAAGACCTTTTGCCCGTTCCCGCGAAGGATTCAGTCTACGCATAAAGGTATATATATATGAGACAAGGGGGTCAGTCAGATGGACTTTAGAGAGACCGAAGACCATTCGGCATTGCGTAAGGCGGTCGGAGACATCGCCGACCAGTTTGGTTCCGACTACTACGTCGCCCATGCCGAGTCCCGGACACCAACCACCGACCTTTGGAAGCGTTTGGGCGAGCTCGGATACTTAGGCATTAACCTCCCCGAGGAGTACGGCGGCGGTGGCGCAGGTATGACAGAACTAACGATCGTTTGCGAGGAGACAGCCGCTCATGGAAATCCCCTTCTACTGCTCCTGGTCTCGGCCGCAATCTCGGGCGAAGTGATAACCGAGTTCGGCTCTGACGCCCAGCGCAGTCGATGGCTTCCATCTCTCGCCGACGGGAGTTCCAAGGTAGTCTTTGCTATCACAGAACCGGACGCTGGATCCAACTCACACAGAATCTCCACAACGGCTGTCAAAGATGGCGATGGGTATCTCATCTCGGGCCAGAAGTACTACATATCTGGAGTGGATGAGGCCGACGCGATCTTGGTAGTGACCAAAACCGGAACCGACAGTGCCGGAAGGGCAAAGATGTCGCTCTTCGTCGTAGATGCAGATGCACCAGGGTTAACTCGACAACATCTGCCGGTATCAGTGACCCTTCCAGAAAAGCAGTTCACCCTCTACTTCGACAACGTCCGGGTTGGTAACGATCGCCTGATCGGAACTGAGGGCGACGGATTCAAACAGATCTTCCAGGGCCTCAATCCCGAACGAATCACCGGTGCCGCTATCTGCGTCGGGATCGGCCGTTTCGCGTTAGAGAGGGCCGCCGCCTATGCAAACAACAGAACTGTGTGGGGCGCTTCCATCGGTACGCACCAAGGGGTGTCGCATGCTTTGGCGAAGTCGAAAATCGAGATTGAGCTTGCTGCACTTATGACGATGAAGGCAGCGTGGCTGCATGATCAGGGCGAGCCGGCCGGTGATGCGTCAAATATGGCGAAGTACGCTGCAGCCGAGGCCGCAATAGGAGCTATTGATGCGGCAATACAGGTCCATGGAGGAAATGGGCTGTCAACCGAGATGGGACTCCTGCCGTACTGGGGTCTTGCCAGATTGCTAAGGATCGCACCAGTCAGCCGAGAGATGATACTAAACCACGTAGCACAACACTCACTTGGGCTCCCTAGGTCCTATTGATGCTCAAGGTCCGTGAAGCAGAAACGGGTTCAGCAAGGCGAGTCATGAGCGGATCTGGACCCTGACCCATTTGACACACCCGTTGCTTCCATGACTTATACCGCTACAGGGGTAAGTTCTCGATCCAGACCGCAAGCGAAGAATCCTCGTGGTGCAGACCGACCTGTTTGCAACCAAAGGATTCCAATCGGTCTCGATGAGCGACATTGGCGTCGAAGCGGGGATCACCGGATCCGCAATTTACAGACACTTCGCAAGCAAGTCGGCAATCCTCATCGCTCTTTTTGAGCAGGCTACCGACGACCTCTAGGCACAGGAGCAGACCATCGTCATGGTCGCAAAGAAGCTGGGTCTAGATCTGAAACTTGTACCTGGTTAGAATTGTCACTGGTCAAGTAGGTTTTGTGATCGATTGATCCATCGCGCAGGTATATCATAACGAGATCCAAAACCTCCCCCAACCCGATCGCATCCGACTCCGGAGGAAGCAACGACTCTACATTGAGGAGTGGGTACACCGACTTCGGGAGATCAGGGAGGATCCGGATGACTCCAAGGCTCGGGCCACGGTCCACGCCGCCATAGGAGCCATTAATTCGACCCTGCTCCACGACGTCGGACTACCGATTACAAGGCTCGATCAGACTCTCACAAACACAGTCATCGCCTTATTGGGCATCAATCAGTCTGTCAACCTGAACTCCAACACTCCTCAACTGGAACGCAAACAACGATGACTACACAACGTGCAGGGCTCGACCGCAATCCTAACCCCGCAGACGGGTTTCAGGAATCACTACGGCGAGCCCAAAGATAGACCTTATCTACGTCTTTGGATGGATACCCACCACGACCCGGGACCCTGCCAATCTCCAACACCTCCATTGCGGGGAACAGGCTCTCGAGTCGCTCCTCAGAATAGAAGCGATTGAGCGCACACTCTTCGGCAGTCCGGGCCGAGTCTGAGTGCCTCCCAATAACGAAGAGGTGACCGCCGATCGCGACGGCGGTCTGGACGCGAGCGAAGAGTTCATGCGCCGAAGACTGCGGAAAATGGAGATTTGCGAGTACCACAAGGTCATACAGTCCAGGTTCGGGCTCAAACTCCAAAATGTCCGCCCTCAGAAAGGAGAGCGTGACCCCGGCGTCCACGGAGATTCGGGATGCTTGAGACAGCCCAACCTGAGAGATATCTACTCCCTGGACACTCCAACCCATACTCGCAAGCCACACGGAGTTCCGCCCGGTACCACAGCCTAGGTCTAGAGCAGTACCAGCCATGAGTTCGGACGCAAGGCTGACCAAAATGGTATCGGGCTCCGACGGCCAAAGTCGCGCTCCATACCTCTGATCCCAATACTCAGCGACATCCTCGATTCGGCTTAGGCTCTGGTCACCATCCGTCATGTCCAGTCCGTTTCGCTGGAGATGAAACCTATCTGATCCGAGATGGAGCGGATCCCACTTTCTCCGTACCCTGGCCACACTTCTACGCCCACTAGTCTCTCCAGTTTCGCGATCGACTCCATAAACGCCAACAGCTCGGCGTTGGATAGCGTTCCGACCAGTCGTGCTTGCTGTTCAAACGCGAGTTCGGTAATCCGCTTGATGACCAGCTCGCCGGACTGGCTAGGCCAGAGCGACCTAGATCTTCCTCCGCCCTTTCCTGTTCCAACCACCAGGCCGATTCCCTCGAGTTCATCCACGCACCTTTTAGTGTTGGTTGGATCGGACCCGAGAAGTCGAGCGATAGAACGGACTGAGCCGCCTGGGGCCTGCGCGATTGCCCTGAGGGTTCCTGCCTGTGGTGGCGTGAGCCCAAGAGTCGCAAGCTGCACGGACCAGCTCCTCCTGATCGCACGGCTGAGTCGGTTGAGTCGAAACCCCAACTCGACCTCGATTCCGCCATTCATCTCACTAGGGCCTCGATTACCTTCCAAATCACCCAAACTTATCTAGGTCATCATCTTCGACCTCTGAGAGTTCGGCAACGATCTCAATGGCAAGGCTGTAAGCAGGAATCCCAGAGGTTATGAGTGACAGTTCCGCCACACCCATCAGGTCAGTCAAGCTGGCACCCGCCTTGAGTGCAGCTCCGGCATGCAGTCTGGCCGGGGATGCCTCGCCAAGCGCCACAAGTTGGGCAAAGTGAACTAGCTGTCCAATTTTGTGCCCGAGGGGATTCTGCATGATTAGCTCCTCCCTCATCGCCTCGATAGCTAGAATTGCTTGCACTCGCCCGGTCCGAACTCCAATTTCAAGCCGCTTCTCAATGGACTCGGGCACCCTACCCGTCAACTCTACATATCTCGCCCTGATGGAGTCGAAGCGACTAGACCCAGCTCCAAAGGACTCGGAATTCGAAGTCATGCTCTGACACTTTCCATGGCCGCTCTTACATCCGCCAGCGCTCCGACCGGAAAGTTGACCGCCCCACCAATACGCTCGGCACTTATCTCCGCCTCGGCCGCCTCCTCTAGGACTGTCAGTAGCCCAGCTGCAACTAGGGGTCCGCTCCCGAACACAAGCACACCATGGTTCCCCAAAATGACGGCACTCGTATCGACATGCTTCGTGAGCGTATCTAGGATTCCACGCACCGACCGTTCCGATCCACGGGGTGCCCATGGCACAACTGGGACGTTGACTGCCTGGCCAAACCTCAGGAGTGCCTCGTAACGAATACTCAACTCCCGATTCGCCAAAGCAAAAGCGAGTAGATTCGGGGAATGTGTATGGATGATGGCACCTACCGCTGGTCGAGCCTCGTAAACCTCTGAGTGCATCCTGACAATCTCGGCGTTGGTGGGATCAAGATCTCCATCGAGTATTGTTCCGTCCAGAGCGACGAGCGCCAACCTGTCTACCGTCAGATCGCGGACATTGCCATCCATCGTCAGTAGCATGGCATCGTCTCCAACCTTTGCCGACAGGTTTGCATGTCCAGTTCGTGACATCACCCCACTGCCGAAGAGCACCTTGGCGGCTTCCACCACTTCGTTCCTGAGGCTGATATGACTTAGGGTTGACTGCGACATTCTCGCTCCTTGGAAGTATCCACTTACAATGAAGCTCAACTGTAGTAATTACTACAGTATTCCCGAACATCTGCCTGTCTTGAAAGGCTTCCTGCCCGAATCAATCCCACCATGACCGTTGAACTGGTTGATCTCCCAGAGCACTACCATCCAGTTCGGCACCTCTAACAGAATCTGCACCAGCCGTTCCGTAATAGAGTGCAACTATCGCGGTCAACAGATGAAGAAAGTTGTCAGGGTCCGATATTCCATTTACACCAAGGAAGCCGAGTAGATTCAACATCCCTGTAATGGTCAAAAGTCCAAAGGTGATACCTATGATGACGAGGGATCTCTTGGCCAACTCATGAGATCTGGCACAGTAGATCCAAACAAGCGCAACGGCCATATGAAGACTGTTATGCAGGGGATTGATGCCGAAAATGATCAGTGTCGCCTTCGGGAGCAGAGGAAAATGCCCGACCCCGATCAGAGCGAAGCCTGCCAAGGCGGTCATGAAGTAGACAGCTCCTGCAATGAGTGCGACCTTTTGTGCGGGGGTGAAATACCTAGTTGGTACGCGAATTACTCTTTGCAATTTTTATCAGTCCTTCTAACTACCGAGTCATAGACCATCTCGGACCTCGCCACGCCGAATCGTCTATGAGGGTCGACCACCCCGTACTCGTCGCTTCGTTTAGTTTCTGGAAGAAACTTCTTGCGAAGATCCTCAGCAGACAGGGGCCTGTCGAAGTGGAAACCCTGCCCATATAGACACCCAATCTCCATTAGCGACGTAACCTGAACGGCCTCCTCGATGCCCTCTGCCACGATCTTGAGCTGGAGTTCATTACCTAACTGCACTATCGTTCTGAGCGTGACCGGCACCTCTCCTGCCATCAAATGGTCAGTAAAGGACTTGTCAATCTTCAGCGAGTCAATAGGGAGGTTCTCAAGATAGCTGAGTGATGAGTAGCCGGTGCCGAAGTCATCAATTGCGATTCGCACCCCTATCGCATGAAGTGCGTCTAGGGTCGGCACAAACGCTTCTGGACTACTCATGAGCAGAGTCTCAGTGAGTTCGATCGTAAGTAGATTCGGCTCCAACCCAGACTCTAAAAGGGAGTTCTGCACTGATGTGACGAAGTCCGGCTCAGCTAATTCCCGAAGCGACGCGTTGACGTTGAGCGTAAGGCAGCTATTTGGCTGGTATCGATTCCACTCCGCCAATTGCATGCACGCAGTCCTTAGGACGAACTTACCCATCTCCACCACCAAGCCACTCTCCTCTGCTAGTGGTACGAATAGCAACGGAGGGAGGAGGCCAAGTTCCGGGTGGGTCCAGCGCACGAGAGCCTCAACGCCAACTATTGCGCCGTTTTCAAGATCAACAACCGGCTGATAGACCACGAAGAACTCTTGGCGTTCTAGTGCAGTCTGAATATCGGCCTTCAACCGAATCCGTTCCACGAACTTCTCGTGCATCTCGGGATCGAAGATAGCGAAGCAGGCCTTCCCTTGTTGCTTGGCTACATACATCGCAATATCAGCATCTCGTAGGAGTGAATCGACGGACACCCCAGCTTCAGCGCCCGACGCTGCGCCCACACTTGCCAGCAAAACCCATTCGCCGGCCGATAAAGTATACGGACGAGCCAGAGATTCGGTGATCGCCTCACCCGCAATAACTGCCGACTCTCTTCCGCCAAGATCCTCCAGCAAGACCGCGAACTCATCGCCTGCGAGTCTGGCCACCACATCGCCCTTCCCGCAGATTTCAAGTAGACGATCCGACACTTGGACCAGAAGTTCGTCGCCCGCGGAATGGCCGAGTGTGTCGTTCACGGACTTGAAATCATCAAGGTCAATGAAGAGAATGCTCACCGAGTCACCGGCCTCAGCTCGCTTCAGCGCTGAAGCTACGCGCTCTTCGAACAGGGCGCGGTTTGCCAATTCGGTCAACGGATCGTGGAACGCACTGTGGACCAGCTGATCTTCTAGTTGGCGCCGCTCGGTTATATCGCGGGCATTTAGAACGATTGCACCCACATTTGGATCATCTAAAAGGTTTGTAATAACACTTTCCATGAAACGGACGCTTCCGTTGCGATGATTCCAGCTAACACATAGCTCGCCAGATGAGTTAGCTGTGGACCCATCAATGCTCGCCAACATAGCGGTTCGATCGTCCTCGCAAACTAGTTCCAGGAGCGGTCGACCAACGATCTCCGAAATCGTCCAACCGAGCGTCCTCTCAAGCGATGGGGTAAGGTACAGAGCTCTCAAATCCTTGTCCAACACAACTAGAACATCATGGGAATTCTCCACCAACGTCTTGAAACGCGCCTGGGCCTTGGAGCGCTCCTCGGCGGCTTCGAGAACCCCCTTAAGCCTCGCCGCACTGAAGCTCTGAAAGAGGAGAGATCCCAGAATCGCCGCGAATAGCATCATCACGATCGTTTCTGCATCGGCCACAAGGGATGTTCGATGGGATGCGACCTCTTGCGCTAGTTCGGCCCGGCCCAGATCAGAACGAAGTCGATCCAACAGTGGTGAAGCAGTGGTATCCAGTTCCTTCAACGCAATGCCGATTCTACCATCTGCCAAATTTCCAGCTATTTGTCGAATCGACGACTGATAGCTCAGATAGGCGTTGTTCAGGTCGACTGTCCAGATCTGGTTACTTCCGCTCGGCCCACTGAGGCTATGGTAAAGCGACGACGCATGAATTAGGGATGCAGCAAGGTCGCGCGGCGGATGGGCTGTGTCATAGTACATCTGCCATTCGATGCCACTTTCTCTTTCCGCCTGAGTCAACAGTTGAGCCATCGAGACGACCTGGGAGTTGGCGGTATCAACTGCGCTGTTAAGTGCAACCACACTGACTGATACACCCAGGGCGATATTGACTACGACTACCAAAACTAAGAGTCGCGCAATTCGCGGCGGCAGGGAATTAAACCTGCCAATCAAGGAAGCCATTACATAAGGTCGGCTCTCTATTAGATTTCTTTAGTAACAAACAATCATTGTTGCCTAATTCCGACCACTCAGGCAGCCTCCGAAGTCCTCGGCGAAATCACCTACCTTCGGTCAAATAATTACCACCATCGACTACCCGAATTGAATCTGACCGACCCCATATAACATGCAATCCGTTCTCGAGCTGTAACAGGCTGGAACAGCTAATACCTGTTCACCGCCTATTTTCGCATCCGGAATTTCCCTTCTACTTGGTTTAGACCTGTGGAATAAGCAGAGCAACTCAAAGCTCCGTACGAAACACTTCCGGGCGGAGGAGCCATTTCGGAACTAATCGGGGAACCACATTTACAGAGACCGAATAAGTGGATTTTTTACCAATTGCACCAGACGGGAGCGTTTACAGGAGATGCGGAACCCGATTCTGCCGCTTAGCAATGGACCTATCCAAGTAGTTCAGCACAATGGGTGCACCTACTTAGGGCAGGTCGAATTTTGAGGCCCCGAAGTTACATGGGCAATTCGCAACCCTACTCGACTCTTTCGGGAAATTCCGGAACGTTTCACTCAACGACATACGTGATATGGAAGCTCGCAAGGTCGCATTGCAAAGCTAGCGAGACGGGCTATTTAGATTTGGTCGCCTCATTGATGACCCGTAATGGGGGTTTAATTTACGACGCCTTGCTCAAAGCTTTGGAGTGACGACCACCTCTGTCGTTCTGCCGACCTACGCCACTTCAAATACATCGTCCCTGAAAGTCGCACCAAAGACAAAACAGCGGCGAGGACACCAACGGTGCCGATGTGGAAATCGTAAAATGGTCGAATAAGCCCTTCCGGGACAATTCGAGCCCTGGTCCGTTGGGTTCAAATGGGTCAACCATCTTCTTGCCTCGCAAAGCCCCTGCCCCGGAACCGTCGGTGTTGATGGATCGGATTGTAAATTTTAGGCTCATGTAACCACAGACCAACTCGACGGCATTTCCATTTTTCCCTTAGTACTCGTGACACGCCTCTGTCTATGAGTGTGCAGTCATCACTACCCACTTTCATGCGCTCGTATGTTAACCCAGAGATCCAGAAATCGGATCCGTCCGCCAAAACCTACTCCGTCGCCTAAACCTAATACGAACCGAGGGAGATGTCACCGACTCTTAGGTTCGGATCATGTGTAGCGGCCTTGACGTAGGCACGAATTTCGATAGTGGCGGAACTAGCCAACGAACGCACCGCCTCCGGCGTCAGGTGAAAGTAAATGGGTATCTCCTACATCTACGACCCTAGGGTTGAATTTCAAGCCCCCACTACTCAGGTCGAGCGGCCGTGGACGCCGCTGTTGGAGTCGATCAGAGTTTCCGCGGCCACCCGCCGAGATACTGCCTAAAGTAGCGATTATATAGAAGCTTGGCGATAAGAGATGACACTGACCATATACGGCGTTTTGGCCGTGGGATTTATGATGACAATGTACGCACTTGAGTCGCGTGGACCGAGTTACATCCTCGCGTTCGCCGTTGGCTGTCTGCTTTCAAGCGGCTACGGCTTCCTGGCGGGGACGTGGCCATTCGGAATCGTGGAGATGCTCTGGTCAGTGGTTGCCATTCGAAGGTGGTTGAGACTGAGGACTGTCTCCGACTCGAATAGTGCAAATCTGCCCGATCGAGACTCCCCATAGTAGCTTCAGTTATTTACCGACCACCTCAAAAGTAATCACACTCGTTCCTTAGAAGGCGCACTACTTCTCAAGAACGGAGGTGACTAGTTCTGAAGGTTGGCATAACAGCTGGAGTCTCCCTTCTGGCTGACAATATAAGGTCTCAGAAGGGGCCGCAAAGACTCGCCGTTGGCAAGCTTTGTCCAGTGGATGTCGAGTGCTTGAGACTATGGGCCCATAGGGGTAACAATGCAGAGCAGTGGCTTTGTGCACAGGCGGACCGATCAGCCCTTAGACAAGGCAAAGGTCCCACGATCGAGTAGTACCGGACCGACACCTGTCGCTGAAATTCTGAACTATACAAATCCTGCACGGACATCGCACTTCGGGATCCGGCTGTGAAGGACAGTTGCGATGCCGGGGCATTTTCAGGGAAGCACCGTGAAAAGAGCAGTGTCAGATGAAACTTGCCAGATCACAGCGTGCGGCCTCGAGCCGACGTCTCAGCGGGTCGAAGCTTGCCTTCTTGATGGCCGTAATGGCGATCATCGCCGGTTGCGGTGCTGGAGCAGGCGTCCCGAAGCACAGCCAAAGTAGCCCCACTACCCGTCCGCCAGGTATACCTAAGTCCCCCTCGGTTCCGACCAAGGCAGGTCCGACTAGCACTACAGAGTTAGGCGTCGGAGGCACTTCAACCTTGGCAACACCACACATATTCGTGATCATGATGGAAAACCTCTCCTACTCGCAAGCATTGGCCACTCCATCTATAGCCACGTTGGCTGATCGCTATGCATATGGGACGAACTACTTCGCCGTCAGCCACCCATCACTTCCCAACTATTTAGCAGTGACCTCCGGCAGCACCTTCGGCATCACGACAGACTGTCTTACCTGTTACGTCACCTCACCGAATCTGGCAACTCAGCTGACCCAGACGGGCATCAGCTGGAGCGCCTTCTTTGAAGGCACATCTCAGAGTTGCTACCTGGGCACTTCCTATGGCACCTACGCAGCAAAACACAACCCATTCCGTTATTTCACCGATGTCAGAGCGAGCACTACAATGTGCAGCCACCTTCTCCCATTCTCAGCTTTCAAACAGCAATTGGCAGATGGCGGAACCTCGCTCGCCGCATTCAACTGGATCACTCCGAACATCTGCAACGACGGTCACGACTGCCCCGCACAGGATGCTGGACAGTGGCTATCGGGCTTGGTCTCTCAGATCGTATCCACGTCGGCATGGCGGACCAACGGTCTAATAATCATCACATGGGATGAAGGTGGCTTTTCTGATAACCGCCAGATCTCTCCCACCGGGACGGTACTTCCAAGCGGCGGTGGAGGTAATGCACTGACGATCTTCATCTCTCCAAAGATCCCGTCGGGCACCCGAATATCTCAACCTATGAGTAACTATTCAATCCTCGCATCGATTGAACAGGCGTACAACTTGCCACTACTCAACTCTGCTTCTCAGTGGAAGTCTGACACAATCGGGAATGTCTTGGGCACCTCGGCCTATTAGAGCACCAGCAAATCCGAAAATATAGCCCTTTGCATAAGACCTTTTCCCGGGTTCATCAACGGCTTTCGTTTAGCTCACCTGAATTTCAAGCTGTCGCTTGTTGAGGGGGTCGACTCCACTGTTGGGATCAGAGCACAGGTCAAACGGCGGGTCAAAGAATAACTGAAGAACCTTTTTGATTGACAACGTTGTCACAAAGTCGTAGCGAAAGGTCGCGCTGAATGTGGAACTCTGGTTGCGGACCATCATCTGCAACTTCACCTGCACCGACTCGACGATGGCGACCAATTGACATGGAGACCACGTGTGTACGTCTGGCCCCGTCGTGGCTTTTCTTGGTATGATCGATACATGTATGCAGCACCAGACAACTGGTATCAGCCGCTAACGATGAGTCAACAAGCCCGAGACCGCCATCGCCCCCACCTACCGTCAAACTAGGAATTACCACTACTCACCTCCCCCAGTTCATGCCCCAGGCTTAACGAGGGAAGGCCGCTTTGGGACTGCTTGACCCAAGTCCCGATCACCTAAGGCCTTTTCAATTGTGTCAGTGCTGTAGCTACACAACTGCATATCTTCATCTACGGAGGAATCCGTCAAGAATCTCTTATCCATGGCCAAGAAGTGCTCGTTTGCAGCCCTGAAGCTCGGGTCACACTGCGACCTGCTGTCTGCAAAAACGCCGACGGGAAAGTAGCGTCGAGCTTAGAGTCAAAAGGTAATGTACATTTGCTGACCTAGCGGCCAGCGAACCCGTGCATCGACGGATCCAATGCGAGCAACTAGCTAATCAGCACCGCCATAATAGACAGCTATCGTGAAACTGATAGCTGAATACTGATCAGCACCTTGGGAATGCGTACTCCATCAGCCTAATTAGCCGACTTCGGAAGGTTCTACCGCATCAAGCGATTTACCTCGTCAGTGTTCGTCTACCCAAGGTCATGCAGAGGCTTCCAAACTCCTTAAGTTCAAACTACCCCTCGAGATATCAAACTAGTCAACTCGTCATCTGTCAGACCAAGTTCGCCCACAAGAACTTCGGCGTTGTGGACCCCGAGGGAGGGACCCGCCCAGCGAATCGACCCCGGCGTCTCGGAGAGTCTGACTGCAACGTTCTGCATTGTCAGGGGCCCAAGCTCATCGTCTTCCACTTCAATCACAGTCGAACGCGACCGCATGTGGGGATCGTTCACGACGTCTGCGACGTCGAAGATCGGACCCACTGCAGCGCCAGAAGCACCCAGTTTCTCAAGAACTTCGGCTCGAGTAAGCTCCAGAAGCTTTTCGCTGATCAGTTGATCGAGCACGTCTACGTTCTTTATCCGGTCTGAATTGGTCCTAAATCTCGGGTCGTCGGCTATCCATGCGATACCCAGTGTCTCTACAATCGCCACGAATGTCTTCTGAGTCGACCCCGCCAGCACAACCCATTGACCGTCGCCGGTCGGGTAGATGTTTCGCGGAGCAACAAAGGCACTTCTACTTCCGACCCTCTCCTGAACCACCCCCAACTGATCGAAGTCGATCACATGAGATCCCAGAAGCGTAACGAGGCCGTCGTACAGTGCCAGATCAACATACTGACCTTTGCCTGTCCGCTCAGCTCTGTATAGGGCCAGCATGATGGCGAATGCTCCGAAGATTGCGGTACTGGTGTCTCCCAAGCCAAAAGTCGGCAGCAGCGGCGGTCCACCACTCATGCCGGTGACGGCTGCAAAACCACTCAGCCCCTCCCCTATAGTTCCAAAACCCCTCCTTTCTGAATAAGGGCCCGTCTGCCCGTAGCCCGTGATTCTCACCATGACAAGCCGGGGATTCATTGCGGAGAGAGTCTCGTAACCGAGGCCCCATTTCTCAAGCGTTCCGGGCCGAAAGTTCTCAATAACGATGTCAGAACGGGCCGCTAGTCGCCGTGCAATCTCCTGACCGGCCGGCTCCCTCAGGTTCAAGGTAATTGCCCTCTTATTTCTATTTACAAGCTTGAACATTAAGGGCACCCCGTTTTTTGAGAGCCCCCAATTTCGAAGTTCGTCACCCCTACCCGGCTGTTCTACCTTGATGACATCGGCTCCAAAATCCCCGAGGTGCATTGCGGTCATGGGACCTGCCAGCAGCGTAGACAGATCGAGCACCCTGATACCATCTAACGGCCTCTCGGACGGTGCCGGATAATGTTCGCCTCTTGGACCCTGAGGAACCGCTCCTTCTTTCATTTCGCTAAAGCTCCTTCCATGGTTCGACTCGGGCTCGATCAACAAGCTGACTCTTTGTGCCGCCCGCACCAGAAAACGACTTTGAACTGACGCCGAGCTCGCGACTAATTCGCCTCGACGCTTCGACAATTGCATCAAGATTCACGCCAGTCTCAACACCGAGCTCGAAACACAGATTTATGAGATCTTCTGTCGGAACGTTCCCGTGATCCTGATCGCCACCCGGCAGCCGAATGCCACCCCCAATGCCGCATATGGATCCCTCCAGGACTTGTGCACCGGCCTGCATCGCAGCCATGGCATTTGCCAGACCCATGCCGTTCGCGTTGTGAAGGTGAATACCCAACTTGATCTCAGGGTGACGATCAAGAATCATCGAGCAGAGCCTGTAAAGCTCACCGGGCCCGTCGACTCCCGTGCTCGTCGCCACCGAGAGCTCTTTGACTCCGAGCGAGCAATATGTGTCTACAATCCGAAGTGTGCCTGCTGGGTCTATCGATCCCTCGTAAGCGCAGAACATCGCCATCGCTACGGCCCCAACAAGATGCATCGATCCATCCGTGTCCACTAATTGGACCATCGATCGAATCTCTTCCAGATTCTCATCTACAGACATGTTTTGGTTCAGCTTTACGTAGGTTTCGCTGGCAGTCGCCAGAAGAACCAATTCTGTGGCGCCTGCTGCGGTCGCCCGTTCGACGCCTCGCCTATTAGCCACCAGAGCGCGAAAACGAACCCCGCCGGTTGGCGGTAAGCCCGACCACAAGCTCTCGGCATCCGCTAACTGCGGAACAATCGACGGCCTTACGAAACTTGTGACCTCGATCCGACTCAGTCCCGTCTCACCTAGCTCACGGATCATCTCCAACTTGGTCTCAGTTGAGAAGCTTTTAGGAAGGCTCTGAAGTCCATCTCTCGGTCCAACTTCTACGATCTCTATCGTGCTCGGAAATCGCATTCCCACCCCCAAATGGACAACTCACAATGCTCACGCTCAATTTGACCAGAGCTAAATCCACCTCCGTCGCCGCCTGATCGACGATCAAAAGAGTTAGTCGTCTTGGACAACAGTTGACTCCAATCTCGTGTTCGAATCCACGAACTCCATAACTTCCACCCGAGACACAGCCACAACACGAGCCATTGCTTCAATCGACCTCTCCGGGTTGCGCGCCTCTAGGGCTTCAAGTACTAGGCCATGATCAACTATGTTCTGAGGACCATGGAGTTCACTCTTGATTGCCATTGAACGAAGCTCGGCCAGACCTACACCGATCAGCTCGTAAAGATGTCGGACCAATACGTTATCGATCGAATCGACGATCGCCTTGTGAAACGCTCGATCAGCTGCTGCAAACCGGGTGGAGTCATCCCCAGATTTGGTCAACTCATCGAAGAGGAGGCGCATATGCATCAAATCAGATTCCGTGGCTTCGATGGCCGCCAGGCCAGCGATTGCGGGTTCGATCACATGACGAAGTCCGATCAGGTCAATCAGGTCCGTCAGGTTTGCAGCACCCCTGTAGCGCCAGGAGATGACGTCGGGATCTAGAAGGTGCCATGACTCTGTCGGAACAACTACCGAACCTCGCCTAGTCCTTGTCTCAACCAGTCCCTTACCAGCCAGAATCTTGGTAGCCTCCCTCACCACACTCCTACTGACATCGAATTCCAACATCAACTCCGGCTCGGTGGGAAGCGTCTCACCGGGTTGAATCCGTCCCTTAACAATGCGTGACCCAAGTTCGTGGACTACCCGACTATGCAGACTCCTGTCGGGATATAGAGCACTGGAATTTGAGTTGGACATCGCTTTCATCTTATCAACTGATCTAACTAGCGTCAACAAGGCCCAGGTGCTCCCTATCCCAGTCTTGGCCGGCGAAATAAGTACAAACTCGGTACTGCCTCTATTCGACTTCTAGCCTGCAGATCGCTCCCGAGGGGTATTGCCCCAACAACTTCGGAAAAGGTGACAAGTGAGGCTAAGACCGGAAGCAACGACACCGTTGACCTAAGTTGATTATGTTGATAGGTTTAGTCAAGTTTGAAAATACTCAAGGCGGGGGTCCGGCTGTGTCAATAAAATCTGAAGTTTTGGCTGCTAATGCAGAGTATGCCGAGGGGTTCGGTGAACTTGGCGCGCTCGGCTTACCACCGGCACGCGGATTTGCAATTCTCACCTGCATGGACGCCCGGCTGGACCCGGCCAAGTATGCAGGTCTGTCTGAAGGAGATGCACACGTAATCCGAAACGCTGGAGGTAGGGCGACCGATGACGCTATCCGATCGCTCGTGATCTCTTACAAGCTCCTCGGGACGAGGGAGTGGTTCGTCATTCATCACAGCAACTGTGGCATGGAGTACTTCACTGACGCAGAAATGCGTTCTCTTCTCGCCCAGAGCCTGGACACAGCGGCTCTCGGCCCCGAGGGATTTTACGACACCGGCACGGGCCCAGGTTCTACAGAGGCGGATTACATCAATTGGCACACCATCTCGGACAACGCCCAAAGTGTGGTCGAAGACGTAGCCAGGATTCGTAGGCACCCTCTTGTACCTGCGAGAATTCCCATCTATGGCCTAATCTACGACGTCACAACCGGTCGCCTTATTGAGATTGACGATGCTTCCAAAGCTGGTGCTGCTTCATAGGCCGTCGACCAAGCATTTGTAACTCTTGGACCTAATCGCTCATTAGATACACTCACATTGCAGCGCGCTAACACTGCAAATGACGGAAAGATGGGGCTATGTTTGGGATTGACGGATCAATACCGTCACTCTCACCATAGAAGCAGAGGGGACTGGAAATGGGTTTACTCGACAAGGTGAAGGTACAGGCCCAGACCGTCACGCAGACGGCAAAAGAAGCCGCCCAGAAGGGGCAGGAGAGAATTGAGGATCTGCAACAAAAGCGAGCTGTCGACTCCCTACTGAAGGATCTCGGGACCGTGACCTACCAGGTCAGGGCGGGCAGAATGGATACCGTCAAAGGCGACTCAGAGTCAAATCGACTCATCGACGCCATCAAGGCCCATGAAGCCGAACATGGAGATATTTCCTGATCCGCTCGGCTACTCCAACGAGCTGCTCAAGTAGATAATCAACACCTGAACGGTAGTCCTACTCGACCCCCAGGTAGCCGGTGAAGGCATTTGCCCTCCGGTAGCCGCGCCGTTACGCTCGGCGGCACACCTTAGCCCCGCTGATAGCCAGGCTGGCGGGAGAAGCACCACAACACTAAATCATAGCACTATAAGTGACGATCATTACTGCAATAACGACTGTGCGAGATTGAGGGTCACTTAGAGTGATAGGTATGGATGTCGGCAAGGACGATGGGTTGACCATCATCGGTGTCATGATTGCTGCCGCCCTCATGGTTGTCGCACTGATCCCAGCCTCATCATTACTCGACTCAACGACAATCATTTCGTCGAACAGTCAAGACCGGGTTATAGCGTCTCACCTTGCAACTCAGATCCTTGAAGCTGACCGTACACTTGCAGCGAACAGCTTCATCTATTTTGCTGATACCTTCATCCCGCTCTCAGGTAAGACAAGCTCGATCCCGTCTGTCATACCCAATCCATATATTCAGTCGGGAACCGGAGTTCAGTTCACTTCGGCCCAAACTCTTAGTTGGCTTTCGATCCCCCCCGTCACTGGAAGCACACCTCCTTATCAATACCCCGATCTCCTCCAGTTAACAGCGACCGTTCGGTGGGGGCAGGGTACCCTCGCTGGAGGTACCGTAACAGTTTCGACCCAGCTATCCGCACCAACGAGTTCTGGAGTCTTTGGGCCACTCCCGAACAGTACGATCGAAGTGACGGCCTCGGCTACCGGTATCGACGCCCAGAAGCTATCGGTCTACGCTGCACCAACCTATTTCTACCTGTCTCCTGGAAACTCTGGTCAGGCACCGTTCCTTCTGGGAACCGTCAACATAACACCCCCATTTGGCGCCTCTAGCTCCACTGTGACCACTGTGAGCCAACAGGTCCCACTTTTCCCCGGCTTCTACTACATGACCGCCTATTACTCAGATAGCTCAACTGGACAGACCGCACAGGCTGTCTGCACAACAGGTGAATCGCCGCCCGTGAGCGCTTACTCATGCTCTGTAACTGGTCTCGGCAGCTCCAGCGTCTCAACTCAGGAGGGTTCAAACTACCTACAGGTCACCTCGGAGTCTCCAAGTTGAGATGGCCCGTGCTTCTTAAAGGCGATTCGGGTGCATCGTTGGTCGAACTGCTGGTGGCAATGGCAATGCTCGGCGCGATCTTTACCATCGGCTTTACTGCGATCTCAAACTTTGAAAGCCAGCAGTCCGCAACCTACTCGAAGTTGATTTCCGTCTCGCAAGCTCAGATAGCATCGGACACCTTGAGTCGCGAGGTCCGAAATGCGGACTCTCCTATAAACCAGGGTGCGACGCCAATAGTACTCGCATCACCCCTTCAACTGGAGTTCTACCAGCAGAGTTATATAAATCCAAATGTGAACCGACTGGTGGACGCCTATCTGTCTCCTGCCGCAGACCATAACGTTTTGGCGACGCACTGCACTACTACTGTCCCATGCTCACTGGTCGAAAAGATCTTCGATCCTGCAACTTCAACGACTCCAACCAGTTCATTCGTACTTGGCGATGGGATTGTCCTGCCGACGAACGGCACCTCCACGTCGTCGACCTCACTCTCACAATGTGCCAACCAAGCGGCGCCGAGCACCACATTCGCTCAGACAATCGGGTCAAGTCCGGGCATCTTCCAATTTCTCGATGGGTGTCTCAAACCGACCACCGACCTAGCACAGATCCGAGCCATCCAGGTCAACCTCGCAGCCCAACAGAGCGGCGGTGCTCAAGTGACCCTCACTGACCTGATCGAGCTCAGAAACTACGGGTCATCCAATGGTTGAAAAGGAGGTGGGGTACTTGCATACTCTCAGGTCGAAGCTAAGAAGCTTCGATGCGCGAGACGACCGAGGTGACCTAGCCGTAATCATGGGCATCTTTGTCCTGATGTTGCTGACGATGATACCTCTAGCTGGATATGTGGGCGCCCTAGCACAGCAACCTATAGTGCTCCAGGACCAAAAGTACCAAGGCGCCTTAGGCGCGGCCGAATCCGGTGTCTCGGACTTCATGAACAGGCTCAACGCGGCACTTTCATATACAACAGCGTCCCAAGTCAACCCGAGCGGATTCGTGGCGTCGCCCGGAGGTGGATACTTTTATTACACGACAAGTCAATTGTCCAACGGCTCAGTCTCCATTACTTCTACAGGCGCTGTCACCGGCGCGTACGGCACCGTCGAGCGGACTATCAGGGTCACCGCCGCGCAGGCAAATCCGTTCACCAAATACATGCTTTTCGCCAACCACAACTCAATGTCGAACGGCACCCAGAACAATTACACTTGCCAGTCATCTCCATGCGATGTTTCATCAGGTCTGGGGAGCGTAAACGGACCGATGATGACTAACGATCAGTTCTACAACCAGGACGCCAGAGTGTCATTCCCATCCGGCGCAAATTCCGGATCATCTGCGAGCGGCTACACCACAACGGGATATCCCGGCGGCATCAGCCACTCCACGCCTCTCACGCTGCCGTCGACCCTCCTTGGGATGGAGGCTGCGTCGCAAGGAGGCTGCACCTACCTTGGGCCCACCTACATAAGGTTCAACTCAAGCGGTGGGTACTATGTGACAAGCCCTGATACGGCATTTACGTCAAGTTCAGGATGCTATCCACCTGACGGTATTGTCTCAAACACTTCGGCCGGCAACGGAGTGATTTACGTCGGTTCGGGTGGCCAAAATTGCCAGACCTCGATCCCATTGACATCTCCCGACGGATCCACTGCGGCGAGTTCGGGGACACAGGTTACATTTTCAGACACTAATAGCGCCGCCGTTTACACCGGACCTTGCACCAATTCCGACGTTATCGTGCAAGGTACGGTAGCGGGCAACTACTCAGTTGCTGCGAACAATATCTACCTCTCTTCCAACCTCTGCTACCAAACGGGCTGCGGAGTCCCATCGAGTTCCAACAACAGCCTCGGCATGGTGGCCCAAAATTCGATCCTGCTCGGCGCTTCCACCCCAAGCTCATCGAGTTTTTCGGGCGTAACGTACTCCTTTGATCCTTGTCTATACGGAACTGCCTGCCATGGATCGAGCACCGGAAACATTCCACGCTACGTGTCAGGAGCCTTGATGGCCATGACTGGCTCGTTTGACTACGCGGCCCAGAACTCCGGAAATGATGGGCCTTTGAGCTTCCTCGGAATCCTCGCGACGAACTACACGGGCAATACTCACTTCTTCGAGACGAAAAATGGCGCGAGTAGTTCCGGGAAGCAGACGAGCTTTAGCTACGACCCGAACCTAAGTTCGAACCCACCTCCCTACTTTCCGGCTCCAGTAGGAAATTCTGCATGGGCCACCTCTCAATTCGTCGAGATTATCAATCCCACTAACCTGCCTAAGGTTCCCTGAGCTGCTCGCCCTTCATTCACCTCGTCGTAGGCTCTCTGGCACAATTACCGAGAACGGGATCGACATTTCGCACTGGAAATGGGCTACCAAGGAAATCAGCATCCGATCCTTTCCCGTACAGTCGGGCCAGAACCACATCTACTCGGAAGGCTCTACAACTTCGCATTCCAGGTGCCTTCCACTTTGCTCTTCTTAGTCAACGCACTCTCAGACCTGAGCCGCCACTCCTTTATGAATAGAGCTGATCGCGCTGGAAGATAGGCTGTTCAGTCGTAGGCTTCGCTTTGCAGACATTCAGATTCAGCGAACCATCTTCGTGGAGTCGGGAGATCAGGAAACAGATTTCTAGATCAGGAAACAGATTTCTAAAGGCGTCCACATCCCGTGGGCTACCAGAGCACTACCTCACACCGGCAAACAGACACTTGCGGCCACAACGAACTGCTGATGGTGGAAGTTGATGGGGAGATCTCAGAGACCTAGGTAATCGCACCAAGAGCGTAGGTGGGCAGTTTGTGCACGTCGGATATGTCACCTTGCACATTGACAGCGCAACAGACCATAGCTTCACGTGACTAAATCGAGATCGGTAGCAGGTGGGACCTAATATGTCGCCCTTGCCCGACTGAAGTTCACCACCTACGGCTCACTTCAGAAACAAGTAGATCGACAATTGATCTAGAGTCTCTAACTATGGCTCGAACACAATCTCATCAGCTATGTATCGATCGCAACAACTGGGGGTCAGGAGGTCGGTGACGAGTAAATTCAGCTCATATTTCCAGCAAACCAAGCGGACATACTCCTTCGCACGAGAGAGTTTTGCACTTGCTCAAGGAAAGACCGAGATCAAGAAGCTCCTGCCATACGTTGCCTCTGCGACCATTGCATCGATGATTTCTCGGAGATCCTACAACTTCATCTCACTGGTTTGGGGAGTATTCAGATACGTAACCCAGTCTGAGAGGCGTCGATTTTCGAGGGAGGGTCAGCGCTTAGCTTCAAGGGGTCAACTAGGCCCAATCGCTCTGGAATTGAGAAACATCGCCGCATTCAGATCATATGTAAAGTTCTGGATCGAAGCCCTTGTCGCGTTGGTAAATGACCAGGCCAGAATTGATTTAGACCTAACCATTGCCGGCGCTGATGCAGTGACGGATTGGCTCAGCACGGGAAAAGGCGCAATCCTCGCTACGGCGCACCTCGGAAACCCCGACTGGGCTGGCTATGCAATCTCTTCGCACATTCGAACGTTGACGGCTATATTTGCTCCGCTAAAGCCACCGATTTTTGAGAAATGGCTCCTGCACTTCCGGACTATACGCGGCATGGAGTCCATCATGCTCACCGACGGATCAGTCGCCAGAAATGTCATCGAAGCCATCAATGCCGGAAAACTAGTGGCAATGGCGTGCGATTTCGACATCGCTGGAACTGCACTGGGGGTTGAATTCTTTTCCAAGGTCGTCCCTATTGCGAGCGGACCCGCTACGATCTCCCTCAGAACAAAAACACCAATCTTCCCCGGTGCTTGCTTCATGACTCCTGAACACGGACACTTTGCAAAATTCCTAGAACCAATCTTTCCCAGCCAAGCCGAAGGTGACACAATCTCGGAAAAGATTTTACACTTGACCCAACTGGTGGCCACGGCACTCGAAGGTGCAATCGAGGCCGCCCCGGAACAGTGGCACGTAGTGGTTCCAATTCCCACGGAAGGGTAAATGTCCGTTCTCGTACCGGGCCACTTTTTCAACATCGGCCGTTGGCAAAATGTGATCCGAAATCCGACAATCAACCCGGGCTAACCAGCCGCAAGATATCGCCAAAAATGGCGAAGCCTCGTCTAAATGGACCAAGCTCGGGCCAGAACGATGCTCATCGAGGCAGCGAATACACGCAGGGCTATATGCAAGTAGTCTCTTGGGCTGAGTTCACCTCGGCAACACATGGGCGCTTAAAATCACTCGGATTTAGGAGTGAATCAGAGTCGATTATTTGGAAGGAAGGGCTCTGCTGAAGGGATTATTGCCGAGGTGGTGTGGCGTCCAGCGTAGTTGGTCCTTGTTGATTCAGAGGGAGATCGCTTGGAGATGAAGTGCCCTCATCCGCCACATCAGAACGCGTCTGCTTTCCCTCGCATGAAGAGATCAATCCACACAATGTACCCTTCAAATAGAGGACTAGCAGTTTCTTACGGTCCACTCGCTTCCTGGTCTCATAAACAAGGGCAATAACGGAGACGGGTAATACAATGAGTAGAAAAACCGCCCAAGTGATGGGATCGTTACGATACTCCTTTCTATAGGTGATCCTTGATTTTGCTTGGTCGAATATGTTGGTGGGGTTTATTCTTGTGAAATAGCCTGAATAATCGATGTCGTGATATACCGTCGATTCGACGCAAGTCGCCACTAAAAAACCAGCTCGACGGATCTGATTTCCAAACTCCGCTTCGGACCAATTGTGCGGAAAATTTTTCCAGTCGAAGTTAACGCCGACCTCTCGTAGAGCGTTTCTAACCATAAACACGTTGGGTTGAAAATCCACTTCGATAATTTGCTTATGAGTATCAATGTGGTGATCGTAGCTGACAACCAGAAAGCCATTGATCCTTCCACCAGCACACCAAATACTTCCGTCAGACCATCTTCGCTGCACTGGACCAACGAGTCCCACTGATTCATGTCGGTCCAAGTAGTCCGCCAACGTCGAAAGCGAACCCTCCTCAACCAAATTATCATCGTCAATAAAACACACGTAGGTTCCCGTTGCGAGGTCCCAGCCCTGCTGCCTAGCGTGGGCACTCAAGTGGTTTTGCAAGTTTTGTACGAATCGAACCTGTGGAAATTTCGCCACCTGGTTTTCGGTATCATCAGATGACGCATTGTCTACCACGATGATCTCACCCAGATCGTCACCCAAACGCGGCACAAGCTGCTCCAACAGCCGGACGAGCATGCCTGCGCGATTCCTAGTCGGAATTACTACTGAGATCCTACCGGTCATCTTTCCCTCAATTGGAAGCCAAGTACCACATCTGATTGTGAGTCATCCCATCTACGTCAGCTAAGATCCGACTCCCACTGCAGGTCCGAGCATACCCTGGACAAAAGTCGCGAATTACGCGCTTCCGTACGTCCACCTGTTCACACAGGTCTAGCAGTCTCACCATCGCCACAGCTTAAGCGAATTTGCTACCGTTGGCAATACGGGAAATGCTGGCAAGAATATCTTGAACCACCGGAAATGGTTTTAAACTACAGACCGCTCGACCACGGATTCGAACTGGGAGTCAGCTACTCGGGGTCTAGTCGAATGCAACGACGTCCCCTCCCGTCTTTCGAGCAGATCCACTTTTGAGCACGACTCGACCAACTTTGGCGTTCAAACCGCTATGCCCAGCCTTCGTGGTTCATTGCGCTTCGGCGAGAATAAAAACCGCAGATCACGTAGCTTGAGCAAAGCAAGAATGCATCACGAAAAAACTAACTATCGTTTCCAGGTCACATAATTGGCGGACCCAGAGTTATGGTGCATGGCCACATTCTGGCGATTTGAACTTCAAGTATCGTGACTGAAATGCGCTGCTTTGGAGGCGCCTTTTTCATATCAAAACTTCGATTACTTCTGACGGGGATATCGGCGTCATGTGGCGTGGCAAGAACTATCAGGAGCCCCACCGCATGACCATTCATACAAGCACTAAATGGCTTCAGTTTCGCATTCAGGTGAAGTTTGCCACTTCAGTTTGTCTGATCGACCTCAGTGACGCATTGGGGAGGCATTGATTTAGCGCATCTCCTTCCCAACGTCGAGTGGAACCTGACTCGAGGGCGCCAACGTGGTTCTTAACGAAAGGTTCACTCGCCCCTGCGCAACGAGCTGCTGGAGTCAATCACCTACATTTCTCGAGAACCGCAAATCGGAATGTGCTGGCTACTTCGAGCCAGCACACGGGACCACTGGCTGACAAAGGTCTATTACTCAATTCAGTCGAGGAAGCAGCGAAACTGTATTTGCCGTTGAAGTAACTCGCAGATGGACTAAGGGGGTTCTAGGTCATTTAGTAGCCAGCGAAAAGTCCGTGTCGACATTGAACAGCTACCCACTGAATTCCTGATCATTGATGTTTCTGAGCTTTTGTGGAGCCAATCTCCCTGCGGCGATTCCTCTTGGAGCTTGTTCAATTTTGTAGTCAGTACCTACCGTGTCCGCAGGAACGCCGAGCTCGGCCCGAACCAGGGGACAGACGCCACTCATGCGTGAAATTCGCCAATGACCGACAATACCTGCAAAAGCGACATCGCCTAGTCGCCGGAAAAATGTGTGCCTCTCCCCCAGAGGTAGTTTTGGGAAACAGCTTTCGATCGAGCCATGGCTCATTAGGTCGCCGAGGGTTAGGTCCTAGCCACCGAGAATTAGGAGATTGATCGGATTGTCATCGGCTGCAAGCCTTGGGTCGCATGGACCCTTCAATGGTGGCACGGTTCGTTCAATGCCAAAAGCGGAATTGTCACGTTAAGCCCACCTCTCCCCCTCGTCATCAGCGGCTTTACCTGCCGGATCGCCGTGAATCTCGGCCAGAAAGTCGTCAGGCGATTTATGAGCGTCACAACTGGCCCCTAAAGTGCATGTACAATTACGGATTGTTGCGCTTACCCCCTAAGGTTTGAAAAGGCCATAAGGGTTTTCTTGTTTGTGAGCCAATGATCATTTCTGAAGAGGTTTCGCGCAGCGAGACGATCGGTCCAAATCTCGGGGGGCTGGTGAGCACCAAGAACGTAGATGACGACAAGCCGCAGAAGGCACGACCATTAGTGTCGATCGTCGTGCCGACGCGCAACTCGGCTCGCACCCTTAGAGAGTGTTTGGAGTCAATCGAAGCACAGTCGATTGCTTGCGAGATAATCGTAGTCGACAATAATTCAACCGACGAAACCACTCAAATAGCTCTGGAATATGTAGACAAGCTCGTTCGAGGTGGCCCAGAAAGATCGGCACAACGGAATATCGGCTTTTTGGAGTGCGCAGCGGATGCCGTCGGCTTCATTGACTCGGACATGGTACTGGAACCCACGGTTGCCGAAGAGGCACTTGCGATGATTTCAGGGGGATTCGCGGCAGCGGTAGTGCCTGAATACACGTCTGGAACTGGATATTGGACAAGCGTGAGGGCCTATGAACGTTCTATGTATCTGGAGAACAAGAACGTTGAAGCAGCTCGGTTCTTCAGCCGACCAATTCTTGAGCAACTTGGTGGTTTCAACGAGGAGTTGACCGGTGGAGAAGATTGGGATCTTGAGATCAGGGCTGAGCAGTTCGGCAAGATCGGAAGAGTAACAGCTCGCATTAGGCACGACGAAGGGCATCTCAGGTACCTAGAAGCCTGCCGCAAAAAAGGCTACTACGCAAAGGGTTACGCGAGGTTTGCTCGGACCCATGGAATCAAGACTCTCATCTCGATCACAGTGAACAGAACATATATAAAATCACCAAAAGTGCTGCTCACTGGCAAGGGAATCGGGCTTGCAGCACTAAAGTTTGGAGAGATGGTCGCAATTTTGGTGTCTGTTTCGCGCCAGTTCGCTATCGACACTTTCAGCACAGAACCGCGTGATTCTGTTTCCAAATCCTCCTTAGCCAGCTTCTGGAGCACAATTGGAGAGCGCCTAAAAGAGGCAATCTGCGAGCAAGATCCCGAAGAGACATTGACCGTTGCTCCCCAGTTGCCGTCGGCCTCGATCGAGGCATCCGCTCAGTGTATTTCTCGGGACCAGCCGAAATACTGAAGTAAAGCTCCGCCAGTCGTCCGAACCATCTGCTGACCATTTGACAAAGCAACCTGCTTGCGCCGAATCGAAGTCGCGTACTAACGGGAGACTTCCGAGTTGTGAGCCCCTATCCATATGCCTCGCCAAGAACAACTGACAAACTGGCCTATCTCCGTTAGCTAGCCAACATGTGATGGTCAAATTGGGAGAAGCAGAAATCTCACTTTCAAAACCCGCGCAACTAAAGTACACTTTTTACGGTATCGAGGAAGTGCCCAAGGTAGAGGGCCGCACTCGCAATATAAAGATTGCTCAATCTATTCGAACTTCAAATGCTTTCACGGGACACGGCTTGGGACTCCTTATCGGCTGTCAATCGAGTTTGTCGTCGGTTAGGGTATGAAGGTTAGATTTAATCACAGTTGGTGGGGCGGCACATTTCCGTTACAACATTGACTGATTTTTTGGACAACTACCTTGTCCAGTTTTGTGGTAAGTAGTACGCCGAGGTGAAGGAAGTGTGGGTCCTAGTTCCGACATGCAAGAGCAGATAGTAACAGGGCGCGACGACCGCATATTGGTGGCGGGCATCTCAAGGTCCGGAAGTTCATGGCTAATTGAGGCCCTCGGTGTGACGCCAGGTACCAAGCGTTGGTATGAACCAGACAACATTGACGCAGACCCAACAGGTACAAAGCCGGTCGGGCGGAGCGGATTTGGTCCGTACCCTATCATCCATCCTGGCGACGATGGCGGTGTGTTCAAATCACTGTGGGACGTAGCGTTCGGAAGCACCGTGCACCTAGACAGGTTTGGCGGACTTCTGATACCGATTCTCAGGCCCATGCTGAAACTGCCCCAACCCATCCTGCATCGATTGGTTCGCGTCGGATCAAAGGTTCTGACGACTCTGCCAGGTAAGACAGACCGTATCGCCGTTAAGTCGGTATATACCTGCTTCTGTTTGGATTGGCTAGTTGAAGAGTACGACCCAAAGGTCATCATCATCCAGCGAAACCCGCTCAACGTCATCTCAAGTTGGAGAGAATTGAAGATTCCGGCTTTTGACCTGATGACTAGACCAGAGCTGATCCGTCTTTACGCAGATCGATACGAGGGTCCACCGCCGACACTGGAAGACTCGCCCCTGACACGGATGGCCTGGCAGGTCGGACTCACCACAACGGCCATGGGCGACTCGCTAGACCGCCACCCGGGTTGGGTAGTCGCAAATCATGAAGATCTTTGCGTCGAGCCAGCCAAGAAGTTTAAGGCTCTCTTCGAGAAGGTGGGAGTCCCTTGGTCCGAAGACGTCGAGGCTTACCTTGAAAAGTCAAACCGACCTGGTGAGGGCTTGAAGCCAGTGCGGGTCACCAGTGAGCAGGTTGACCGTTGGAAGTCTCGACTTACAGCTAGCGAAGTCGAAGAGATCAATTCCGTTCTAGCCCGTTTCCCGAGGAAGGGTTGGATTCGGGAGCCCTCATCGTAGTCGGGGATGGCTGACTAGTTGAGAAAGAGGACCTTCTTGCTCGGCAGAGGCAGAGGCGTTGAAAGGCTGCATGGGCACCACGAGCGAAAAAAACTCCTCAAGGATAACGCGATCGCGACTGTTGCTTCGATGCTCGCTGGCCTGCTCATGTTCGGCCTCCAATCATTCGCTGGCCACAAACTGCATCCGTCAGAGTTCGGGCGTGCTTTTGCGCTGATCGGTTTCTACTCGATTGTCGTCCGACCATCAGCATCTTTCGGAAGACTTGTTGCTTGGCAGACAAGCAGAGAGGACCCTGACGATCAGGGAAGACGTCCCCTGAGTGATGCTGTTCTCAGAACGCTCCTCATCTGGACATTTTGTGCTGGGTTGGTCATAGCGCTTTCGTCAACGGCCTTCTCGGGCGCCCTTTCTCACTACTTTCATACCACCGAGGCTGAGGTAGTCTCCATTGCGTGGTCATCACCGTTTCTCCTCTCCGTACAGCTGATGTTCGGCTCCTTGCAGGGCGAACGGAAGTTCGGCCTCTGGAGCACGATGATCGTACTTCTACCAATCAGCTACTTGGCATTTATTGCATTTCTAGTCGGACCGCTTGGTACAAACGGTGTCCTCATCGGGGTTTTAATCGGAGCTTCCATCACCTTTGCAGTTGGCTTTGGAATCATTCGGCGACGCCTAACAGTGCATCCAGCACGATCAGTTAAGCCAAACTGGAAGGACTACCGCCCCTTCTTGGTCACGGGATTCATCTCGACGCTCACAGTTGGCGTCTTCGTAAGTGCAGACGTCGTAGTGGTACAGCACTACTTCAGTCGCACAATAGCGGGGCAGTATGCAACCGTCTCTGCCATAGGAAATGCGTTGTTTTCAGTTAGCGCTGGCGTCGCAAGTGCGATTTTCCCAAGCGTAGCTTCCAGACAGGCAAAGGGGCAGCGTACAGGCAGCATAATGTTCGCAGTTATAGCCCTTTTTGTCACTATTACACTCATCGGAACGACGACGCTCAACCTGCTAGGTTCGTTCGCTTTGCGCAACTTCGCAGGAGCCAAATACGAGGGTGCTTCATACTATTTGGGCTGGTACGCATTCGGAATGGGCATCCTCAGCATTGCGGTCGTATTGGTTCACACACAGCAATCTCGCAACAGGTTCGGACTGTTGTGGATATTGGTGCCAGCATTCGTTCTTCGTCCAACCCTGTTGATATTGTTCCACTCTTCGGTAATTATGGTTGTGGCCGTTAGCGATCTTGCAGTTACCTTGTTCGCAGCGGCCCTTTTGATTGCCTACCTTGTAGATGAGCGGAGAATGGGGGTCTCGGGTAATTTGAGCGCTGAGACGCGGGGCCGGCATTTCTCTCAGTCGGAAGGCTCAGATATTTTCAACGGTCAGCTCGGTGTCGCGCACGCCTTTGAAAACCCTTCCGTAGACTAGAGGTGGCCATGAGTACGACACATTCGCCCGATACTCGGCCCCCGTCGAGCTACTCAGATTGGCTTCTGTCAAAGACCAAGTGGGTCGAAGACAAACCCTGGCTGGTGTGTTTGATTCTCGGAATTCTGGGCTTGCTCGTCCGACAATCTTGGCTTAACCTGCAACCTCTTGTCTCGGGGGATCAGGGTTGGGCGACTATAACTCGACTTAAGACGTTCGGTCCGTGGCCGACAATCTGGGACCCAACTGACGGACTTGGCGGCCTGAACGGACTCTTCAACGACTTCAGGTTCCCGATGTATGCAGTGGAAGGTATCCTTGCAAATCTAGGAGCCCACTGGAACGTGATCCAGAGAGTCGTGCTCTACTTTCCCGAAGCTATCCTCGCTCCGATCAGCTCATGGCTGCTCGCAAGGGAGATCCTCGGTCAAACTAGGTGGACACTGCTAAGTCCACTACTTTTCGTGGCGAGCACCTACATGATTACCGAAGGTAATGGTGAAATTCCCCTGGCCCTCGGAGCCGCAGTCGGCTGTCTAGTTCTCGTTGCATTCCTCAAAATGGTTCGACAAAGATCAGTCCCATGGGCGATCGCGACCGGACTTCTGATGGCAGTCTGCGCCACTTCGGACATTCGCCCCGCTTACGTCACCGCTTTGATTTTGATCATCTATCTACCTGTGTTGTTCGCAGCCGAACCCAAAGGTCGATTGATACTCGCAAGGCTCGGCCTGGCATCTATTGCGGGAGTCACCTTCCTATTGACTCAGACGTTCTGGATCCTGCCGACCCTGGCTTATGGGAATCTTTCTGGACTACCAATTCCGAGCCAACCGGACTTTAACATTATCACCCTGATTCACGGCATAACTGGAGTGATTCCAGAGTGGACGGGTGCTAATCCGACTCCGCTGGTTCAAGGGACACTAAATCCCCTTTTCATCCTGCTTCCGATGGTCGCGCTCATCGCACTCACCAGCCGAAAGCTCAAACCAGAATATCTATGGCTGGCAATCGTCGCCGTCGTCTTCGGATTCCTCGCCAAGACCAACAATGCTCCTCTTGGGTCACTTTATGACTGGCTGTTCATGCATCTTCCTGGCTTTAACCTCTTCAGAGAAGGCAGCAAGTTCCAATATCCGGTAGTCATGGCATTTTCAATTCTCATACCCGCAAGCTTGATGACCCTATCGACATGGAGAAGGAGACCTAGTAAGCGTTCAAGGGTGGGAATACCGATAGCAATCACTGCGATCCTGGGACTGACCGTCTTGATGTCAGCGGCGTCGATAATCTCACTCGAGAGCGGCGCTCTGCTCGGCACAACAGTTCCGATTGCGGAACCAAGCTCCTTTGTCTCGCTGACCCAGATGCTGAATCACGACAGCAAACCAGGTCAAGTCCTTTGGTTCGGCGCACCAAGATTTTACACAGCTACCGGCGAATCACACGGCTACAACATCGCATCTAAGACACACCCGATTTACACGTTGAATGGGAATATCAACTCAATCCAGGTCATAGCAAGAGACCCACTCCAGAGCTTCTGTAGGGTGTATTCGCAACCTTACTGTTACGTCACGAGTTCAATTTTCCCCTACTTAGTTGCTCAGACGAACACCACTTACCTAGTCAGCCCAGCGGGCCTCGGTATCTGGAGCCTCCCTGGAGGCTTGACCAACCAGTGGCTCGAGAAGCAGGTCTCGTCTATGTTTGGTCAGCCCATGACTCTTGGGACTGGGGCAACCGCGATCTACGTCTGGCATATCCCAACCAAGGCTCAACCAGTAACGAACTATCTAGCCGTCGGTGAAGTAGATTCTGGGACCTGGTCACTTCCTTCGATACTCCCAGCAGTGCAGGCGCTCAACATACCGCCAGCTTTCAGGCAGATTTACGCAGAGAACAACCTACCAGTAGCCCCAGCTGGCCTACCTTCAAGTATCTCGATTTCACCATTAACATCCGGTACATGTACGGTCGGTCACAGCGGCGAGTACGCAATGATGATGAAATCGGCATTGAGTTCCGCCCAAATTTCATCTGGATCGGGCGTATTAGCGCTTAGTAGGCTCGCAAGCTCGGTTCGCGCACCTGGATGGAGCTTCTACGGCCCGGTGAAGCTGAGCGCTGGAAAAAATGAAGTTGCGGCCATAGGTAGCAATATCACGCAGGGACCCTGTGTGCTTTGGAGTTCACTCACTCGACGCGTACTTTCCAGCTCAGGAGCCACTAGCTCCTACCCAACCAGTGCATTCAACAGTGAGCAGCTTACGAGTCATTTCACGGGCGCCGTTGGTCCATGGACACAGCTGAACGTCGGATATGACTCTGGCTGGCGTATGCGCGGCTCAAAAATCGCCTTACCCGGGGAAGCACTTTTCAACCTTTTCTACACTCCTACCGGATCCACCTCGTCAACAGCTTCCTTCACATTCAAAACACTCGGCTCCGAAAAGATCGGTTTTCTGGTCTCGTCAATATCGAGCCTGATCGCACTTGCCCTTCTGCTCTGGCCCAGATTTCGAAAGCGCTTCAAAGTTCCCGTCGATGCGCAACTTCCCTATTTCCCCGAAAGCAATCTAGGTGCCTCTTTCGCTTCTCTGGGAGTCGTATTCTTCGGACTGACTACGGTGGCAGAGACGTATAACTGGCTCGGAATTCCATCTAGGTTTCCGTGGGCTTCTGTGACAGGCAATCCATACCTCTTGAGCACAATCTTTGCAACCATGGCAATCATCCTGGTTCTGCTCGCAGGAGTGGTCAGAATAGTACCTCCACTGCTCGGCGAGAGGCTCAGAAGTAGTGTGAACAGGACCCTTAGAATCAACAAGCCGCAAGCTGTTGCGGCGGCGGTTCTCGCCGCAACGCTCTCTGCGTGCACCTTGGGTTCATCCGGCAACATTAATCAAGTGCTAGTTCAAGCAGCTCAAGCAGGTGCGACTTCGCCAAAGATCATGGGCAGCTCAATTCAAGCGGCGCGCCTTTCATTCGTCGCTAACAATCCAACTAGTTGCATAGCCGACTATACATCAGCACTTTCCACCTATCCTCAGCTCCCATCCATCTTTACGGGTCGCGCTAACTGCTACGAGAGTCGTGGGGTCCAAATGGCAGATGCAGCTCTGCAGGATTACCTAGCATCGCAGAAGTTGATGCCCTTCAACCCAGACGTCTACTACAGGCTGGCAGCAGCATACAGACTTGTCGGGAACGTCAAGATGTCAAGGAACTCTTACCTGAAACTCGCCTCAATGCCAAACGCAAGCGCTCAACTGGTCAGCAATGCGGTACAGGGTCTGATTAGCCTCAAATTCATGGCGGACGCACAAGCAGCCCTCCGCATCCAGTTCGAGAGATTCCCGAACAACCCAATATCTTTTATGGCCGCTAGCGATCTGGCAGCCGCCGAAAATCAAGACGTAAAAGCGCAGGCGTACATCATTCAGGCCGAAAACGCAGCACCTTCCTTCTCATTGGCCGCAGGTCAGGCTGCCGGAGCGGAGTGTCGCTTCTTGCTCGCTCGACTCGAATTCAGTCGTGCCTTGACCTACTGCAAGGTCGCATTGGTGAGTCAGCAAAACCAATCGGCTCTCTGGGACGATATCTCAGCAATCTACGCAACTCAGGGGCACCTTGGACAAGCAATCAGTGCCATGAACAGTGCAATTGGTTCATTCGAGGCGAATATCGGACCATACGCACAGCAATCCGGCATCAGTGGATTTGGACTAAGCAATCTTTACGAGGAGCAGGGACGGCTATACGTCGAGGTGTACAACTCCAAAGCAGCAGTCGCGGACTTTGAAAAGGCAATCTCTTTTCTCCCTCCAAACAGCCCTGACTCACTTGCGCAGTACAAGAACGACATAATCGCCGCCGAGAATTCAAGCGGAATCTGACTCACCTAATCCGATTCCACAACGTGATGAGCGATGTACTGACACCTGGATACCACCAACTACAACATCCCAGCCAAACGTCGCCAAATGCACCGATCCGGAATTTTGGGCAAAGCCTCGTGCGGTCTGGCTTAGCCGAATATTCGCCGCTCGGTAGAGACGTTTTCCACACTGCATAGGTTGACTTAGGCGCCAGGTCCGATTCAATAATGACCCAGCCAGCAGAAGCTAGTACTCTTCCCCACAATTCACCAGCACTCCAGTACGTCTCACCGGAGGTCAAATAACTAGGGACCGTCACACCCAGAACTACCATCATCCAGCTGTGTAACCAAACCAACTCAGCAGATAAGGTACTTCCATCGATGCAATAGTCTCAAAAGGTGCTAACGGCATTCAGGGAACTTACTTTCCGAACTACAATCTCCAGATCGCAACCACCAGCAAGTACATGACATTTTCCGCTGTAGACCAATCACCAATCAGGCGGTCCTCAAGACCAGGAGCAGCAATTAATGGACCTTCAACTACGTAAACGCAGACGAAGCCTGAAAGCCATCGCAGCACTGATTCTCATAGCGGTGACACTTGGTACTCTCTATATCACCAACCACAAAGCCACCAACGGAACCTCGGCTCGCCCACCCGTTCCGAGACCAAGCGGCGCAAGTGGTCAAGGAGGCCTAGGAACTTCACCACTTCCGAAACCCACCAAAGTGTACAACGTCGTCAACTTCGGAGCAGACAGGACCGGACAGAGAGACTCGACAATCGCCATACGCGCTGCGATAACTGCAGCGGAGGCCCACTCGGGGAGTGAGGTCTACTTTCCCTCTGGAAAATTCATACTCGATCAGCCTTCGCCAAAACTCTTCGACTTCGTAATCAATAAGCCAATCCAGATAATAGGCGCCGGGATTTCAGCGACCACAATCATCAATGAAGTCGGACATAAAACACCCGGAGTCACATTGAGCACAGACATGTTCGCAATCGAAGTCGTGCCAGGAACTCAGACCGGAGGCGGTAGTGGAACGATCATCTCGAATATGACGCTGGACAGCGCTACTTACGATGCCGGCACAGATATCATGGATTTCGCCAACCACACCACTCTAAGCAATCTAAAAGTTCTAGCGGCCAGCAGTACCAACACTTACAACTACAACTCATTTGGCATTCGAGTGATCGCAATTTGCAGTCCAAACAATATCTCATATAAATATAGAGTAGGCAACGTAATAAATAACGTTACCATCATCGGCAAAGGGCAACAAGGAACTACAGAACTCGACCTTTCATGTCAAATTGGAAGTTCTGCCTCTAACATAACAATTGTCGGAAATGGATTAGATATCTTCTACTGCCATAATGACACAGTCCGCAATGCGAACCTCACAAGCGGCAACTATGCGCCACGCCTTTACACATGGGTAATAACGGGATCTACGAACATAAGTTTGTCCAATATCATTGCAAATGGTATGGGTGGTACTATCGCTCCAGACGTCCGACTCGTCAGCAACAACATAAGTATAGAGAACGAGAGTATGACCCAGAAATACTCATCACTTTACATTGGCGATTCGCGTAACGTATCAATACTCAATAGTTCTCTCGGCGGCATCATAATCCTTCCTCGAGCCAAAGTAGACGGTCTAAAATTGGATCACACTAGCGTCAGCTTGGTAATTTGCAGGCCCGGAGCGTCCACATCGAATCTCTCAGGACTTGCTTGCCCACCATATAGTCCGTAGGACATATCAGGACCTATCGCAGACATCCCTCTGTGTCAACCTTGATGTAGACACCTTCTCTTCAGTAATTAGTGAGGGCGAGATCGTGAAGAAGGGACGTGAACTACGTAAATGCCGAGAGAAACACCGCCACCTACGATGAGGAGATGGAGAACCAAAGACCTCCAGAGCCTGATGTCCCAAAGAAAGCTAAGAGGAGGATTCACCCACCTAGCTACAAGGCCAGGATTCTGAAGGAGTACGAGAGCCTTCCCGCTAGAGAACGAGCGGCACTACTGCGCAGAGAGGGACTGTACTCCTCTCACATCACGTCTTGGAGAAAGACCTTCGCCAAAGGTGGAGAGGCAAGTCTTGATACTCCGCGGGGACGAAAGCCCAACCCCATAGCCAAGGAGCTCGCGGCTCTAAGACGTGAAAACGAACGGCTCGAACGTGAGTTGTCGAAATCTCGAAAGGTAATCGAGATCCAGGGAAAACTCTCAGCGCTCTTAGAGGAGCTCAACCTGGGAAGCGCCGAGGAGGA
>JABEUN010000094.1 GCA_013044385.1 Acidimicrobiaceae bacterium
AGTTAAATCGGTCAAACACACAACGGACTCGCCACGGATGACCCGTCTATTGCGATTACCTATCACTGGATAAACATGGTGCTCCCGGTGTTGCTGTGAAAGTACTACGGATCTGACTTCATTGGATACCGTGGAGCCGGATTAAATCCAATTCGCCCTTATGCACGTAGGGGTCGTACCTTTTAGGTCGAATTCATCTCACTGTAGAGAAAACTTCAGGCACGCGCCATGAGTCGGATGAGGTCTATCGTAGCGAGGCAGTCGTCGAGTGCGCGGTGTCCTGCTGAGGGAAGCTTCTGATACCTATAGTGCCCAAAACCCGGCTCCCCCACAAAGTCGGCATACTTCAGCATCACACATTCCCACTGGTTTTCAATGAGCGGTAGTCCTTTACGGTTCGCCTCACACTCCAGAATCTTCTGGTCGTAATCCACGTTGTAGCACAAGATCTTTTTGCCCAAGATTGAGACGCTGATCAGCTCCCAGACATCCCCTATCGAAGGAGCACCTTTGACCATCGCGTCTGTAATGCCATGGATTTTTGAGGCATCGTTTGGAATCGGCACTCCTGGGTCGATCAGAGTATTGATAATCGGGACACCAGCCGGAGATACGATAGCGACCTCTACCACCCGGGCAAACCTCGTGGAGAGGCCGGTGGTCTCAGTATCGATCAGAACCCAGTCCGAAGCATCGAGGGCGTCTTGCGCCCATACGATTGAATTCATCCGATCTTGGCGGACCATATGGGTTAGCGAACTCTCCATGGATAGAACCCTAGTTCGAAGGTGTGACATCTCGCTTGTAATTACACCGCTATGATTTGCCTCCCATATCAGGGGCCTTTTGTACCAGGTACTCCCCTAACGGCAAAGTGGGTCTCATCAGGTCAGACGCGGTGGTCTGCGTTAGGCTAGATCTTTGTGACTATGAGACGCTCGATTTGCCACTCGTTCCGACGAGAGCTGTCCTCGAGGCACTTCAGGAGGTCATGAAGATGGATCCCACTCCCGCAAGCGCTTCCGGATCGAGCATCGCTGGTCTTACCTTCCGGATCTCGCGCAAAGGGATCTTGCTGAAGGTGGACTTCACGGGTCCAGACGTCTTCGGATACAGCGCGGAGGAGCTTAACTCAGGGAGCTTCCCGCTATCTCGACTGCTGGCACCAGAAGATGTCAAATTCACCACCGACACCCTCCTGAGATTGATGACTGAAGGGTCCGGCTTCCGCTTTAGACACCGCATCCGTACGAGGCAGGGTGAGGTCAGATGGATCATCACCTCGGGCAGATTCCTGTTCACTGACACGGGCAAGTACATCGGGACCGAAGGAGTCCTCGTCGAAATCACCGACCTAGTGAACCACGAGACGGCACTGGCTGAAGCAGAAGCCCGTTATCGAAGTCTGATCGACGTTCTTGTGGTCGGTGTCATCGTGTACTCAGATAGGATCCTGCTCGCAAATGCTCAGGCTGCGCTGATTCTTGGGTTCGATCAAGAGACTTTGAGGGACTCGTCACCTGCAGGAATAGAGCAGATGCTAACTCACTTCTCGGCCGAGATAAACAGCTCTACAGCGGCTTCAGCACCCTACAGTTTCAAAAGACCAGATGGATCAATTCGACTGCTCACTGGCTCGGCTGAGGCCGTCCTGTTTCGAGGGGAGCGGGTCAGGCAAGTGGCGTTCAGAGACGTGACGGAAGAAAGTACCTCTGAACAGTTGAGAATCTCCCATGCTGAGATTCTTTCGCACATCGCTACACGTCACTCAACTAAGTCAGTGCTCGACGAGATATGCACCACATATGAAAGACTCAATCCAGAGACATACTGCACGGTCAGCATCATCGAGAGGGGAATGCTGGGCATTACTTACGCCCCGAGCCTTCCCACCGAGTTCAGCCAGCAGTTCAGCGGCATGGAGATAGGACCCAAGGCGGGCTCGTGCGGAACCGCCGCATTTACGGGCGAGAGTGTCGTGGTTGAAGAGATCGCTACCGATCCACTGTGGGAACAGTACATTTCAGTCATACAGCCTTTCGGACTAGCGTCATGCTGGTCTATTCCAGTCAAGTCGGCTGGCAAGGTCGTCGCAACGCTCGGAATCTACAAGATGAAGCCGGCCAAGCCGAGCACCAACGAGTGGGCTTCAGCGCTCCAGTTCAACCATCTGACCGCTATTGCAATCGAACACGGCCGCGCGATCGATGCCCTACGTTATGAGGCCACCCATGATCCGCTGTCGGGCAGTTTGAATCGGACCGAGTTCCAAAGAGAGCTTGAGCACGCCCTGAAATCCAAACCTGATGGCGCCATGTTCGCAGTAGCTTCAGTGGATCTCGACAACTTCCGACTGATCAACGAGACATGGGGTCACCCAACTGGCGATCAAGTCCTTAGGACGATTGCTACGAGACTCGCTACCATTACAGGACCAGATGGCGGACTATCACGCGTATCAGGAGACGAGTTCCTCCTCTTTACGTCTATCGAATCCGAGCAGGCTGTTGGCCGGTTCGCTTCGGCGATACAGGCTACCGTCGGCCTACCCATACTCACTTCGAGAAACGACTTCCGTCTCGATGC
Source organism: Acidimicrobiaceae bacterium (assembly GCA_013044385.1). Taxonomy (GTDB): domain Bacteria; phylum Actinomycetota; class Acidimicrobiia; order Acidimicrobiales; family Acidimicrobiaceae; genus JABEUN01. The sequence continues at coordinate 2,587 of JABEUN010000094.1, forward strand.
CCGGATTGGAATCGCCACCTCCGATGTGGATGATTCAAGCGCCGAGGAGCTGATGAGAAATGCCGACAGTGCACTTCACGTGTCAAAGATCTCAAGAAAGTCCAGCTATAGCCAGTACACCACGGAATTCAGGGAACGGTCCTCTCGGCAACTGAACATCATCAACGAACTCAGGACCGCTCTCGAATCGAACATGATCACTATCGCTCTCCAGCCTGAAGTAGACATCGAGACGGGTCGAATTTTCGGCTTCGAGGTACTGGCACGGTGGATACACCCTGAACTTGGATCTGTACCTCCAGTCGAATTCATACCTGTTGCTGAACAGTCCGGTCTGATCATCCAGCTCGGAAGACATGTCATCACCCTGGCATTCCAAGTCCACCAGGACTGGAAACAGGAGCTCGTAGATGGCTCCATCCTCATGGCGATCAACGTCTCCACCCACCAGTTGATGTCGCCGGAGTTCGTCTCTACCATCAGCCAACTCGCCGAGGAGTACTCGGTGGAATCGAGTCTCATCTGCTTCGAGATCACCGAATCGGCGGTGCTTGACGACCCCGAAGCAGCTATATCCGTGATCTCTCAGCTGAAGGCGATGGGCTTCAGATTGGCAATTGACGACTTCGGCACCGGATATAGCTCGCTTTCGCAGCTCAGTAGGATCACTACCGACTTCGTCAAACTAGACCGGTCGTTCGTCTCCGAACTCGGCTTGTCCATCGAATCTCTAGCGATTACAGAGGCGGTTCTCGGAATTTCCAAGGTACTCGACCTGACAATCATCGCAGAAGGCGTAGAGACCGAGCAGCAGCGGGAGATCCTCCTTTCACTCGGCATCACCTTCGGTCAGGGATACCTCTTCTCCAAACCGCTAAGCAAGGAGTCGGCCTTCGAAAGATTGATCTCCGACAGTAAACCGATAACCGACTGAGTCGGGAGTCTGTCGACTGGCAAAATCTCTAGACGTTGGTTGAGGCACCTCGGACTGACGGGGCTACTAGATCGGTTGGATAACGACTCTAACGTGCTATGCGATCCCAAAGTCTCAGGCGAAAAATTGTCGGACTATGCAGGGGCCCCTTCAGCTTTTCACACCTTTGCAATCTGCATACCTTGATGATCCACTGCGTGGTTGGCCAAGTTGAACCCATCGCGCCGCCCTGGAGCAGAGCTGAAACATTCCCGAGTCGCCGTTCCCCATGCGAAGCACCCTGGCGAAAAGTCACAAGTCCCGCGACCTAGCGGGCAGCGGCTCACCACCTCGAAGTGGCCCCAAGGGAGCCATGGCCTAGGACGGACGCTTAGGGGCATTCAAATTTGGTCGATGTTCTCTGCCCCATCAAGTCCGTGGCATACCATCGCTAGAAAGCGCAGCCGGATCAGCAGAAACGATCCGAGGTAACCTGTTGGCCACCTCGCCTGTGAGCGCTCCGTCGGCGAACAGGGCCCTCCTGGCCAAAGACGTCTGCTTCCTCACCGTCGAGGCTGCGATACCCAATGCATCTGCGAGATCCTCAGTCTTGATCCCAATGATGCACCTGCCCACAAAACAGGTTCTCTGCTGCGGAGTCAGCCTGGATAGTGCCGATTCCAAATCTAAGGTAAGTGCAAGTAGCGACTCGAAATCGGCTTGACCCTCCTCAATTTCGCTTTGGCTCTCGCTGGAAGGAGTCGCGTCCACCGAGAAGTCGACCGCTTTCGAGCTCCTTAGAAGTCTGAACGCCGTAACGAATGCGTACCCTTCGGGATTATCGCCCTGCGACACCTTCTTCCAGCGCTTCAGTACGCGGGCCATCGTCTCCTGTGCCAGATCTTCGGCTCGTTCCCCAGCCCCAGCTGCCCTTAACGCCGAGCGAAGTTTGGGATAGCTGACCCTGAAGAACCTGATGAAGTTGGCATCGTCGTCCACTTTCGCTACCACCTATACCGCCAGAGTGGC
>JABEUN010000095.1 GCA_013044385.1 Acidimicrobiaceae bacterium
CGTAAGGCTCCCGAACCTCCGGCACTGCCGACCGTGGCTTGGATCAACAGACCCGAGGAGGCTGACACTACGACACAGTGATTATTCAAAGTCTCTGCCTCTAAAAGGTTGACAGGCACCGTTTGGAAAGACCCTCTGCCAAACGACGGGTCACGTAGGCCTGGGTTCGCTCGTCGATTCGGATTCGGGAAAGAACTACGATGTGCAGCGCAGAGTTTGCCTGACGGTTGCCACCGCGATTGAGCCGGTGACGATTGGTCTTACCCGAAGATGCGGGGATGGGGCATGCTCCACACATCATCGCAAAGCTCGCCTCTGAACCGAGGCGTTCTGGGTTGTCACCTGCAGCTACCAAGAATTCGCCAGCGCTCTCTATGCCCATGCCGGGAAGTTCCAGCAGTGGCCCCGCTAACTCCTTCACCAGCTTTTCGATGAGTTCATCGAGATCAGCAATCTCGTCGTTGAACTCAAGCACACGCTTGGCCAACGACTTGAGCGCAATCTGGGTTGCGACATCTGGATCTCGGAAGCTTTCCCGAGTTGGGCGAGATGCGCTGAGCTTGCGTAACAGGTGCATCTTGGTCTCACCTCGATACTGTTCGCGGATCTTATCAGAGGCGGCCACGATCGTATTATGCAGTTGCTGCAAAGTAGCCCTGCGGCATTTGATCGCGGTCTTCCTCGTAGTGCGCAGGACACGAAGGGCTTCTACCTGCCCGTCTCGGTCCTTGGCTACCTGAACACGCTGTCCATAAAGGGCTGCCACTGCTGCAGCGATAGCGTCATAGTCATCGCTCTTTCCTTGTGCTCGACGAAGTGATTTATCAGGCCGAGTGACCTCCAAGGTAGGAATGTCTGCGGACCCAAGATACCTAGTAAGGCCAGCTCCATAACTACCGGTGCATTCGACACCCACTCGAGCGACATCACCAAAAGAGCGCAACCAAGTGATCAACGACAGATAGCCGTGACGGGTGGTCGGAAAGCTCTTGGTTTCGAGCACCTTCCCGGTGTGATCTACAACCCCAGCCACGTGCAGGTCTTGATGGGTGTCCACCCCACCAGCTACTTGTCCTTCTTGCAATGAAGTAACATTCACACTGACTCCTTTCCATTGGTAAGGATCGGCATCAGCTCTTGGTCGGCGACGGACAAGACAGTAACGGGGCCATATGCCGTGCTCTCATGAGGTCACGTTGTCGGCTGAGGCTGATGCCTCTAGCTAACTATCCCTGACGGCCGACGAGTCCGAGGAATGACAGCTACGTCGATCTGAGTGTGGGTCAGGCCACCAAGGACAGCCAGCCACCAACTATCTTTGCATGTCTGTCCCTTGCGGTGGCGCTTTCATGCAAGACAGCCGGCGTACCTATTCTTACTGTCTGAATGATGAACGAGTCCGCTGAGATCTCCCCGTCTAGCCCAGATGGCCATCTCCAGAGCATCCAGTGCAACCTCCGTCGAAAGGCTCGTCGAGACTTTCCAGCCCACGATGAATCGACTGAAGGCATCGATGATGAAGGCTACATAACAAAAGCCCGACCACGTGGAGACGTACGTCAAGTCTGCTACCCACAAGCAGTCTGGGGCAGCGGCTGTAAAGTTCCGCTCCACGAGATCGCTCGGTCGGGGAGCCGTTTCATCAGGAATCGTGGTTCTCTTCTTCTGACCACGGACAACTCCCACTAGGCCCTGGGCAGCCATCAGCGTTGCCACTTGATCTCTACCGACGTGGGTTCCTTCTCGGTTGGCCTGTTTCCAGACCTTTCTGGCACCATAGAGACTGCGGTTGTCCTGGTAGATCTTTCTGATCTTCGGTTTCAACTCCTCATGGCGAAGAGACATCGCCGAAGGTGTTCGTGACTTAGCTGCATAGTACGTAGATGGGGCGAAATGCAAGACTTTGCAGATCGGCTCGACCCCCCACCGGAAACCATCAGTACGGTGGTCCCGGTGGTTGGCAATGAAGAGGACTACTTCTTTGACTGGCGGTCGAGTTCCGCCCCAAAGAAACAGCTGGCTGCTTTCAGAATTTCATTCGCCCGCTTGAGCTCTCTAATCTCCTTGTTCGCCGCTTTGAGCGCTTCAGACTCAGGCGAAGTCATACCAGGCCGTAGTCCTCCATCGATCTCTGCCTGGCGAACCCAGCTGCGGAGTGTTTCCACTCCCATGCCAAGTTGGCCAGCTACCCGTCCAACAACTCCCTGGCGCTCACCGTTCTGTTCTTTGATGATCTCCAGGACCATCCTTACCGCCCGCTCTTTCAGCTCTGGTGGGTACCTCTTCTGACTTGGGTGTTCTGGCATGACTCCATTATCCTTTCAAAGCGCTGGAGTCTCCAAGTTCTTCAGGGTGGTTCAGTCTCTCGCTCTCAGGCCTTGCAGCGGATAGGCAGCGCTCTGCCACTGGGGAGTCTCGCTTTCCGTATGGCGGTCGTAGACGGACCACATGAAGTCAAGAGTTGTGTGTTGAGCAACGACCACGCACGAAAGAGGGCAGTCGTCAGTCCAGTCCCATCCGGCGAGACTGGACCGGCACCCGTCAGGGGGTGGCAGCAGCAATGGCGTCCATAATGCCGATCCAGGCACGTTGACGACGTTCCCGGACAATCCGACGGGCATGCCAGCCCGTCATGACGACGGCGGTAACGCCCGCACCAGCAACGGGACCCAGTAGAGCGAGCCCCGTCGTTGCGTACCCGGCTCCAGCGCCAACCACCAGCTCGGCGACGCCCATTGCCGATGCCGAACGAAGCCTGTGCACCTTGCCAGAGGCATCGGCAACCTTGTGCGTGTACGCCTTGTGCATCGCTGATTCGAGGTCACCACCCGAGCGTGCGACATCGAACGCTTCGGCTTCCACCTCACGAAGCACTGCCCGCAGTCGCTCGATTGCCTTGAGTTTCCGGATTCTGGCGATGTCAGCCCAGTCGAGGTCGCCGACCCGAGGGACGAGGACGGGAAGTGCAAGACCGTGGGTCTGGATCGTGGCGTCCCCAGCGAAACGAGCGCCGATGACTCTGCCGTGGAACCGATCAACACTGACGTCCCATCCGCCGGACGCACCGACAGCGAGATCGTGGCTCGCAGAGTCGACGAGCCGGGAACGAACAATGTGCTCCGGCACCAGTCTGGCGAGAGCACCGTTGGCGTCGTCCCGGCGCTTCCAGAGGTCCTCCAGTCTTTTGAATTCGTCTGCCAGATCCCCGGGATGCCCAAGCACGATCCAATCGCAGGATGACGGCAACTCGTGGACGAATGGTTCAAGCGTCGGCAGCCAGCAGATCGAAGTCTCGGAGTGGAGAACTTCGTGAAACGGACCAGTAGCTGGCACACCGGGCGCCGTCTTTTGGGCAATCGCTACCGAGATCGGGGCACTCCGGCCGACCTTTCGCCCCCTCGGGGTCTGCCATTCGGCAGGTCGGTCAGGGTCGTGTCCATGTCGCCACCAGGAGGCGCCCTGTGGCCCGGCCTGTATACGCGTACTACCGGCTTCGAGGAACACTTTCTCGTATAGGAGGCTGGAGACCTTCAACCGTGACCGGACGCCTCCAACCGGCGAGCCGGTCACGAGGGAGTGAGCGTTCGAGGCGAGCGGGAAGAAAACGTTTCCAGTGGGAGGAACGTAGGGATCGCGCTCAGGCATGGAGGCCATGACTCAATTATACGCCGCTGAACGCCCGGGATGGTCGGGTTCATGCAGCCACCTCCGTGTCTGCGGGCTCGAAAGCCCGCAAGCTGGTCGCTACCGTCTTCTGGATGCGCTCGCCGGATGCCTTGATCCCGGCAATGGCCTGGTCCGCCGCCACCGGACCAGGTTGCGACGTATCCGAAGGAGTAGTCGCTGGAGTCGATCCCGATCGACTAGCAGACCATGTACGCCTCTGACTCAGCCTCAAGCTCGGCAATGCCCGAGACTCGAACGTCTCGTGGAGACGGGCATGAGCGATTTATATGTCCAATGGAGAATGGTTCTATCAAGGAATCGACACCACCGGAATGCTAAACTCGGTCACTTGCCCAACGGCAAGTTTTTGCATCGCGGAAGACGGCATTAATTACTTCACCTATTCTTCCACCAAATGGTCTGGCCCTAAGCCGCTGTCCGGCGGTCACAATTACGAAGAAGTCGTGGCCATGGCCTGCGCTTCAGCCTCTTGGTGCGTGTCTTCCACGCTTCTACCTAGCACCTTCTCTACTTTCGATGGGAACTGGTCCGTACCTATGCTGACGTCCATGCAAATCTTCGAAATCGCATGTGCACCCGAATCGTTATGCATCGGAATTGCATATTCGGGACATACCAATACATCGTTTACCATTGCCTCATGATCGTAGATCGAGGCCAAATAGCCGCACCGACCACACATGCTCTCAAATGACGCTTCTAACTTATGGATAGCTGTATTGCAGAGCCAGGTCAGAGCGTTCTGAGTCCTTAGAGTTACAAGAGCGGTGGTTCGCCGACTACACCCCACCTAGCCCACACACCAACAAAGCACAATGACAGCGAGGCGTCCCCGTCGACTGGAGTGGGCCTCACCACTTGAGAAACCTGATGGCTCTTCTAAGCAACGGGAATCGGTCCATAGTTGAGTATCGGGCTACCCGCGGTCGCGGGACCGGGCCAACTCTGGTAGTAGACCTCTATCGGCCCCAGTGAGGACCCAACTGAAAAGGTGGGTCATACCACTCACGCAGAAACAACCACGCCCTTTTCCTCATCAAAATAACACCATTTTTGACATTCGATCGTCGTGCGACCTAGCCCGCCTGAAGTGGACACACCATGATCTGAATTGCAGACGCTATTTGGTATTCGCGCGTGAACGCAGCTTCACACCGCTCCAAAGTGATTTTCGTAAGCTATGACTTCTAGGATCAGGCGCTTGAAATCTTCTGGCGGTTCAGGATAACTATTCAAGAGACTGAATGCGCTCGAAGGTTTGCGGCTGCTAGATGCAGGAGTCCGGTTAAGGAAGCGCTTCTCGGCATCCTCGATCGATTCGATGTGGCAACCGTCGTCATGAGGGCTCTCGGTCCACTTGCAATTGTTCCCTTTCCAGCAAGTAGCTAAGGTGAAGACACCTACCGTTGCCAATTGGTCCTTCCAGTGCGCGAACCATTGCGGCTTGTCCTCATCGACGTTTGGCGCCGAATGAATAGCAGTTCTGAGGAAGTTCTTTCGAACGGAGTCCCATTCACTCTCCAAAATCCATTTGGCAACTTTGGGCACCTTGACCTGTCGCTCTCGTTTGCCATCCGGCGAGTGGCCGCTCGGGCACAGTGACTTGCCATCGACGATGGCCGCCCAAGGAACACCGAATTCTGAAGCAAGCCGTAGGTAGTGCCTTAGGTATTCGTCGCCATTGTTGTTGACTACGTGAATGTTCTGGTTGGGCTGGACAGTCCCAATGAACCATGAGCCGTAAAGCACAAGCTCGGTGTGGCCCGACACGAAGACGACTCTTTCGGCAAAGGGAATCCATCTTGCGTCGGGCTGTTTCACTACGAGTTGGTGTATCTGGTCCTCTTCGCATTGAGTTTGCTCGATCCTGAAGGTATGGCTGTTCGAATTCTCGTCGCGCTGGATACGGATAGTAGCCTCAACACCTCGTCTCGAACTTGGGAGAAGCCCCGGGGAATGTGTAACGACGACGAATTGTCCCTCTCCTGTTTCCAAGAGAGCCAAAAGCGCTTGTTGAGCACGCGGGTGCAGGTGAGCTGCAGGTTCATCGAGGAGTACGACACTTTCTTTGTCAGCGGCGAGCAGTGTTGAGAGCCGGAGAGTCTCCGCGCCGCCCGAGCCGGCTGATGCCGCGTTGACCTCCGAACCATCGGCTCTGCGTATGGTAGGAATGATAGTGACTGCTAGTCCTCGATCCTGGTGCGAACCTTCATGGGGTTTGGCTGTACTGCGGCGAGCGGATTTGGTTCGAAGTCGACTTCATCATGCTTGATCTGCTTAGTGGCTTTGACTATCAGTCCGGTCGAAGAGCCATCATCCTTCAGACGCTGGTACGCCGCCTGAGCCTTCGAGTATCGGTCTCTCGCTCCGGCTTCGCCGACGCTCCACCTGAAAAGTTGAGCTAAGTAGCGCGGCATCGTGGGCTTACCCAGAACTGGCGCCGGAACTTCGGATTGCGCCAAGATATCCATGGATGTAGTTGCTGGTAACCCAAGCAATGTGTCTTGGAAATCGGACTCGATCTTGTCTGCTACGATCCTGCCGAGTAGGTACTCTAGGCCGGTCTCTTGCCCGCCAGCTATGCCAGAACCCGGCACCAGAGAGCTCCTCCGCAGCGCGTCCCACGTGGATCCAATTGGATGACTGGCCAGCTGCGGCGAAATCTTCAGCGACATCGGCGAGGTGTTGCTCGGGATCATTGACCCGAAATGGACGTCGATGCTCCCATCGAGATTATCGGTGATGGTCACCCTATCCTTATATTGCTCGGCGCCTTGATATCCGTTCGCACCCACTAAAAAGACCAAGCCCCGGTACAGCCGGGCACCTAGGTTTGATACAGCCCATCGGTAGCCGTTTCCGTCGTGGGAAAAGTCATAGGCGATAGTCCATTCAGCACCGATCGTCCGATTGTGCCTCAGCACAATCGTGCCGACTCGGAGTGCATTGTACATAGCGTGGAGCGTTGAAGGGTCGTTCGTAACACCCGTAACAGGCTCATTGCGAGTGACCAACACCTGCGCGAGCGCCGATTCTCGCAGGCCATTCAAGAAGAGTTCTAGGAGGTCGCCGGTCGGTGGGCCCTCGGCGTTATCCTCGTTGGCTAACACGACGCCCAAGCGGATTTCCGATCCACGTGGAATCAGGTGATGTGGAGGACACATGCTCTCGATGATCTCGTTGCGTGCCGCCCTAGAAACGGTGTCTCCGCCATAGATCTCCCTATAGATGACTTCGCGCACGACGGCAATCACGCGAAGGATGTTTGTCTTGCCTCCACCATTCGGGCCAACCAAAACAGTTAGTTTGGAATCGAACTTAATGTGCTCATGCTGACCGTAGGAAAGCACGTTGGTAACGTCTAATGACGTAATGAGCATCGGCAATCTCCCTTGACCACGGACCTGCAGGTTTTCAATGACGTTAGTTCGTCACAGTAATACGCTGCCATCACCCCAAATTGCTAGGCGAGCCCGTTATCCCAGTTCCTCTCTCCAAAGAGACGCCACGATCCCGATCTCACCGGGGGCGTCAACAAGACGGTCGTAGTACGAGCGCTGCGCTTGGTTTTTGCTTTGTGCGATCATATAACACCCTAGTCAGGGATCCTTGCGTCGTTCGGGTGAAAGCACCGAACCCCACACGACAGAGGAAGGGCGGCCGGTACCACCATACCGTCATGACGTCATGACGGTATGGTGGTAGCACGGAGGCATGGCAAAGAAGAAGACGACCGTCTACCTCGACTCCGACGTCCTCACGGCGACGAAGGCTGCGGCACTCACGTCCAAGCGGTCGGAGAGCGCGGTCATCGAAGATGCACTGCGGTCGTACCTTCGCAGCGGCCACGGCGATGCGGCACGGGACGAGCTACGGGAACTCCTGGAGCGTGTGGCCTTGGCAAGCGACCTTGACGAGGATGCAGCACTCGTGCAGGCAGTAGACGAGGTGCGAGCAGTCCGTCAGGAGCGCCGTTCTCGATCGGCGCGTGGTGGGTGAGCTTCGTTGGATCGTCTTTGACACGAGCGTAGCCCCGACACAGGCGCTGGAGAACTGGTGGACTTCCGTGCTGAGTTCTATGACTGTCTGACACGCTGGGGCGACGCACTGTTCGAACTCGCTGACGACGTCCCGTTCGCGCCAGGACCAATCGGTTCGCTGCCACTCAGCCTCGAAGCGGTCTTTCGTCGCAGCCACGGCAGCCTCTACAAAGCACTCGCCAACGGGCAGATCGACGAAGATCACCTCCGTCAGGTGCTCGTCTGCCACCGACCGACAGACTGGCCAATGGTCACAGCCGTCGATGCGTCGACCTTCGCCCGCTGTGACGCGGAGACCAGCCCCGAGCGGGGCTTTTACTACTCGGCCTCCAGACATTCAACTGGCCAGCCGATCATTGCCGGCTGGTCCTATCAGAGTAAAGACGGAACCCCATCTGTTCTTTGTGCGGCAGTGTTCTATAGAAGTCACGAGCACTGTCAGTGATGAGGTCGATGCGCACCGCACCAAGAAGCGGGAACGCATAGACGAGAAGCGTGCGTGCTATCCCAGCTCGCCGCTTCTCCTTATCGACAACAAGTAGCGAGAGGTGCGCCTGTATGGCGCCGTCTGTCTGGAAGTAGGCGAAGCCAACCACCCGCCCCTCGATGGTCGCCACGACGGCCACGACGCCCGGAGCCGTGAAAACCCGATGAGCTCGCGCGCGGTCTTCTGCATAGGAGGTCCAGCCTTCACTCGCGCAGAGGGCAAGCACCCCATCGAGGTCAGCCTCTCCGTACTCTCGAACCACAAAGGCCATCTTCATACTCCCATTATCGTCGCAAGTCTTGGTGCGAAGTAGTATCGGTCATTTACGCGGTCGAGGTCACACTTCGCCACGGCCTACCCGGGGTGGTAAAGGCGCAGCGCTAGGTTTCGGCCACAACTGATCACAAGATGCCCAGTTCAGAGGCTTCTGCGTCGTTCGGGTTAACCTCAAGAGTGATAGAGCCATCGTCTCGCATCTCACCAAGGGGCAGAACAGAGACCGTTGCCTCTTTGGGCTTGGGTTTCTTGGTGATCCAACCACTGCCGAGATCCTCCCACCGTCCCTCGTTAATCGCTTTCGCCTTGATGCGCTCAAGATCTCCCGGAGGCAGGAAGTACATTGCAGCATCTTCTTGCACCCGCACTTTGATATCGGACCAGGGGATGTTGTCGATTTCACCAATGAGCTGTTCGATACGGGTACAGATACCGCTGAATGCAGCCGCTCCATCCCAGTCCAGATACAACTTGACGGGATCCTTCTTGAGGGTCTCTTCAATTTGGGCTTCGCCGTTGTTAGTGTCACCAACCGCTGCGAGTCCCTTCGCCTCTCTGAGCTGGGCCTCTCCCTCGGAGCTAATAGCTCGGAATGGGTAGAACAGTTTGTCAAAGAGACTCTTGAGGACCCCGGTGAGGTCGTGCTCAAAGCGCTTCTTTAGCTCTTCGAACTCTTCGAACTGCGTGGTGCCTCGGGCGACTCGGTTCTGGGCTTGGGCTTGCGATGATGCATAGACACTCCGAGCAGCCTCCCAGAGCTTTCGCATTTCAAAGGTGGGCTGACCGGTGAGTACTAACATGTTGTTCTTGCGCACAATGGACTCAAAGAGTCGAGAGATCTCCTGGGGCGGCAGCTTGGAATCGGGGGCGACGATAGCAAGGACTCGAGCGCTTTTCACCGCTTCGGCGATCTCATCAATATGAGGAAGTGCGAGTACCTTTTGGTATGCAGCCTTGCGCTTGGGTTCAAACATCTCTTGGAGCCGATGGGCAACGAGGTCTTTGACCTTGACGTCCGGAGCGTCATCAGCAAGGCCTTTGAGCATCTTTGTCAAGTTCTCCAACTTGTCGAAGTACACCCGGCCGCCTTCGGAGCGATGGAGGTACCAACAGCTCCCAAGCATTGCTTCAAGTGCATCTTGATAGAACGAGAGATCTGCATTCGGCGTTGCTAGACACTCCAGCGCTTCGGATTTCGTGAGTCCTTTGACGGGATTCACCGCGGTGGAGAGGCTGGAGACTAAGAGCAGGCTAGCAAGCTGGGAGGCCGCATCGTTCCCGCTGTTTGCATCGAGCACCTGTGCGTGTGCGCTACCGTCAGTTGCAAAGATATCCTTTGCTACTGCTTCATCCAACTTTGAGATGGAGATGATCTTCTCTCGGACTTCGTCGATAGCAAGGTCAAAGTGCTGAGGACCAATAATTAGCACATCGTTTACATCGATACTCCACACCGATCGAATCAGACGTGACGCAAGCTCCATAAGCCCACGGGTCTGTTGGAACTCCTTGTTCTCTTTGAAGAGCGCGAAGATGTGCTTCATCTGGGGGTGGAAGGGGTAGGTCTGGATGATCTCTGATGCAAGCTGCTCCGGGGTCTTTTGCTGCTCAATCGTCTTTGAGCGCTGCGCTGCCTCGATTGCCTTGGCGAAGCTCTGGGCGATGTGTCCGATCTGTGCCTCATCGGGGAGTTTGGCAAAGAGACGCTTTTTGAGAATTGCGTATGTCTCATCTCCAGAGAGATCCACCGGGGTGATGTTGAACTCGACTCGGCTGAGCTCTTTTCGGGCATCGTCGAGAGCTGAGTTGATGATGTGGGTGCCCTCGGCATGCGACGCCTCAAGTTCAGAGACGACCACACAGACATCCTTGAGCCCCTGGACGCACGAAAGAAGGTTTGCAAATGCCCGACCTGCAACGTCAGCCATCGTGCCTTGCCCGGCTGGCTGGGTTCGGTAGTACTCAAAGTAGGTCGGCATCTCATCTAAGAGGATGAGGACCGGCTCACCAACGGATACAAAGAGTTCGCGCCATTTCTCTTCGCCCGGAGCCCGCGCTCCGCCTTCAAAGAAGGTCGGCATTCCAAGTTGCGCAGCGATACGCCCCCAAAAGAAATCCTCAGGTTGCTCTCGTCCGTTGAAGAAACACACTCGGGCGGCACTAAAGGCGTAACGGTTCGCGGCCTCAGGGAAGAACTCCTCTCGTAGACCTGGGTGCCGAGCGAGGAATGCCATAGTGCGGATGAGGTGGGTCTTGCCACCACCCATGGCCTGTTTGAGGCGGAAGACGGACCGGCCACCGCTTGCTCCAGAGAGTCGCTTGAAGCCCTCTCGGACGAGTTCAGTCATACCTGCGGTTAGGTAGGACTGCGACAAGAAGCGCTCGCCGTCTTCTAGGGAGAGTGACTCCTCATCCACTCGTTCAATGGAGTCAGAGATGCGGATGTTCTCTGCTCCTTCATTCAAGACGCAGAGGTCTCTAACCGTGGGTAACATATGGCCTCCTACGTGCCTGCGTGCAAATATTGCATCTCATCGCCGCTTAGGGATAAGAGCGCTTTTCCTACTTAGCCTCGATCTTTCATTCCACACCTGATATGCATCGTCGCAGCGACTCGCGAAAGCCCTCCTGATCTGCGATCATAAAAGCTGCTGATACAACAAACATCGTTACCGGGATATCCCCTTGAAGGTGAACATTACTCGATACCTCAGACCCTCTTGCAGGTAGATCTATAACGCGTTGGACGTTACCGCCATGTCGGAGTGGTTTTTAAGATAGCCCGCTCTTGGAACAGACAAGGGTCTAACGAAGTGACCGCCCAATGACCAGTCGAATTCCCTCCTGGAGTTCGCTACGAAGCCACGAACGTTCGATAGTTTAAGGAACATTAAAAGGGCTCTAGTCTGGTGAGTTATCAACGGTAAAGGGCACGTGTGGCTCTTGACGTGGCTCGCCGGAGATTGGAGCGACTTCCAGCGCCTGCTCAAGAAGACCACGTCGCCACGTTAATCCCGACTTACCTAATTGACACGATCACCACTTCAAGGCCATAAAACATCGGAGCCGGGAACCATCCCGGTTTGCAAGGTGGCATCCTACTCGAGATCTCCCATCCATGTTTCGAGGATCGAGCCCTGACTTAGGGGATATTGTGAAACTATGACAGCTCGCCGACCAATGAGTAAGATCCCACCGGAGTCCGACCCAGAACTACTCGTTCAACGCGCGCAACTGGACAGCGAGATTGAAAGGCGCATCGAGCTCGGACAAGAATTACTCGACCTCAGCGTGGTCGGTGATGAGCGCTTGGACGAGCTGGCAGATAAGTTTCAAACGTGGGACGACTTCAACAAGGAGCTTCTGGGAAGGCGATTCTCGACGCGCGCTCTCGCCTCGGAGTACCAAAAGGTGGGCTTCACGTTCAGCGGGAGGGGAAGCTGGCAACAAGAGTTGAAGCGTGTTCGAAGCGACATCAGCTGCCAGCTTCGCAAACTCGTATCAATACGAGGGCGACTTGGGTTGATTCCGGTGGCGGAGGAGTCTGCGAGTGTGCCGAGGAGTGCAGAGACGAAGTCGCGGGGCTCAAAGATCTTCGTCGTGCACGGACACGACGGTGACGCGAAGCTACAGGTTGCCGAGTTCCTCGAACAAACGACGGGGCAGCGACCAATCATTCTTCACGAGCTGGCTGATTCTGGCCGTACAATTATCGAGAAGTTTGAAGATCACGCCTCGGAAGCGGGATTCGCAGTAGTGCTGCTCACTGGGGACGACTTTGGGCATGACGCTAGCAAGGAGACTCCCAACAAGCGAGCCCGACAGAATGTCGTATTCGAGCTCGGTTTTTTTCTCGGAACGCTCGGTCGCGAATCAGTTGTCGCTCTTTATGAAGATGGCGTTGAGCTTCCCTCGGATCTGACTGGCGTACTTTATAAACCCATGGTCGGTAACTGGCATACGGAGCTCGCAAAGGAACTCAGGGCCGCCGGGATTCACTGCGATCTTGGAAAGCTCCAAAATTCCGAGGGCATAACGTCGGACCTTCGTTCGCCTCGCCCCAGACAGGCATGACATCCAATGTCTCCCCGTGACGGGCTGATTCCCTCGTGGCCCTCCCCTACGGCCAGTCGAGATTCTCGCTTGACCGTCCATTGCAGTGGTAGCAGGGAGGACTTAATCTGGGGGATCGCTCCGCATATCTTACGCTGCACGGACTGACCTAGTTGTCAGGAGACATCGTAGCTTATGAGGAAGTTCGCGGAACACGCCTGCGTGTCCTAAGGTCGGCTTCAGACCGATAACGGAAACGCTCTTTCAGCCAAGTTGGCTAGCCATAGGGGCTCATAACCTGAAGTGGTCCCCTTCTTTGGATAAGAACCCCGGCCTTGATTATCAACGCGCAAGAAGACGCTCCTATCAGCAAGAAGGAATAAGTACAAGGCTGAGTTCAGGGCTAAAGTGGCGCTTGAGGCACTCAAAGGCGACAGATCGACGGCTGAGATCGCCCAACCCCATGGATTCACCCACGATGATAGAGAACTGGAAGAGGTTCGCGCAACTTCTCGTAGGTATTCGTGACACTTGGATAAAATCGGTGCGATCGAGGAAATCCACGACCTTCCCAAGTTGGTAACTTCTCTAACCGGTTGCTGGCTTGCCCACATTTCTGCCCACATTTTTGTTCCTTAAGAGATGTTCGCGTATGTCGGCCGACAAAGCGCGTGCCTTGCGAGATGCTCTTATGTGTTTAGGTGTGCTGCGACATACCCCCTGCGTATAACTCTTAATCCGCAGGTTCTGGGTTCGAGTCCCAGGGGGCGCACCAGGCAGAATGAGGTTTTAGGGGTCATCCAATTCAGTGGGGTGACTCCGGTTCGAGATCCCTGCGCAAAATACCAAGGACCTCGCGCTTGAAGCGTGATCTAACAGTCCCAAATCACCATCACTGACCTGAGTGAGCTTGTCCAGCCCCTTGTCGGGTTGGAAGAGTTTCAGTCCTAACCCACAAGCGCAACTGCCCTCTGCAGCACTTTGCAGGCTCGTCGGATGCTGATGGAGACGCACAGGATGTGATTGCAATCAGTGCGCTCACTTATGTGTTTGCATAGTAGGTGAACTCGAACTCGAGTGACGAGACAGTACCGAGGTACCTGTGCAGAGGCTCGTCGTTGCGCCAGTAAAACTCATGCCAGCGTGTTCTCTTCGAGATCACCGATCTGCGCCAAAGTCTTCGCAAGAGGTTACGGACCGGTTCACTTCTGTAGAAGTGTCGGCACAACCGTTCGAAGGACGGGAACTGAGGCTCATGCGTCTTAGCGAAGACTTTTGAATTGACCTCCCTAGCGGCAGTAACACTTAAGTCTGTCGAGCCGGAAGTCGCGTAGAAAGCGTGGTATCTCGAGCGCATCGATGGCCGAATCGGATCTCATGCAACTCGCCAGTCAACGAACCTCCGACTTGATACGTAGGCGATGTCCTGTCAGGTCGGTACGAAGTTGAGTCATTGGCCCAGGGCTGATTGGCTGCGGCAGCGTCCACCCGTCGCGCGACGGGATCCGGGGACTCGGTACTGAGTCGTCATACTTCGTTACCGGCACCCACTTATTGCGGTGCACCTTACAAAGTCGCACCTAGCACAGAAGCCTCGCCACCTGATGGCTTGGGACGTCGTGGCCTCCTTCACTTTGGTCTCTCACACCCTAGGCACGACGTGTATGGAAGGGTTGGCAGCGTGCAGAAGTACTGAGGACGAAAAGGAATGTCACAGCTCGATACGCACGTAGTGACGAAGACCGGGATTTGAACGGGTAATAGATACCGAGGTCACCGCCTCCATCCAGCGAAATGACGACCTCACCGATTGTACGTATGACAGCGATGGCCCATGAGGGGAGTTGGGATCTGCTCTCGAAATTATGCAAAATTCCAGTGCCACCGACCGATGTCGACAACGCTTGAATTCTGTACACTTTCGACGGTGAAAAGTGAACACCTAATAATGGAGGGTGATCACTTTGGAAGACTGGGCAATTATTCGAAGGTTGGCAGCCGAGGGAATACCTAA
>JABEUN010000019.1 GCA_013044385.1 Acidimicrobiaceae bacterium
CTCTCAGACCAGCTACCCGTCGAAGCCTTGGTGAGCCGTTACCTCACCAACAAGCTGATAGGCCGCGAGCCCCTCCCGAAGCGAAAAACTTTCCTCAACTGACCATGCGATCAAGAGAGGACATCCAGTATTAGCACCGGTTTCCCAGTGTTATCCCAGACTTCGGGGCAGGTTGCTCACGTGTTACGCACCCGTTCGCCACTAGATGTACACAGTATTACTACCGTGCACACCCCGTTCGACTTGCATGTGTTAAGCACGCCGCCAGCGTTCGTCCTGAGCCAGGATCAAACTCTCCATCAAAGCTTCGGGATCTTTCGATCCCTAAGACTCAAATGTACTGCTTGATCAGTACCTGGCACTTTGACGTGTTGTTGTCCGTCTTCAGTGCTATTTTGAAATTGACCTTATCTATAAGGTCCCGCACTGGCTTTTAGTCCATCTATTCCGTTTTCAAGGAGCTCGGAGCACTTCTCTGAGCGGTGCTCCCCAATCGCTTGGGAATACCAATATAAGCCCGCAGACTGTGACTCCGTTCATTTTTTGGAAACTTTTCCAAAACAAGCCACTGAACTGCTGATACAGCCGAAGCCACGGCTGCGTCACCTAGCAATATTGAACAGAAGCTACTTCACGCTCAGTGCAAAGACAACCGCTCCTACACGGCTCCCCTTAGTTGGTGATTCGGTAGTTCCCGTTGACTAAAGGTATCCGCGAGTACCTAGGTATGGCTGGGAGCAATGTCCATTCGAACGAGCGGGATTACGGCTGGTCGGCCATCGGCCCGCTCACTGCCTCAGCTTCAACTCTTTTTAGGGTGCTTGACTCCTGTCCATTCGACGCCGGACCTATATCGGTCCTTCAATACTTTTCCCGCAGGATTTCTTGGAAGGGAGGACGGGGAGATGTAGTAGTACTCCGGGATCTTGAAAACTGCCAGGCTGTCTGAAAGTTGATCTGCAATCGATTCCGGAGTGATCGGGTTACCTGCCTGCGGAACCACCACAGCACCAACCTTTTCACCCATGACCGGATCCAAAACGCCTACAACGGCGACTTCAGCCACTCCGTCAAGTGCAGAGATGGCGTTTTCCACCTCGATCGAATAGACGTTCTCCCCGCCTCTTATAATCATGTCCTTTCGACGATCGACGATTGTCACAAATCCAAACCGATCGATAGTCGCCATGTCGCCGGTCAGATACCAGCCATCTTGGAAACTCGACTCGTTAGCCGCATCATTCTTCCAATAGCCCTTGAAAACACTCTGGCCACGCAACCTGAGTTCACCAATTCCAGAGTGCGGATCAGGGTCAACTATGTCCACTTCAACTACAGGTACTGCTAATCCAACAGTCTCCGGCCGGACTGTCGCAAACGCGTCCGGTAAGAAGGTGGCCAGAGCCGTTGCTTCTGTCATACCGAAGCCGTTCCCAAGCTTGGATAAGGGAAACGCTTTCCGCAGGCGCATCACTAAGTCGGGAGAGATCGGGGCACCTCCATACAAAACCCAGCGAACTCCAGAGGTATCGAGCGCGTCAAACTCCGGGACACTCATTGCCAGCCAGTAGATCGCCGGAACTGAAAGTAAAAGGTCGATCCGCTCGTCTCGCATTGCGTCGAAGAACAGTCCCACATCGAGTTTAGGGAGCAATACACTCGCGCCCCCGAATGCCAAAGCAGGAAGCAACTGTGCATTACAACCGGTGACATGAAACAGTGGAACCGATATGAGGCTTCTGAAGCCTCCCCGAGGAAGATCGGCCGCCCTCCGGCAGTTCTCGACCGTCGAAGTAAGGTTCTCATGGCTCAGGATTGCGCCTTTAGGTAGTCCTGTGGTCCCTGATGTATAAAATATGGCAGCACTGTCACGAGCATCGACTTTTGGTAGAACTGCTTCCCGGTCTGCATCGGCAAGCTCGCCGTCCACACCAAAGGTGTAGCTGAGTTCTGCGTTCTCCACAATGTATTTGATCTCAATTTCGGTCAATCGGATGTTGATCGGAACAGCAACGGCGCCAGCAGCCAACGTACCCATGAACGCAAGCACCCAATCAACACCGTTAGGTAGCTGGATTCCGACACGATCGCCTGACCTAATACCATTAGTAACCAACCTCTTGGCAAGGTCCTCCGCCTCGACCAGAGCCTGCTTGAAGCTGAGGCGACGCCCTCCGAGTTCCACCAGTGCCTCAGAATCTGGAGCTTGCAATGCAGTGGCGCGGAACTGCTCGAACACGGTGGAGGGTAGATCTGAATAAACGAGTCTCGATCCCGGCATCCGTTCACGCTCGATGCCCGAAGTATCGAAGATCGGTCCGCTATACAGCTTCTCGTGATCAACTACCACTGCTCACCTGCCTTTGCCCTGGCACGCCGTGCACGCCTCTAGGGCGGAACTCAATTACATATTACCAACTAGTAATAAACCGCACAATTAGCTCAAGGACAAATCAACCGGATAACTATACAATCCTGCGCTTTCAGTACGCAGCGCAACGCAGGAAGTGCATCTTGCGGTAACACGAATGTCACTCAACAGTCACCAGCTTCGTTTGCGCTCTAGAAATACCACAATGAGTATGAAATCCACCACGCGATTCGGCTGTATTAATAACTCTGAACGACCGTAGAGCTAAAATAAATAGTGCCATCGTGCTGCTCTTTCTTACAATGGGAGGGCAGAACATTTCAACTTCGACGCACAGAGTACAAATTTCCACAAACATTTGTTGAAATGCTTCTACATCTTGTGTAATCTTCGTTATGGCCGTTATTCCGGTCAGCTCGATTGTTCTGCGCTGGTCGCATGAAGGACCGAAAGGAGGTGGCAGCTAGTGCGCCTCTGGTAGCCAAATCAGTAGTGCCGGTAGTAACGACCTAAAATGCACACCACGAAGCTATGAGCTATAAGTTCGCTCATCATGCAGGAAACTCACTGGTCGTGTGCAGTCCGTCTCCTCAGCGGGACAAACAAGCCGAGCTGGGTACAAAGTTCCAGCGAAGCCGCCTCTCAAGCATTTGGACTATACACAGAATAAAACCAGAGGGTCGGGATGTTTTGGTGTTTCATACGGCACAGTATTTCGTAAGCAATCATGGGACCTTTTACGGAAGGGGTCGGAACCGCTATACAGCGATCTCGGCCCCTTCGCCTATTGGCATATGGCGCTTTATATCCTGTAGGAGTTCGATTTGATTACGGGGGACCACCGATGAAATCAGTCCAAGTAACTGCCTACGGAGGGCCAGAAGTACTCCGTTGGGTCGACGTACCAAATTTCCTTCCCGAACCTGATCTCCTAAAAGTGCGCGTCGAGTTGGCATCGGTCAATTTTGCTGACACCATGGTCAGGCGTGGTCGCTATCTAGCATCACAGCCGCCTTTCACGACCGGCATCGACTTCATGGGAGTAGTTATCGATGCCCCCCATGAACACGAAGCACTCCGTGGACGGAGAGTTATCGGATTCGGGGATGGAACGATGGCAGAAGAGATCTCGGTGGACGCCTCGATGGTTACTCCTATAGACGACTCCATCGATCCCCTTTTCGCCGCTGCAGCTCCGCTTGTTCTATGTACGGCCCTGGAACTGATCGACAGGGCCGGACGTCTAAAGCCTGGCGAACGTGTTGCAATCTACGCTGCAAGCGGAGGCGTTGGACGGTCCCTGATAAGGCTCGCGCGCGCCTATGGTGCAGGGGAGATCTTCGCCCTGGTTGGCAATTCCGATAAGGCTCAGCAATCCCTTGAGGTCGGAGCGGACCACGCACTCATCTACAGAGGACCGGATGCGGTCGATTATTCCGCCGAGATCCTTTCCAAGACAGACGGACATGGAGTCGACCTCATATTCAATTCGGTGGCAGGCACGACCTTCGATTCAGACTTCAAGATGATGGCAAACTTTGGAAGGTTGGTAGTCTTCGGCATCTCCTCGGGAGACCCCGGAAATGCTCCTTCCAACCTGCTACACCCGACCTCCCGTTCCGTCATTGGCTACTCCTTCTCTAACTTGCGCCGAAACCGTCCGTACGAAGTGAAACCCGTCCTGCGGCGTGCCGTAGATCAGCTCGAGCAGGGGATGGAGTTCGAAATTGCTGGTGTCTTTCCGCCGGTTGCAGCTGATAGGGCCCACCAGCTCCTCGAGTCAGGTGAGTCATCGGGCAAGATACTGATCGACTTTCGAAACCTTTAGGGCGCCAACTTACGCCACATGCCACGCCATGCCGTCCGGTCAACCGTGCTTGAGCTAGTTACAATTGCCCTATGGAGAATCAGATCGAATCGTCAGTTGCCAAAGACCCGCTACATCAAGAAGCCGAGCAACCGCATAAAACTGACGAAATAGGCACTGATCAATCAGTTCAGAAGAGTCCGATCGTATATGAGATCTCAATCGACGGAATGTGCGGGGTCTACTAGTCGGCCATGAACTTAGAACTCCCCTACCGGATCTCTTCGAGCGTTTCGATCCGACAGGAGAGGTTTGGCGCACTCAGCTATAACCAACTCTCGAGAAGGTTGATTATGATCCAGTCAGAACGTATCGCCGGCCTCCTTGTAACTCTCGAGAGTTTCGACACCTTGGGTGATGCTCTTGCAGCGCATGGCATTACGGAAAATGACTCAACGTCTCTCTCTGCTCTACAACAACTAGAAGACTCGCAGGTGATATGTGTCTCGGTCGGATAACTACCCCACTCTGTCGGAAGAGATGCAGCACGGGCTAGCGGCCCCTATATGTCTCACCTGGGAGCTCACCTATGGCTGCAACCTCTCCTGCATCCACTGTCTCTCCAGCTCAGGACGGCGAGACCCAAACGAATTATCGACCCAAGAAGCGCTTAATCTCGTAGATGAATTCCGAGCCATGGGCATTTTCTACATAAACGTCGGCGGCGGCGAACCGACGATGCGCAAGGACTTCAGGGAGATTCTTTATCGCGCATCAGAAGTAGGTATCGGAGTGAAATTCTCAACAAACGGCTACTTCATCGATGACAATTTTGCCCGTGAACTTGCAAGTCTTGACTACACCGATGTCCAGATATCCCTCGACGGTTTTGACCAAGCCAGCAACGACGCAATCCGAGGTGCTGGTTCGTATGAGCGAGCTATCGCTGCCATGGAGTCACTTAGCAGTGCGGGAAAGACCGGATTCAAGATCTCCACAACCGTCAACAGGCACAATGCGGATCGACTCGATGACCTTCTCAGCTTGGCAAATCATTACAACGCCCAGCTACGCGTGACGAGGCTCAGACCCTCGGGACGCGGTGCCCTAGTCTGGAACGATCTAAGACTTGAACCTTCTCAACAGCGCAGCCTGTTCGAGTGGCTGTCCGAAAATCCAGGGGTGCTCACCGGTGACTCGTTTTTCCATTTGAGTCCATTCGGTGATCCCCTCCCAGGCCTGAACATGTGTGGGGCCGGCAAGGTGGTCTGTCTGGTGGATCCCGTTGGAGACGTATACGCTTGCCCCTTCACAATCCACGAATCCTTCAGGGCCGGAACCGTCCGCTCCAGTGGCGGATTCAAAGCTGTCTGGTCGGACTCCCCATACTTCAAGTCCCTACGTCAGGACAAAAGTCCCACGTCATGCAGCGACTGCTCCGCATATCAGTCTTGTCAAGGAGGCTGCATGGCTGCTAAGTACTTTACGGGCCTGGAACTGCACGGTCCGGACCCGGAATGCGTATTTGGACGTGGCGAAACGAACTTGAAATTTGTCACGAGTCGACCCACGCCGGATCTTTCGCACAGCCGCAGAGTCAGGACTGCCAAACCCGTTGTACTTCGAAGACACGCTTCGGAACCCTTCGCAACCTAGATGAAGCTACTCTCGCCGATACCGATCGGAGGTTACGCTTCGAAAAATCGCGTCATGTTCGGCCCTCATTTGACAAACCTCGGCCGAGACCGAGCCCCATCGGAGGACTGGCTGGCATACTTCGAGGCTCGTATTGTCGGAGGAGCTGGCATCGTGGTCACGGAGGAGGCGAGCGTACACCAATCCGATTGGCCTACCGAACGTTGGCTGTTGGCGGAAAGGTGTCCCTGGGGATGGAAACGCCTCGCCGATATGGCGAAAACGCACGGAACGCTGATGATTGCGTCCATAGGACACGCTGGCGGAGAGGGAAGTTCCGCCTACTCCCAAAGGGCCATGCTCGCGCCCTCACCCGTGCCTGAGGTGGACCAGCGAGAAATGCCAAAAGAGCTCGAGGAGTTCGAAATCGAACTGCTTTTGGAATCGTTTTCAAGGGCGGCCGCTTCAGCAGTCGATGCGGGAATGAACGGAGTAGAAATTAACTTGTCTACCCGAAGCCTGATAAGGCAATTCCTCTCGCCCCTTTCGAATCAGCGATCAGACGAACTCGGCTCGGACAGGTCACTATTCCTACGCAAAATAGTTGCCGCCGTGAGAAGTGCCATTGGCTCAGAACTTTTCGCAGTCCGGTTGACCTTAGATGAGTTTGCGCCATGGGGAGGACTAGAGCCAGAGGCACTATGCACCATTGCCAAATCCATAGCATCTTCAGTAGATCTTTTCACCGTGACGTCTGGATCGCTCTATACCAAAGCTCGGCAAAGACCTGACTTTCACACCCGTGAAGCCTTTAATGATCATCTAGCGACGCTGCTAAATTCCCATCTTGAACGTTCGACCCCGGTATTCCTGCAGGGTTCCGTCACCTCGGCAGCCATTGCAGAAGTCTTGCTCACCGATCAGATCTGCGATGGGGTGGAGATGACACGAGCACAGATAGCTGATCCAAACATGGTTAACAATCTAACCACAACACGGTCACCAACACCCTGCGTGCTTTGCAATCAATTCTGCATGGTTGGAGATTCACGCAACCTGCGGGTCTCATGCCTAGTCAATCCAGATGCGGGTTATGAGCGCTCAGAACCTGAAAAGCGCCGTGCCAGCCTACCGATGCGTAGGGTCTATGCCCCAGTGAAGGTGATCGGAGCAGGACCGGCCGGCATGGAGCTCGCACTTAAGCTAGCTGAAGCCGGTAGAACGGTGGAAATCATTGACTCCTGTGAGGCTCCAGGTGGGCTACTTACGGCGCTCGCAGCGCACGGAGTAGGTGGGATCATGCTCAGACTCCGGGACTTCTATCTTTCAAACCTCGCTAGTTCGAAGGTTCGAATCGAGCTCGGTTACCGACTCGGAATCACAGAGCTAGAAGTGATGCTGAAGGATTCGGTTGTAGTTGAGGCAA
This sequence comes from Acidimicrobiaceae bacterium, assembly GCA_013044385.1. Classification (GTDB taxonomy): domain Bacteria; phylum Actinomycetota; class Acidimicrobiia; order Acidimicrobiales; family Acidimicrobiaceae; genus JABEUN01. Next base: position 7,240 of record JABEUN010000019.1, read on the forward strand.
CCGGGGCGACCGGCTCAATGATTCCTGAAACGTTGCGCAACAGCGCATTCGTGCGACAGGTGTCCACCCAAGAGCTTGTTATGCAAAGGAAAATCCCAGCAGAACGGTCAGTCGTCATTGACGATCGAATTGGAAACCACGAAGCAGCTTGGGCAGCTGAGCTGGCTGCCCAATTTTCCGAGTCGACACATCTGGTTACACCCGACCCTTCTCCTCTCTCGCGGTTGAACACAGGCGACCTGATGGATGCGGTCTCCAGGTTGCGCAACAATGGCGTAATCACTCACACGCTCTCCAAGGTGAGGAGTAACAAATTGCCATCTGCAGTTACAATCGAATCTCTTTTTTCCGATGCAAAGCTGGAACTCCACGATCCGCTGCTGATCACAGTCGGCATACGAAATTCAGCAACAATCAGTCCCGACCTAGTACATCCAAAACTATTTCGCATCGGAGACTGTTTGGCCCCTCGCAACATGCATTATGCGATCCTTGAGGCACGCCGCCTTGCGGACCGCCTGCTTTCAACAGGTGCCGACTAGTGCAGCGATTCCCCAACCTATTCCGAACGATAACTCTCGGACCAATTACCGTTCGAAACAGGATCGTCTTCTCTGCCCACCTCACTAACTTCGCTCAGAACGGAAACGTCTCTGATCAGCATGTCGCATATTACAAAGAGCGAGCACTCGGTGGAGTGGGCCTGATAATCACCGAGGAGCACTCCACACACGAGTCCGACTGGCCATACGAGAAGATGATCCATGGATTCCGCCCAGAAGTGGTGAACGGATATATTGCGATCACCGAAGCAGTCCACCAGGCAGGATCCAGAATATTCGCGCAGATCAACCACAATGGTGCTCAGGGTACATCCAACTACTCACGACTACCTCTTTTCGGCCCATCTCCGAAGATGGACCCCATGTTCAGGGAAGTCCCGAAACAGGTGACCGAAAGTGACATCGTCGACATCATCTCCGGTTACGTCAAAGTCGCCGAACATGCACGCCTCGGAGGTTTCGACGGCATCGAACTTCAGTGCTCGCACTCTTCTATAGTCAGGCAGTTCCTATCACCTATTACTAACGAACGAACTGACCGGTGGGGTGGATCAATTGAGAACAGAGCCCGGCTCATGGTCGCCCTAATTGAAGCAACACGTCAGGCTATCGGACCAAACATGGCTCTTGGAATCCGAATTTGTGGTGACGAGATGGTCGAAGGTGGTCTGGAGATTGAAGATGCGGTAAAAGTGGCCCAAATCGCCAACGGTACTTCAATGGTTGACTACATCAACACCTCGATAGGAATCGCAACGCAGTCGCTCTACTCGATCGAAGCGTCGATGGCGATACCGCCCGGATATTCGCTCTTTATTCCCGCTGCCATCCGACAGGTCGTGGACATACCAGTTGTCGCCGTCGGCAGATTCAAGGATCCTAGCCATTGTGAGAGAGCGATCCGAGATGGCCAGGCTGATCTCGTGGGAGTCGTAAGGGGGCAGATTGCCGATCCCAATTTCGCAAAGAAGGCCAAAGAGGGACTAGAACACGAGATCCGCACATGCCTTAGCTGTAATCAGGAGTGCGTCGGCCGGATGGGCGTCAACAGATGGCTCGGCTGCATCGAGAACCCTGATGCCGGTAAAGAGGCAGCTAGAAACTCAACTGTCAACTCGGGCGGCTCGCTTGGAATCGGAATCGGCGCCTTCGCTGCATCGAACCAGCGGAGTGTTCGGGTAGCTGGTGCACCAAGGAGAGTAGCTGTTGTGGGTGCAGGCCCAGCGGGCTTACAGGCGGCCATCTCCTCGGCAAGACAGGGTCACTTAGTTGCACTTTTCGAAGCGAACGCAGAGGTGGGCGGAGCACTGACGTTAGCATCCAAGGCTCCCCACAGGGCCGAGTTGGCGGACCTCATCAGAAACCAGCTGTCTGAGCTTGGGAGAATGGGAGTATCTCCGAATACCAATCACACAATTACCCTCGATGAGATCCTGAATCTAACGCCGGATGCGATTGTTGTCGCTACTGGCTCGGTGCCTGAGCTGCCCTGGTGGAGCGTGGGCCATCTCGCTGATAACGAAATATCGACACCTAAAGTCACCAATCCAGCAACTGTTCTGAACGGTCTAGATAGACCTACTGGTCGGGTCGTCGTGTACGACGATCTTGGCTTCCATCAGGCGACTTCCGTTGCCGAACTGCTTGCTGAGAGGGGATGCCAGGTCGTGGTCGTGACACCACATCTGTCGGTTGGAACTGATCTCGGCCTCACCTTGGACCTCGAGACTTGGCAGTTGAGAAATTCAAGGAATTCGGTGCGACAGGAAGTGGAGTGCGTAGCAGTCGGCATGACAGAGACATCGATCCTCCTCCAGCGCCATACCACTGGTGAAACATTGACCATCGAGGCAGACTGGGTTGTGGCCGTTAATCATGGGCGTTCCGAAAACACGCTTTACCGAAACTTACGACATGCGGGATGGAGCGAAGGGCTCTTCTTGATTGGCGACGCAGTGGCGCCCCGCAGGGCACACTCAGCCGTCATTGAAGGAGACTTAGTGGGAGCTCTCATACCATGAATAGGGTTGAATTGGGCCCTAATATACCGGTCGTAATAATTACTTTGAGATCAGGAACGATGAGCAAGCAGGCCGCTTCTGCACTCTACTCTGCATCGACCAACCCAGCAGGTTACGAAATTATCATCGTAATGACAGATGAAAAAGAGCTGGCCAGACCACCCAGGGTAGCACAACAGCCAATCCGAGCGCACCTCGTCAACGGAGGTAGAAGATGGCACTCCGTAGCCACACAAACACTAAACAGTCTGCGTCCCGAACTTCCCCATACCATTTTTGGTAATGACCCAGATTCCCAGATCTCCGCTATTGAGATCGCAAGAATGACTTCGGTGCCGATATGGACAGAGGTTACATCTGTAGGGGTTGACACGGTAACTGTCTCCAGACGACACTCGACCCTGATCGAGACCTATTCGACCTCTGGTCCGAGTATCTTGCTGTTTCAGGCGACTCCGGTTGGACCGGGTGACCCGCTAGATCTAGCTCAGCTAAGGATGTTATCTGACCAGGGCCCTGATGCTAGGTCAGGTTACCAATCAGCCCAAACACTATCTAGCGCAGGAGCATCCGGAGATCTTGGCGAGGCGGAGCACATTGTATGTGCTGGTATCGGAGTCGGGTCCGTGGAGGAGTACGGCAAGACGGTACAGTTCGCAGAAATAATCGGCGCAGCTGTCGGGGCCACTCGCCTTGTCACCGACGCCGGCTGGGCTCCACACGACCGACAGATCGGCACGACCGGCGCCGGTATCTCTCCATCGATCTATATAACGTTCGGAGTTTCAGGGGCCATCCAGCACCTAGCAGGTGTCGAACTTCCTGAAAAGACAATTTCGGTGAACATTGACAGAGGTTGTCAGATGATGAGGTCCAGCAGGATCGCCATCGTGGCCGACGCCCCGGCAGTACTGCACCAGCTCTTAGAACTGTTGAAGGGCGTACAGTGACCACACTTTCAATGATGGTCGTGCGACCAGATCGGGACCCGGTGGCAAGAGATGAAGGATAACTACGATGTGGTCGTAGTCGGTGCTGGCCCAGCGGGTTCTGCTGCTGCTATTGCTGCATCATCAGCTGGCGCAAAGGTACTCCTTGTCGAACGTGGACCGTTTCCCGGCTCCAAGAATGTCTACGGTGGAGTGATCTACCCGGGCATTCTCGAACGATACATTCCCGACTGGCAGAACGAGGTGCCAGTCGAACGATGGATTACTAGGCGGAGCACGATGTTGCTGTCAGGAGATCGTTCGGTGACGATCGATTACGACGACCCCACCTGGAGAACGGGGCGCAAAAACGGAGCGACGGCGTACCGAGCTGACTTCGACCGCTGGCTCGCTTCCAAGGCCCAAAAAGCCGGTGCAGATCTCGTCTGCTCAACCCTAGTAAAGGGAGTCACCCGTGATGCGAAGGGTCGGGTAACCGGAGTTGTAACCGATCGCGACGGAGCTGAGATCAGCGGTGTGGTGGTCGCCGCAGATGGCGTCAACTCGCTTCTAGCAAAAGAAGTGGGGCTCTACCCGAACTTCAAAGCCGAAGATCTCACGTTGGGCGCCAAAGAAGTGTACCGACTGTCTAAATCTAGAATCGACTCGATCTTCTCGGTGCAGTCAGACTGTGGTGTCGATATCGAAATTCTCGGCGCCACTGGCGCCATTTCAGGTGGTGGCTTTCTCTACACCAACTCAGACACGATCAGTATCGGGGTGGTCCTTTCGCTCGCTGACCTCCGCAATGCCAAGCTTCGGCCAGAGAAAATAATCGCAGACCTTCGATCACATCCGTCGATCGAGCCATTTTTCGCCCAGAGCGAACTAGTCGAATACTCTGCCCACCTGATCCCAGAGGCTGGCTACCGGAGCTGGCCAAAACTTTCTATCGATGGCATGGTGGTAGCGGGTGACGCTGCATCGACCTGCCTTGCAACCGGAATCTGGTTGGAAGGAGTGAACATGGCGATAGGATCGGGTTTTGTAGCTGGAGAGTTTGCTGCTTCTGCATCGAAGTCGGACAGGCCCGTCAACTTCAAATCCTATGACAGACTCCTAAAGGCCAGCTTTGTGGGTAAAAACCACGTCAGGTTCAAGAACGCCCCCCACCTCGTTATGTCCGATTCCGTACAGAGGGGCTACCCTAAACTGGCAACGGAGTTTTTAGCCGGCCTGCTTACAGTGGGCGACCCCGTACCCAAAGCTGGGCTGGGAGAACTTCTAAGAAAAGCACGCAAGAGCTCAGGAATTGGCAGATGGCAACTGTTTCAGGATCTGATTGCTGGGTGGAGGACGTTCCGATGAAGGAGAACAAGGCCACACTGTTCGTCGATCCGTGGGCAGCCACTCTGTTAGGAACAGGCGCAGGGGGGATGTCAAACAGACTCGATCTCTGTGACTTTCGAATAGCCAGTACCGCACATATCGTCGTAGACGGCGAGATTTGCAGAGAGTGCTCTACCCAAGCATGTGTCTGGGCCTGTCCCGCCCAATTGTTCGTGGTTCGCCACGATGGAGCTGTCGTATTCAACTACGAGCAGTGCTTCGAGTGCGGTACGTGCTACGTGGTGTGCAATCACGAAGGTGCTATCTCATGGTCGTATCCCGCTGGAGGGATGGGGGTCGTCTTTCATCATGGTTGAATTGGGTAAGGACGCCGTAATTGTAGTGGTGAAACATCAAGTTCGCCGGGCTGTACAGGCGGTGCAAGGTAGGCCAGTCGCGTCGGAATACGGACTGTCGACCGCCGACGTTTCAGCAATAGCGATTGCTCAGCAAATTGCCGTGGCCACCGGGACCAATCTCTACGTATGCACCGTCGGAGATGAGTTCACCGAAGCGACGTTGAGAGATGCTGCCGAGTTCGAGGTAGACGGACTAATAAGGATTCCGGCGCCGGAGGTTGGACCAGTGGTAAGGGCGGATCTCATAGCGCAACTGGCGATCCAGTTCTCCGCCACATATATCGTCACCGGTGACTACTCAACCGAATTTGGATCTGGAAGCACCCCGCTCCATCTGGCACAGCGAATGGATTGGACATTGGTGTCCTCCGTGATTGCCGTCGAGTCGTCCGAAGGAACTCCTGTTGGGTCACTTTGGCTCAAAAGGAGGTGTTTTGGTTCGTACATCGAAGTCGCTGAGATCACTGGTCCCGCCCTAATTTCGGTCGAGCCAACAAACTTCCGCCCGAAACGGTCGTCCCTTGGAAGTGCGATCGAAGCTACCCGACCGTCAAACGCCATGACGATTTTCCATGCCAGCTCAGCCATCAACGAGAGTGGTCCGATTAGCACCGCAGCCCAGCGATTCTACGCGACCTACACTTCAGCGCCAACAGGCGTATTGGAGCGCGAAAAACTATCCTCCATCCTCAAGCTCGACACGACAAGTGCAACTCCAATGGTGGTGGAACTATCTCCGGAAGTTGCAGCCAGACTTATCCTCGATACCCTAATTGAGTGGGAGTTGATTGGAATTGGTGATGAACCTTGATTCATACACAGCGAAGGATCTAAAGGACCGAGATACTATCCCAACTCTGGTCCTGCCAATTGGATCGACTGAGCAGCACGGTCCCCATCTACCCTTAGGCACCGATACATTCATATCGATGGCGCTAGCGATTGAACTCAATAGAGTTCGGCCCAGTTCCACTGTTGTCGCTCCCCCGCTGCCATACGGCTCATCCGGCGAACACAAAGGTGTCTTGGGAACACTTTCGATGGGCCAAAATGCCCTGGAATTCCTGGTCGTGGAGCTAGTAAGGTCCGCCGACCAGTTTAATGGCGTCGCAATAGTAAGTGCACATGGTGGGAATATCGAGCCGATCGCACGAGCAGCCAGACTCCTAGCGACGGAGGGACGAAAGATCTACTACTGGTTCCCCACCGTAAAGGCTCTTACGAGTGCCGCTGAGAGATGGGCCATTGAGCCGGGATCCAAAGGACTATGGGACCCTGATCTACACGCCGGCAGGACTGAAACATCCATCATGCTGGCACTCACACCGGACTTGGTTGGCGAAACCGGCGGAGTAGTTGGTTCGCCTGCTAGCAGCCCAGGACTGATGCAGCGCATCAGAACTGAAGGCGTTACCGCAATTTCCGACTCAGGAATAATCGGTGACCCAAGCGGAGCTAGCTACGAAGAAGGATGCGCCATACTCGCCGCATTTGCCGATGACTTGATAACCGGATTCGACAAGTACCAGAATTCTGAACTGAACGGTCCCCTCTCCGACAAAGGTCGACGCGTGTGAAAGACAGAGTAGTAATAGTTACGGGGGCAGCAAGGGGCATCGGAAGAGAGTCGGCACTGCACCTAGCCGGGAGCGGCTGGACAGTGGTCGCCTGTGACATAGCTGCGGAAATCCCAGGTCTTCGGTATCCACTGGCAAGCCCGGAAATGCTCAGCTCGCTTGCAGAGCATGATCGAATTCATCCACTAAGGGCCGACGTGAGGTCTCCAATGCAGTTGAGCGCCGTTGTAGAACGCGCTCTGGAACTGGGAGAACTATGCGCTGCCGTGGCCTGCGCTGGAGTGATAAGCGGAGGCAAGCCAGCCTGGTTGACAGATCTGGAAACTCACAGACTTACTTTCGACATCAACTATTTTGGTGTACTAAACCTAATAAACGTCGCCATGCCCGCGATTTTGGCCGCTGACGCCGAACATAGGAGATCATTCGTTGCCATTGCCTCAGCCGCCGGCCACTTACCATTAGAGACCATGTCGGACTACGTTGCGTCAAAGCACGCAGTCATCGGACTGATCAGGACGTTGGCTCTCGACCTGAAAGGAACCGGAATCACTGCTAACACAATTTCACCAGGCTCTACTGACACCCCAATCCTGACAGCTAGCGCAGAGATCTTCCGCCTATCATCTGCGGAAGAGTTCGCGACGCACCACATGACACAACAGCTGATATCAGCCTCCGAGGTCGCGTCGATGGTTGGATACCTACTGTCGGATCAAGCCGCTTCGATAACTGGAACCGACATACGAGTAGATGCCGGCATGCTCTCCTGAACATGCCAAATCTCCGTTGCATGAGATCAGACTTGCCACACCTTGGGCAGTTCTGACGGTTTTACCCTCAGACACCGACAGAGAACCCACGCTGAGCAGAACCGTTCCGGCATAGATCATTTATTTCCATTACGTCGACAGGCACTCATCGTCACGTAATAGTTTGAAACAGGGGTATATCTAATAATGACTCCAAACCCATCATGCAAGAATCACTGATAGAACGCAGCGGAGGTTTCAAAAGGACGACTTGGAAGGATTGCCAACATCGATGGCAATCCAACGGTCTACAGAAGACAATGCCTCTTTCATTCCGTGGCTAGCCGTAACCGTCGACGAGCTGACCGCTAACATTTCTATCGATACATCCAAAGATGTTGCCAAATACCTTAACAAACTGGCTCATACTCCGAAAGATCGTCAACTCTCAACACTTTTCGGCCGTTTCCCTCCTAAAGGTTCGTGGCAGACAAGGACTGACAATTGCAGCGGACAACTGCGACCATTCCCTTACATGTTTTGCAATTCCACAACTCCTTCAGAACTGTTCTGGTGGTCCAGATGACGACCAGAGTTCAAAAGACAGCCAGAACTAGGTCGAGATGACTTTGTCCACTCGGCGCGATTCTGACAGTCCAGCAGTTGGCTCGACTAACTATAACTCCGTCACTAAGTCAACTGGGCTTCGAATACGACGAGCAGTTATTTTGGAGTGCGACAGCCATTCAGGACAGATTCCAGATAGCACCGATTATGGAGCTGTCGAATTCACATACCCATTCGATCTGCATCGACTCAATTGTCAGCTATCTCTACTACCCAACATCAAGGCTGATTTACAAGTATCAGATTTAATGTGCTTCCAAACTGCTCCGCAGGTAAAGCTAGGAGCCGGAGGTTACAAGATAAAACTAAGGCACATAGTTGAGACCAATGGCCCAAACCGCTCCGGTACCGATTAAGTCGATATCAACTGCGCCAGTCAAGGTGAATAACATTACGAAAAGATTGTGAAGATTGATAAATTTACATAGTCATCTATCGCAGCCTCGCCACTTACGACATGGACTTTCATACTGCTAGCGGAGGATCCTAAAGTTCACCTGAATCGGAATCGGAAACTACCACTTCTTGGACGTGCAGATCGGGTATTATTCACCCACGGCATAATTTTTGGCATTAGTAAGCTCGGAGGCAGGGTTGTATCCTAGTTCGGTATTAGCGCAATCGTCGCCGGACCGCCTAGTGCAATATCAGCCACTAACTCACTTCGGGTTTGGCGGGACCTTTATGCGGTGACAGATGATTCACCAGTTTCGAAAATAGGGTCGTCAAGGAGGAAGTCACCTACTGTCCTGTTGGTAACGGCGATCGTACTGTCAGCACTTGGCGATGGCGTACTTAACACTGCAATACCTGTTATGGGTAGCACAGTCACAAAGTCGGCATTCACGCTCTCTTTACTTCGCTTCTCTGCCACGCTCCCATGGCTTCTGCTCACCCCTGTAGCTGGAGCACTTGCAGACCGTTACAGCAGATCAAGGCTGATACTCTACACACAGTTCACCGGGGCCATCTTGGTGGTCGCCTTCCTCGGATGGCTGACAACCTACGGTATCAGTGTCACGCTATTGCTGGTCTCATCATTCATGCTCACAACAACGCAGGTGATAGTCGAGATAACCGTCTTCTCTATAGTTGTCGACCTTACTCCGGACCCTGAGCGATACTCTCGGATCAATAGCATGCTGGTCATGGCACAGTTGATCGGGCTCGACCTAGTTGGACCATTACTGGGAGCCAACACGATGACAATTTCAGCCTCTCTGGCGTACTGGATAGATTTAGCAAGCTACTCAGCGGCATTCCTGATCCTGTGGGTTATCCTTCGCGGTGCAATCCCATCTCTAGTCGCTGTCCAAAGTGCTACGACCGGGCTGTGGAGTCAGATTTTTGAAGGACAACGATTTCTATTTGGCAACCGGCTCCTTCGCAGGATGAGTATCGCAGTGGCGACACTCAACTTCTTCGGCGTAGCAACGGCCGCGACATTGATCCTATTCGTCAAGGAGACTCTCGGCGGGCACAGCGCCGACTACGGAATACTCCTAGCCGTGCAGGGTCTTGCCGGGCTAATCGGCGGACTAGTTGTTCCGCGTCTCATGACGAAACTCCGTCCGACTGGAGCTCTGTATGGCTGTTTCTTGAGTTTCTCACTATTTGCGATGGTGACTGGTTTTGCCAATTCCTTGCTGGTCGCTGCGATCGGCCTTGCGATCATCGCTGGGACGGGGATCTACTGGAACATCGCCACCGTCACCCTAAGGCAGCAGATTGTACCCGCCCACCTTCTAGGAAGGGTGAACTCCACGTACCGACTGCTCAGTCTCGGCGTCCTTCCACTGGGCTCGCTATTTGGAGGAGTAATTGCTACGCAGTTCGGACTCCGAGCACCCTATATTCTTGCCTCTTTGGCGGCAATCTCAATGGCGATCGGTCTCGCTCTGACTCGTATCAGCCATGGCCGCAAGCACGGTCAGAAATCTGTCATTTGAACCTTGTGTCAAGAGATTCGGCCAAGTATCAGTTCGGCGGTTGACATGAGTGCCTCTTCGGATCCCTCTTCGCCAACCAACTGAATCGAGATCGGCAGATGACCAGCCTTCGATCTGCCTTGAGCACTGTCACTGGAGAGTTCGAACTCCGCCGCAACATTCTCTACAAAACCAGCTGAAAGCGGAAAGGAGATCGCAGGAAGTCCCGCCACGTTGAAGGGAAGCGTATTTACATTCAGCCAACGGCCATATGCATTTCGAAGCGTGGGAATCTCAAAGGGCACGGTTGCCAATGCAAGTGGTCCATCTGCTACGACCTTCTTGGAGATGCTGGATGCAAAGGACGCGCCGTCAGTCCTTGCCTGGAGGTAGTCGTGCTCCGTCCTAGATTCTGAAAGTTTCAACCTCGACCAGATGGCTGGGTCGATCCTATGGTGCTCAAGAACCGCCTGAGGATTGTTTAGGGTGGCTTCGTAGCCCATAATCACTCCACCAATCTCCCAAGCGGTGGAGAGACCGGGATCAGATATCTCGTTGATCGTCAACCCCCCCAAAGAAAGTGCCTCGTCGATTGCCTTCTCGATCAGCTTCGACCCAGAGGTACGTAGTCTTTGCACCGTATCAAATGCATTGGAATTGTTACCTTGGTCATGAGTCAGCCAACTCAAACCCAATCGGAGGTTCGCAAAGCTGCGAGCCATTGGTCCGACGGTGTCAAGTGTCTGCGCGAGCGGATACACCCCCTCGGTGGAGATTCGGCCCCGCGTTGTCTTGAGGCCGAGTATTCCGCAACAGGTAGCAGGAATTCGGATCGATCCGCCGGTGTCAGTACCGTATGCGACATCGGCAATGCCCCAACCAACCGCCACCGCTGATCCCGAGGAGGAGCCCCCAGGTATCAGGTCGGAGGAGAGCGGATTCTCGGGTGTTCCAAACCATGGATTTATACCCTGCGCCCCAAATGCCAACTCCGTCATGTTCGCCTTACCGATGATTTTGGCTCCGGCCCTGATCGAGGAGTCAATGATCGGGGCATTCCGCTCTGCCGGCTTTGCATAGCTAGCCAAAAGCCGAGAACCTGCCGTCGTGACGCTTCCGGCGATGTCGATCAGATCCTTGACCGCCAAAGTCACAACTCCGTCAGGCGAATCGATTAGCTCGATGGCCCACCTTCGATCATTCACTGGCGCACTCCTCTATTTGATTGTGGGTTCGGGTAGGTGGTTCCGATCAACCAGCTGTCACCTGGGAGACTCCGGGCAGATTTCCAAGTGCCAGAATCTCACTCTGGCCGACAGTTCGCCCGAGCAGATACTCCTCCAAGAACGCGATACTAATCTTAACCACCTGCTCTTCATAGGGATCGACACTTGTGTATGGCTGGAGGTGGTCGGCTCCTATCAAGTTCAAATAGTACTTGATACCCTTAAGCGAGGAGTAGATCTGCTGTGATGCAGCGGGCGGATTCACGGTATCTGCGCTACCTTGTACTACCAGCGTAGGTATCGGGAGGGCAGAGTAGAAGATCCCAGGAAAGGCCGGAAAAGCGGCCCCCGACAAAATGAGCGCCACTTTGATCCGGGGGTCGATACAACAAGTGTTGGCAGTGGCTGCTAATACGGTGTCTCCCCCATCGGACTGCCCTGCTGCGGCTATCTCTGAGAGGTTCATCAGATTGGACAATGAACCTGCCCCCGCAGTGTTCAAGGTAGTGAGTTCGTTGATAGCCGCGCTCAAATCTCCCGGTTGATTCAGGATGTCACCTTCATAGGCATCCGCTTCGGCAACGTCAGATAGCTGAACACCATGTTCCTGAAGCGAATCCGAAGAGCTGAGTGGGAAAATGGGTGCTGCGACCAAGAAGCCGGCAGAAACCCACTTGCTGATCAATGGGAGATAGTCCGCCGGAACGAGATCAAAACCATGGGCGAAGAGGAGAACTGGAAAGGGTGCCTCGAACTTTGCAGGTGAGGCCGATGGCATAGGAGTCGGACCAGAAGTTATCGCAGGGTAGTAGATCTGAAGCTGATAGTTCCTAACAACACATGTCGTCGTCATAGGTATACACAACTTACGCGTAGGCTCAGTCACGGTCACCTGCATTAGCCCAACACCAAGGGGAGATTTCGGCAAGGTAGTTGTCGGAACAGCGCTGGTTGGAGGGACAGTTTCACTAGTCGACGAGGTCGCCGAAGGACTTGATGCCGAGGAGCTGGAGACAACCCATACAACGAGGGCGACAACGACGCCAGCCACGACGAGCATTGTCCTGAGAAGTCGTTCGGCACGAGTTAGGTGACGGGGCACCGGCTACCTTGGCTCAGCCTCATCGATATCAACTCCAGACTCGAGATCGGAAAGCAACTGTACCCTTCGTGAGTGACGTCCGCCTTCGAAACTCGAGCCAAGAAACGAGTCCACAATTGCGATTGCCAACTCGACTCCGATCAGTCGAGAACCGAGTGCCAATACGTTTGCGTCGTTATGTTGGCGGGCGAGCCTTGCCGACAGCTCGTTGAAACACAACGCAGCCCTTGCACCCTGAACCTTATTGGCCGCAATCTGCTCCCCTTGGCCCGAACCGCCGAACACTATAGCGAAATCGACTCGCCCCGCGACCGCTGCTCGTGCGGCTGGAGCACAGTACCTAGGATAGTCGACCGCCACATCGGAGGCTGAGGCACCGAAATCGACGACTTTCACGCCGAGCTCCAACAAATGAACCTTTACAAGCTCCTTCAAGTGGTATCCGGCGTGGTCAGACCCAAGGGCAACGGCGATGGACATGATATTAGAGGTATGTACCCGGTCTGTGGGTATCTTGAGATTCGCCAGGCATCAGCTGACCCCTACGCATCTCCTCGAGTTGGGTCCTAGCAGCCATCTGTTGTGCAAATAAGGTGGCTTGGATACCGTGGAAGACACCTTCCAGCCATCCAACTAGCTGGGCCTGAGCGATTCTCAGCTCAGATTCCGAAGGAATTTCATCATCTGTGAAGGGAAAACTGAGCCTCTTTAGCTCATCTGCCAACTCAGGTGACAGCCCCGACGCGAGTTCCTCAACTGACTGTTGATAGATACCTTTGAGCCTCGATCGGGTGGTTTCGTCTGGTGAAAAGGACCTGACTTCCTCAAGGAGTCCCTTTATCATCGATCCAACTCGCAGCACTTTGGCAGGTGAAGAGACCGAGGAGGTAGGATCGGAATCCACCACGCCATCTGAGATCAACACCTGCGTCGGCGCCTCGACTTCACTTGGGTCACTCATAATCACAACCTCCCTGATGTGCCGGAAACCCATGGTAGCGTCGCAAACTTAAGTGTTCGCCCTTGACCGAACCGAATCCTAAGAACCTCATTGAGTCACATACGAAAGAAGTGGTACCGCGACCTCGTCCGCCGTCAACGCACCATGGCGGCACACCAACTCAAATGGACCCGTATCCAGCGGATCGAAGAATGCCACCGGTTGAGTGGCGATCAATGCAACGTCACCCAACCGTCGCTGGAAATCAGAACCCATGTCAGGTCCGAAGATACCCTGCTCCACGACCTCCTGCCTAGTCATGACTCTTGCTACCTCACCCAGACTCGCACCTAGGGCATCTACAACTGTTTCGAGGCTCTTTGAGCGAAGATGTAGCCAGCGGAACCTGCCCTCACCACTTTGAAAATTGACATTGCTAAGTACCTCACCTGGTAGCTGGAATGGTTCTTCCATCACCTCAACTTGTCCATGGTCCGACGTGATCGCAAGGCCAACCCCCGGGGGAAGCGCGTCGACGATGGCTCCGATCATGTAGTCGAGAAACTCGAGCTCCCTTTCGTACTTTTCGCGCAGGCCAAACTCGTGGGCGGTGGTATCAACACCGTCGTAATACACGTAAACCAGCGGCTCGCCATCTTTCAGCAGCTCTTGGATCCACGAAACAATCCCGCTCTGGGTACGCCATCCGAAGTTTCGGCCACCCCTCAGGTGTGCAGTTGAGAATCCACTGTTTCCAAAAATTGCTTTGGTCACCACTGCCGGCGAAAGTCCGAAAAATGGTTCTACGGGTGCCAGCTTGAGCGGAGCCAAGTCCCATCTCGACTCCTTCCGGTCTGTCATCCATCGCAAAGTATTGATAACTTCCGAAGGGCCAACCCGCATCCGATATCCAACTACACCATGGCTGGAGGGTGGCCTCCCCGTCGTTATTGAGGTCAGGGCGCTGGCAGTAGTAGTAGGTGCAACCGAGTGAATTCGGGATAGATTTAGCCCAGCAAGGTTGGGCAGGTACTGGAGCCTAGTAACGAGCTGGTTGTAGCCAAGACCATCAAGCACGAGCAGTACTAGCTGCCTACAGCCGGCAAACTCTTCTGGAACCCAAGTCGCCTTACTCGGATCGACACCAGATCCACGAGTGGTCCGGAGCCTGATCCGCTCAGCCGTCGGAAACCGATCGCCTGACCTCTCTAAGGCGACCTTATAGGCCAGTGCCGGGAGTAGGTTCGACAGACAGGCGCCACCGTAATCAGGCACCACCCAATCGGCTCTAGGGTCGTGAGAATTTGTCTCCATCACTCATCACGTTACTCCGACGTTACCATTAGGACTATTTCTCAGAGAGGCTCCGAACAACATCCAGACTCACGTCACCCACTAAAGAGGCTACGATAGATCCGTGAAGGTCTCTACTCGCGGCGACTATGCATCAAGGGCACTGCTGTCTCTTGCCCTGCATACTGACTCCTCGGGACCCACATCAGTTCACGAAGTTGCTGAACGAACAGGACTTCCACAGCCATATCTCGAACAGATATTACTAGCTTTGAAGGGTGCTGGATTAGTCCGGTCCAAGCGCGGAGTCGGGGGTGGCTACACATTGGCCAGACCACCCAAGGAGATCACTCTTGCGCAGATCGTTGCGGCCGTAGATGGGCCAATTGTAGCTGGGGACTTCGGTGAGCCACATGAAAACGGCGCTTGCGAGCACGAAGGTCAGTGCGTACTGTTGACGGTCTGGTCCGAGGTCGGTCAACATATGCGGAGCCACCTTAATTCTTATACGCTCAGTGAGATGGTTGACAGAGCGCGGGGGACTAAGTCTCTAAAGCTCGACTCTTCAATGGAGCACACTCATTCGCCGATTACCGGAGAGCCAAACGCGCGACCAGAAGTCGAATCCGCCTGAGATCTCGTACTAGATTCGGAAGCGGTGGGCGCTCTCCCAGTTGAGGGTTGGACCCATTAAATCGGATAGTCAGGTGGGATTAATGATGACCCAGGTGGAGTCCGCCTATCCCTACATGTGGGAAACCGACGTAGTGCTGGCCGACGGTGGAACAGTGTTTGTAAGACCGATCAAGCCCAGCGATGCGGATCGGATCGATGCCCTCCACGCACGGCTGTCGCCTGAGACCATCTATTTCAGATTCTTCACTCCCCTGCCGAGGCTAACCCGAATCATGTTGGACAGATTCGTGAATGTCGACTACGTGGACCGGATGGCTTTCGTGGCACTGCTTGGCGACGAGATCATAGCCGTAGCACGATACGACAGGATCGCGGGTTCCTCCGAAGCCGAGGTGGCATTCTTGGTCGACGACGCTCACCAAGGCCGTGGTCTTGCCTCGCTTATGCTCGAACACCTTGCCGCCGCGGCAAAGCCCAATGGAATTACTCGCTTCCTGGCAGATACGCTTCCTGACAACTCGAAGATGCTAAGGGTATTTCACGATGCTGGCTTCGCGGACCGCAAGATCTTCCAAGACGGCGTGGTAAGGGTTTCCTTTGACATCTCCCCGACTAAGGAGTCGATCGAGACGATGTATCGGCGCGAGAGCGTGGCCCATTCAAATAACATCTCAAAACTTCTCAACCCCAGCGTTGTCGCAGTAGTAGGCGCATCACGACGCAGTGGTTCGGTCGGGAATCGAATCTTCCATAACATCCTCGCCGGTGGATTTCAAGGAACCGTCTATCCCGTGAATCCAAACGCCCACTCCGTCGCGGGGGTCCGTGCCTACCCTAACCTACCATCGATCCCAGACGAAGTTGACTTAGCAATTATCGTTGTCGCAACTGAAAAGGTAGAGGAGGCCGTGCACGACGCGGCCGAGGCTTCAGTCGGAGGACTTGTTATAGTCACAGCAGGTTACAGCGAACTCGGACCAGAAGGCGCTGCTAGGGAGCGGAGCCTCGTTAGGCTCGCCAGACGGAACGGCATGCGCATTGTCGGACCGAACTGTATGGGAATAGCCAACACCGATCCCCTCGTCTCTTTAAACGCTACCCTTTCTCCATTCCAGATGATCGCCGGTAGGTCTGTTCTTCACGCACAGTCGGGCCCACTGTCACTTGCAATACTGGAGGAGGCGCGCCGACGCGGACTGGGCATGGCGACGTTCATATCCTCTGGCAACAAATCAGACATCTCCGGAAACGACCTGCTCAACTATTGGGAACACGACGCACACACCGACGTCATCATGTTATATATAGAAGACTTCGGGAATCCGAGAACCTTCGCCAGAGTTGCCAGGCGGGTAAGCCAGCAAAAGCCGATCATCGCAGTCAAGTCAAAACGTACTCAGCAACGCGTCCCAGATCACATGGTCTCTACAAATGAGGATGCACTTCCTACTGATACAGCTGTCGACGCCCTATTCGAGCAGACCGGCGTGATAAGGGTAGATACCTTGGAACAGCTGTTCGACCAGGCCCAAGCAATGGTCAACCAGCCTCTTCCTGGCGGTCGACGAGTTGCTCTTTTAGCCAACAGCGGCGGACCAGCACCGATTGCGGCGGACTTCTGCAGGGCGGTCGGCCTTACTGTGGCAAATCTCTCAGACGAGACCATCAAGAAGCTGTCGAGCGTCATGCCCGCTAACAGCCGGTTGGCAAACCCAGTAGAGCTTCCGAATGATTCCAGGCCCGAACATTACGGAGAGGCACTTCGACTCATACTTGACGATTGCGGCATCGACTCCTGCATAGTGCTGTACATACCAACCGTTGCAACCTCAGAACGGTGGGCCTCTCACAATCCGTCCACTGACTCTAATCTCGGCTCAGCCCCTCACGTCGCCGAAATTGCGGCCACCAAAGTAGCCGAGGCCGTTGTCGAGGCTGCACAGAACCAGGTTCCTGACAGATCGAAGCCGGTCTTGGCAAACTTCCTCGCCCTGCACTCAGTGCCAGATGCCTTGCGAAGCGGGAGGCGGCCGGTACCATTCTTTGCTTTCCCCGAAGGAGCTGCCATTGCGCTAGGGCGTATGACTGATTATGCGGATTGGCGCAGGCAGCCACGTCTCGGTCCAATCCAGTTCGACAACATCGACCCCACAGAGGCAAAACTCGTTATAAGTTCTGCCCTTCAGAAACTCATTCACGAGCAAAAACAGACGATATCCGACAATGGACTCGACCTAACCGAGTCAGAGCACTCGCTTTGGATCGACGAAGACGACGTATCAGTGATCATGCGATGTTACGGAATCGCAACCCGACCAAATGCGAACCAGGCGTTGGCTCATGAATCATCTCGATCGGTATCGCTAAACCTGCAGATCATCCATGATCAGGCGTTTGGACAGTTCATGTCAGTCGGACTCGCCGGTTTTGCTACCGAGGTACTTGGACAGCGTGTCGTGCGTTCGGTACCAAGCGAGTTAGGCGACGCAAGCCGTCTAATCGACGCAATACCGGGATCTGTTGTACTGGCAGGTTATGAAGGAAAGCCTCCGCTTGACAGGGCCGCCCTCGAACAGGTCATAAGCAGATTGTCTCAGCTGAGCGACGACCTTTTCGAGGTAAGGCGCGTAGCACTGGAGAATCTGGTCGTAACAGAGCAGGGATGTTATATCGAACGTGCAAGGATTCAATTGAGCGACTGGTCACCAACCGCCATGCAACTGACACGGAGCCTCCGCTAATCAGCCCCGGTGGTTGATCGCCACATATTTCAGGTAAAGAAATTCGTTGATGCCCTCGAAACCGCCCTCTCTGCCGAATCCAGAACTCTTGACTCCACCGAATGGTGCTGCAGCGTTAGAAACCAAACCCTGATTCAGTCCGATCATCCCGGTCTCAAGCCCCTCGGTCACGCGTAGGGCCCTATTTAAATTCTCGGTGAATACGTATGCCACCAGGCCATATTCCGTGTTATTCGCTAACTTGATCACCTGGTCCTCGTCTTCGAAACCGTACACCGAGGCGATGGGGCCGAATATCTCCTCATTGGCGATCCTCCAACTCGGATCTACGTCTACAACAACAGTAGGTTCATAGAAGTAGCCACCAATTGAGAGCGACTTCCCTCCAGTAACAATTCGGGCTCCCCTACTCTGAGCGTCATCCAGCAAGTTCGATACCTTGTCGACCGCTGCCTGCTCAATAAGTGGTCCGACCTGGACATCAGCTTCGGTTCCCCTGCCTACGGTCAGTCCAGCCATGGTTTCAGCCAACCTTGCCGAGAACTCTGGGAGAATCGATCGCTGAACGAAGATCCGGTTGGCGGACGTACAGGCTTCACCCATATTTCGCATCTTCGCAAACACTGCTCCACTGACTGCCTTATCGAGATCAGCATCCTCGAACACGATCAGTGGTGCATTACCCCCTAGCTCCATTGACAGACGGAGGAGGCCATGGGAGGCCTGGCTCATTAGCAGCCGACCGACCTCGGTTGAACCCGTGAAACTCAGCTTCCTCAGCCTGCGATCTGCGAGCAATGGTTGCGTCACCCCTGCAGGATCTGTGGTACTAATCATGTTCACAACACCCGCCGGTAACCCTGCCTCCTCAAGGATGGTCATGAGCGCAGCCATGCATAATGGAGTCAACTCAGCCGGCTTGACGATGACAGTACAGCCAGCGGCCAGTGCCGGACCGATCTTTCGAGTTCCCATCGCCAACGGGAAGTTCCAAGGCGTGATTAGATAGGACGGTCCAACTGGCTGTTTGACCGTCATGACTCGGGTGGTTCCATCTGGAGAGAAGTAGTAATCTCCACTGATTCTGACGGCCTCCTCCGCGAACCAACGAAAGAATTCCGCCGCATATGCGACCTCTCCCCTAGACTCAGCTATCGGTTTTCCCATCTCAAGGGTCATGAGAAGGGCCAGCTCTTCCGATTTCGAAACCATCAATTCAAATGCACGCCGGATTATCTCGCCCCTCGTCCTGGCGGGTGTCCGTGCCCATCCGCTCTGGGCGGCATCGGCCGCCGCCAGAGCATCGATAGAATCCGACGGTGTAGCGTCCGCCATTTCGGCTAGAACCTCTCGGGTAGACGGGTCCTCTACTTGGAACCTCCTACCTGACGCTGCCGGCCTCCATTTCCCACCTATAAAGAGATCTTTGTTGACCGACTCGACAACCGACTTCTCATCCAATTGCGCCATTACAAAATCCGCCTTCCAACATCCATTATCGGGTGTCCACCAGTTTGACGAGTCTGACCGTAGGGATCGAGCCCTCTGTGAGAGGCTAGCGAATCATGGCTGGATAAGGCAAATATCCCCGATGAATTACCTCTCCGCCATGCTGGCAGAATGCCGAGTCTCTCAGGTGAGAATATCTTTTGAACGGAAGTTGAGCAGCGAGCCAACTACGCCTATCAGTAACCAGGAGAGCTGTGAAATTACTTCCTTGATAAGTTGGGAATAGTTGGTCGGCGTCCTGAATAGATCGATGAATGCCTGCCAGTAGTGCGATGGAAGAAGCGTCGCGATTGCCTGCAGTTGCGGAATTGGATCAAGTATCTCAGATACGATCGCAACACCTAGCCCGATAGCCACTGCCGCGATTGGTGACTCGGTGTAGGTAGAGGCATAAGTTGAAATCGCCACAACCGAGACCATCGCTATACCGACGGCCAACGCAGCCTGGACCGAAAGTATAAAGGCATGACCTTCGCTAATAACGGTGCCCGAGAGGGTAACTACCGCCCCATGAGGAAACAGCAACAAACCGAACAGCCACCCAGAACCCATTACTACGAAAGACGCAACGAATCCAAAAACGATAGATGCTGCCATCTTGGTCAAAGCGAGCCGAGTCCTAGAGATCGGAGCCACAAGCAGGTATCTAAGTGCCCCGGACTGTGCCTCCCCTGCGATGGAGTCACCAGCGACAAAAGCAACCGCCATAGGCAGAAGAAACGTCTCTATGGTCACAAGGCCAACCAGCGACAGAAACAATGAATTCTGGGTCAACTGTTGGAAGAAAGGCGGTCCCTGTCCGCCATTACCACCGTGGCCACCAAAGTATTTGACCAGAAAACCTAAAAGTGCGGGAACCAACCCGAGCAGTGTCAGTATCACGATGTTTCTAGGTCTTCGAAATATCAGCCGCAACTCCTCAGCGAACACCGAAGCCCTCCCCCGTAAGCGAAACGAACACATCTTCAAGCGAACGTCGGCTCGGAATGAGTGAGTGCACTCTGAAACCTTCGGCTATTAGCCTCTCATTGAGCTGCGCCGAGTCAACCCCATTACCAACCAACGACAACAGGTCAGGTCCCGTTATGGTGATTTCAGCATCCGGATACATCGCCTTGGCGACTTCGGCAGCGACTTCAGACCTTTGTACTCCAACGATCAACTCGGGCAGTGCGGAAGCCACAAGATCGGAGATTCGACCGATCGACAACATCTGCCCCGCCTTCATGATTCCAATATGGCTGCATATAGCCTCCACCTCCCCTAGAAGGTGGGAAGAGAGAAGCACCGTAGAGCCCTCCTTTGCCAGTTGACCAACTATCTCACGGACCTCTTTCATACCGGAAGGGTCCAACCCATTGGTCGGCTCGTCGAGTATGTATAACTCACGCGGGAAAAGTAGCGCCTGTGCCAAGCCGAGTCGCTGCTTCATGCCGAGTGAGTACGACTTGACCGGTTTTCCGGCTGCTGAACTGAGGCCAACTTTGGCAATTGCTGCCTCAGCTAGTGCCATTGACTTTCGTCTCGACACCTTACGCGCAATGGCCAGTCTCGCCACCGCTTCTGCTCCGGGAAGATGTCCAGGAAACCCTGGACCCTCGATCAAGCAACCAACTTTTTCGAGTGCCTTAGCATCACCCAACTTCACTCGCTTGCCAAGGATGGATGCCTCGCCAGAATCGATCTGTATCAGTCCTAAAACCATCCTGATGGTGGTGGTCTTTCCCGAGCCATTTGGGCCGAGAAGTCCGAAGACTGACCCGGACGGAACCTCAAAACTAAGGTCATCCACTACACGCTGATTTTTGAAGGACTTCGAGATGCCCTTCGCCTCGACTACTGAGCTAGCAGAGATTCGGCTCTCCCGGATCTCAAGCGTTGCCGAGAAGTGTCGCGTCGGCCTCAAGCACAGACAGCTTGACCGTACCAGCAAGAATCTTTCCATCTGGCAAGACCAGTGCATCGAGGAACGGTGTCGACAAGTATTGGTCTGTTTGTCCCAAAACAGTCACCTGTTGCTCTGCTTCTGTAAGCAACTGGCTGTAACTCTTGGCCGAACCGGAACTCGTAAGCTTGGCGAACGCACCCGGCTGCGACACAAACACCTTCTCAAAACCCGCGCCGAGAGTAGCCATTGCAGTCTTTGTCGAACCGGAAACACCAGAAGGTGCATTATGTCCACTAGGCATAAAAGCAGATCCAGAGTTCATTGGCGTCAATGACTTGACCGTCGCCCCCGAAGGAGGTGTGAACTGAAATACCGAGCTACTTGGAGCGGTGAAGGCAACTTTCGAGTACTCCAGCGAGAACGAAGGCGACGAACTCCCTGAGGCAACGGCGTCAACACCCAGCACCTGATTGTACTGAGAATCGACATAGATATTGACTTGGCTCACCGTCGAACCCGACTGTAGGGACTGAATCTTGAGGTCGTAACTAGCGATGCCTCCAACGAAAGTATTGGCTCCAAGAGACACCCTGCCATAAGGTGCCAAGTTCTGTATGAACTGGTCAGCAACCATTTGCGGATCCGCTCCAAGAGCACCAGTGGTCCCCGGCGAACTCGGTAGGTTGAGCTGTGTAGCCTTTTGGGTTGCGGAGTCCCATAGCCATGCCGACTTACCACTCACATATAGATCTTGCTCTGACTGTCCGCCCTGATACTGCACCCGGTACTCAGACGACGAAGCTCGCCAGACGTTGAATGAGTTGGTACCAGACAGGAACTGGGAGAGTGAAGATAGTGAACTCCCACCGAGAGAAACTCCGGACGGAAGGATTTGTGAAATCTCCTGAACGGTGCCGGTGACAGGCTGTGGCACCGCACCAAGTACGTCCCCCAAGAGTTGTGAAGCTGTGACAGATGGTAGTGACGGGGTCTGAGCACTAACTAGACTCGGCGTCGTTGCAGCGAACGCAAGCGAGACTGCGCCTATGCCCAAAGGGACGGCCAGGCCGAAATACTTACCGTAGCGCATAGCAAAACTCCTATCGTTATTTGCGATTCTAGAGCATCACTATGAAAAGTGGTGTATCCTAATCGGCGCGCGACTATTCCTTTTCACAGCTTTTTCCGATATAGATGTACGATGCTTAGGCAGTCGGAAGTTCTAGGGACGGCGAATTTGTCTAACAAGAGGTCTTCGGCCAGCGGACTGGACGAGTTCGGGCGAATCGCGCTAAACTGTAGCGTCACGTTTTGAAGGTGAGCGGCGAGAGAGATATGTCGAATAACAATTTGCAGGAAACTTCGACAACAGTGGAGAAGAGGACGAAGCGGCGTAAGGCGAGCAGCGATTTAGAGGTCGCGCTCAGCTCAGTAGGACTCGGTGCAGACGCAGTAAGACTTTTCCTAGACGATTTAGCTAAGCACCCACTTCCATCACCAGCAGAGCAAGTTGAGCTTGCCAAGAGGGTTCGTGACGGCGATGAAATAGCCAAAGCGGAGATGGTTGCAGCGAACCTGAGGCTGGTGGTTCACTGGGCAAGACGGTACCAGGATCGTGGAGTCGAACTGTCAGATCTGATCCAAGAGGGAACCTTCGGGCTCATCAGGGCCGTGGAGAAGTTCGACTGGAGAAGGGGTTTCAAGTTCTCGACCTACGCGACGTGGTGGGTGCGCCAGTCTCTTCAGAGGGCAGTGCACAACCATGGTCAGGCAATCCGACTCCCAATGGAGGCCGCTGAGCGGTCAAGACGAGTCGACAATGTCACAAGGGAACTTGCAGCAGATCTCGGTAGGAGCCCCACTGAAGAGGAGATTGCAGAGGCGTCCAACCTCTCTTCCTCACAGCTGGCTGATGTCAGACACGCTGCAAGGGTTGTCGCAAGTCTCGACCAAGCAGTCGGCCCAGAGGGTGAGACGAGCCTCGGAGACTTGGTGATTGGTTCCGATACGTCCTTCGAGGACAACGTGGACGAGGCACTGGCTAGAGACCAGCTAAGGAAGGCTGTCGAGGAACTCGATCCGCTCGAGCGGGCAGTAGTGACGCTGAGGTTCGGTCTGAACGGGGAGCGTCCCGCCTCGCTTGAAGCGACCGCTCGGATGCTCGGAATAGGGCCAAGGAGGGCGAGGAGGCTTGAGGCCTCAGCTCTCGACAGGCTTGCGGATCACCCCGGGCTTAAGGCGCCTGCGGCCTAGGAGGGTCGTGCGTTTCGAGTATGCCCGAGCGCGCTAGTCCGATTGGCGCTCATCTCGCGAACTAGGTCCAAATCTGGGAAAACTGGACGTCCTAGTTCTCGGCCTGAATTGGTGCAAGGTCCCTATGCGTGTCGAACAATCGAGGTAAACCGCTCGATGACAAGGGCCGACACACGTCACCGCCCTCGGTAGTAACCTTGGTCGTGGCGCTCAACCTAGTCGGGGCCCGGCTAGCCGCCATGGGGTCGAGTGCTACAGCTTCGAAATCGCAGGCAGTAAATCGAACGCCCTATCCCAGAGACAAAGTCACTGGATCTCTCCCGGCTAGAGACGTTGGTCTGGGTTTTGCTAATCGATTGTCCAATGCACGCCTGGTCAGGTTCCTCCGCCGAGATCAGAATTCAATACCTTCTCATTCGATCAGCAAAAAGTGGCCCGATGGCTGGCAGCAATGCAACACCACCTGGCATGTGCGCCCTACCATATTGTTCTAAAAATGAAGGTCAATAAAAGCACGGAATTTCGATGCCGTCGAAGTACTCCACTTCGACGGCCACCCCGGAGATAAGTCTGGCGGCAAGGCCGCCAGAAACTGTCAATTCTGCACCAAATTTGCCGACCCATGAGTACGACTGGGCCGTGATCCTAGTCGGTCTGCGTATTGATTACGTAAGTTGGATCGCCCCGAGGCGAGGACGTATCCGCTACTCCAGATTTCTGAACGTGCTCGGCGTCCGGGCCAGAGAAGCTGGCCGTCCAGCCAGGTAGGTAGGCCGCAACCTCTCGTCAAACTGATTCATGCTGCGCCGCCGCGTGTGATGAGCCCCATACGCTGCATGAATTATGCGAACGGAGGGGCCACGGTGACCTTGACCAAATCCCACGTCGATCGCCGCAAGCCGAGCCAAATTCGGATCTGTCTCATTCACCCGAAGGAGATGCTCCGTGTAAGGCCCCTCAAATTGGACAGAGCACACGTTCCCCAGCCTGATGAGGAAAAAACTTTCGAGTAGCCTCCTAAATTCTGCTCAGCCGATTCTCCTGCGAAGGCTCAGAGACAACGAAGCGGGTAACCAAATCCTTTTGTAAGAACTAGAGCATGACCACAGGCGATAGAGCTGTCAAAGTCCTAAAGAAGCAGCCTCTATCGCTCCTTTGCGCAGGGATTCAGGAATCTTTGGTAGACACCCGATGGTCGGAGCACCCCAACTCTCGCCCAGTCTTGACTCAACGAACACCGCAGCCAACTCCGGCATGGAGTTCTCGATCATTAAATGGCTTTGAAGAAGGAGACCAAGTCGACCCACCAACTGTCTGGCATTCCACTCTGAGACCTCGAGGCCAACGAGGCGTGCCTCTAGTTCATCAAGCCGACCGTCGTAGGAGTTGATGAAACCTCTGCTCTTGGACAGCTCGGAGAGCAAAGCGTCGACCGTTGAAGGCTGACGATGCATGGCTCTCAAGGTGTCAAGTGCATTTACATTTCCAGCACCTTCCCAGATCCCGTTCAAGGGCGCCTCTCGGTAAAGTCTCGCAGTAAGGCTCTCCTCCACATACCCACTTCCGCCGAGGCATTCCATGGCTTCGGCAACAAAAGTGGGAGCACGCTTGCAAACTAGGAACTTTGAAATCGCAATCCCGATCCTCCTCAGATCAGACTCGCCCTCATCAATTCCAGACTGGTCAGTGGCGTGAGCCATCCGCAATGCCATCAACGAAGATGCCTCGGATTCCAGGATCAGATCCAGCAGCACATTCTGCATTAGGTCATGCTCGATCAGCAGACTAGAAAACGCCGAACGTCTCCTTGCGAACCACAACGCCTGCACCAGTGCCTGGCGCATCTGCGCCGCCGCGCCAATCAACGAATCGAGTCGACAGCACCCGACCATCTCAAGTATGGTCTTGATACCCCTTCCCTCCTCACCGACGAGATGACCGACTGCACCGGCGAGTTCAATCTCAGAGGACGCATTAGAGCGATTGCCTACTTTGTCCTTAAGCCTCTGCAGTCGAATACCATTCAGAGTCCCGTCCTCTAAAACGCGAGGCACCAAAAAGCAGCTGAGTCCATTTCGGCTCTGTGCCAAAGTCATAAACGCATCCGACATAGGTGCAGAACAGAACCACTTATGTCCCAAAAGGCGGTAGGTCCCGCTCGCGGTCAGGGTGGCCGTGGTGGTGTTCGCGCGCACATCCGAACCTCCTTGCTTCTCTGTCATAGCCATTCCACAAGTTAGGCCAGCCTTTGAAGAAGGGATCTTTAAACCAAAGTCATAGTTGCGTGACCTAAACCCGGGCTCCCAGATCTCAGCCAGTTCAGGGGAATGCCGTAGCGTCGGAACAGCGGCATAAGTCATAGATACCGGACAGCCATGACCCGCCTCGACCTGGGAGACGAGGTACAGGCCGACTGCACGCTTTAGATGAGCATCCTTTCTGGTATCTGCCATATCTGGATAAGACGCCACTCCTTCACCAATGGTCAATGTCATCAAGGAATGCCAAGCAGGATGGAACTCGACCTCGTCGATACGATTACCATTTCTATCGTGCGTACGGAGAATCGGGGGGTGCTCGTTAGCCAACCGCCCCGCCTCAATCGTCTGGGTCTTACCGAGCAGTTCTCCGAGCCCCACTAAGTCATCCAGCCCTGAACCACGCCCATGAAGGTAGTTAACGATCGTCGAGTCAGATTCGAAGAGGTTGTAATCCGTCGGAGCACTCGGCTGGTTGTAAACCGCATGGGTATCGAATCCAAAGCCATTTCCAAGATCTACCACGGCGACTCCTCCGAATTTGGCGACCCTCCAAGGGTACATCCAACGGTGGCAGGTTCTCAATCAGGTCGAATTACCTGACCGTCGTATGCGGCTCCGAGCTGCCGAAGTACTGATCGAAGGTCTTTTGCTAATCCAGACGAAAAAGTAAGAGTCCTTCCGTCTAAAGGGTGCTGGAACGACAATTTTGATGAGTGGAGAAATGGTCGTCCGAGGCCTTCAAAACGCTTGCCCCTATAGGCAGTATCACCTACCACAGAATGTCCAATCGCCTCGAGATGAACTCGAATCTGGTGGGTCCTGCCGGTCTCAAGGCGAAGCTCCAAAAGCGTAAAGGATTCTTCGGAAACAATGCGCTCTAATACAGTGAAGTTCGTCACTGCAGCCCTTCCTGCCGATGCAATGGCCATCTTCACGGGGTCCTTAGTGGAGCGCGATATCGGTGCATCGATCACGCCTGAGTTGAACTCCACCAACCCTCTGACCAGGGCGATATAAGTTCGTCCAACATCCCTATTGGCAATCTGCCTAGATAGCGACGAGTATGCCATTTCTGTACGCGCCAGAAGCATCAAGCCCGACGTGCCTTTGTCGAGGCGGTGTACCACACCACTTCGGCCCTCCTGGCCAACTCCATGCACCTCTGGGAAAAGTGCCAGCAGGCCTTGGCTGATGGTACCGGTGGCGTTTCCCGAACCCGGGTGCACTACCTGGCCAGCCCGCTTGTCTATCACCAGAACCTCGGCGTCAAAGTAGACGATATCCAAAGGTGTAGGGTTCGTCTCTACGACTGGTGCTCGATCTGGAATGGCCTCAATGTTTGCTGAGAGTGTCTGTGAAGGCAGCACTCGATAGGATCGCTTGGATACTGCTTGCCCGTTGATCGAGACCGCACCTTGATCGATGAGATTTCCCGATCGCTCTCTTGTGATTCCGTAGAGCATCGACACGGTACGATCCAGTCTTTCCCCGGTCATAGCGTTTGGTATCTCAAAGGACTCTGCCACATGCTCACCAGGAGTTCGATCAATCATCTAAAGCTCTTTCCCGTCCCGGCTCGCCTCGGAGAGGCTGTGCTTGGACCTGCCGAAAAGCCCATTTAGAAAGATAAGTGCAACACCAGCCACAACCGCAGAATCCGCAAGGTTGAAGGTCGGCCAGAATCCGGAATAGATGAAATCTATTACCGCACCACCATTATGACGGAAGATCCTGTCCACAACGTTACCAAGCGCTCCACCAGCTATCAAGGCAATGCCGACGAGCAGCGGAAGCTGCTTAACCCGCCTAGCGAACAACACGAGCATTACCACTGCAACGACAGCAAAGAAGCCTATTATCGCCGGGTGTCCCGATCCAAGGGAGAATGCGAACCCAGAGTTGTACTCCAGCCGAAGTTTGATAGGACCCAGCACTTCGATCTGAGAGCCCCCCGCAAGCCGACTCTGCGCCCAAGACTTCGAAACCTGGTCAAGCCCAACTACCAACGCGACTATTCCAAGCAGCAGGGGGGAACTCGCATCTCCTGCTGCCCGATGGCGTCTGAAGCTTGCCACTTCGGACCGAACTATCTGAGTGCCGAGAGCCCGCCAGCTTTGCACCTCACGCAAAGCTTGGCGTAAGGGAGGGCCCTGAGTCTCGCTCTGGGAATGGGGTTCTTGCAGTTTTCGCACACGCCGTAGTTTCCCATGTTGATCCTACGGAATGCCTCGTCAATCTCTTCAACCCCAGCTCTTGCCTGTGCAGCTAGTGCGAGGTCACGTTCCCTGTCGATAGTGGTTGTACCACCCTCCCCAGACTCCTCGTCAAACTGCACCTCTCCAGGCTCCGCATCCATGGCCAGCCTGTCGGCTTCGGCTTTCAGATTTGCCGCCTGATCAAGAAGTATCTCTCTCTCGGAGGCGAGCAGTTCCTTCTGCCCGACGATGAACTCTTCAGGGCTCAGCTCGTCCAACTCCTCATCAGAGAGGTCAGCGATTGGCGGTATCGTCACTGCTGCGACGTTAGGTCGATTTGAGTCGGCCGACTTGGTGCCTCCTTTTGAGGCCCCTTTTATGCTCTTTTCCAACTTTTCCTCTAAGATCCCATCTCGGTAAATCCACGGATCAAAACGCCGCTAGCCTGCCTTCGAGCGACGGACTTCGCCGACTGACAACGTCGTACGGCCCTGAGTAACTTCAGAACGCGTGCTACACCTTAACCGCAATCGCCAAAGCCCGTGCATTCAGAGTCAACCCCTCCTAGGCAGGAATCCATCCGTACTACTCTTAATGAATGACTATCAGGCGGAATGAATCCACAACTGATGGGGGTGGAGTCCACTCCTATCCGAAGCCAAGACCCCAGCTCAATCTGCCTCAAATCGAGGAAACAATACTCAATTACTGGGAAATCGATAGTACTTTCGAAGCTTCTGTGGCTAAGAACCCGACGGGTGAGACGGAGTTCGTATTCTACGATGGCCCCCCTTTTGCCAACGGACTGCCCCACTACGGCCATCTGCTTACCGGATTCGTCAAAGATGCGATACCTCGCTATCAGACGATGCGGGGCCGAAGAGTTGAACGACGTTTCGGTTGGGACTGCCATGGCCTGCCTGCCGAGATGGCGACCGAGAAGGAACTCGGAGTAAATGGACGAATAGAGGTCGAGCAGTTCGGCATTGGCAAGTTCAACGACCACTGCCGTTCGTTGGTACAACGGACCACAGACGAGTGGCACAGGTACGTCAATCGCCAGGCTCGCTGGGTGGACTTCACGAACGACTACAAGACGATGGACTCCCCATTTATGGAGTCCGTCATCTGGGCATTTAAAGAGCTCTACCGCAAAGGTCTCGCATACGAGGGATATCGTGTCCTTCCCTACTGCTGGGAGTGCGAGACGCCACTTTCAAACTTCGAGACCCGTCAAGACAACTCCTACCGAAGCAGAGTGGATCCAGCAGTCACCGTTGAATTCACACTCGACCCCGACCCATCGTGCAACGTACCGGAACTACGTGGCTCCCCCAGGCTGCTCGCGTGGACGACTACGCCGTGGACGCTTCCGGCAAATCTCGCAGTGGCAGTAGGTCCTGACATCGACTACGCCGCAGTAAAGATCGACGGAAAGATACTGGTGTTGGCTGAATCGAGAATGGAGCATTACGGCACCGAACTCGATGGCGGTCAAGTCGTGGCAAGATTCAAGGGTACCGAGCTCGTGGGCCGAACTTTCACTCCTATTTTTGACTACTTCAACGACCTCGCCGGCGCATTCCGGGTAATCGCCGGAGACTTCGTAGCTACCGACGAAGGAACCGGTATCGTCCAGATGGCTCCCGGGTTCGGCGAAGAGGACCAACAAGCTTGTGAAGCAGCGGGCATTCCGTTAGTCTGTCCCGTCGACGACCGGGCAAGATACACCACAGAGATGGGAGACATTGCCGGAATTCAGGTATTTGAAGCAAATCCCTACTTGATTAAAAAGCTCGCCGAGCGCGGAGTCCTCTTCCAACAAGCTGACTATGACCACTCCTATCCACACTGCTGGCGCACAGACACTCCCCTCATTTATAAGGCTGTAAGTTCATGGTTCGTCAAAGTCACAGCGCTCAAAGAGCGACTTCTCGAGAAAAATGAAGAGATCAATTGGGTACCAAGCCACATACAGGATGGGGCGTTCGGAAAGTGGCTAGAAGGCGCTAGAGATTGGTCGATCACTCGTAACCGATACTGGGGCACGCCAATTCCGGTTTGGAAATCCGATGATCCGGCCTATCCCCGCATCGATGTATACGGCTCGCTTGCCGAGCTGGCGGCAGATTTCGGTTCAGCGCCTACGGATCTGCATCGACCAGCCATCGATGAACTAGTGCGGCCCAATCCCGACGATCCGACTGGGAAATCGATGATGCGTCGGGTACCAGACATTATGGATTGCTGGTTCGAATCCGGTTCGATGCCTTATGCACAGTTGCACTATCCGTTCGAGAACCGTGAACAGTTCGAGCAGCACTTCCCTGCAGACTTCATAGTTGAATACATTGGACAAACCCGTGGCTGGTTCTACACACTGCACGTTTTATCTGTGGCGATCTTCGACAAACCACCGTTCAAACACTGCATGGCCCATGGTGTCCTCCTTGGATCCGACGGAAGCAAGTTGTCCAAACGGCTCCAGAACTACCCAGACCCATGGGCGGTGTTCGAAGAGATCGGCGCGGATGCCATGAGATGGTTCCTGCTATCTTCCTCGGTGCTTCGCGGTCAGGAGATGGTGCTTGACAGAGCTGCGATTGTTGACGTGCAGCGACGCGTTATAAATCCGATCTGGAACGCATTCTATTTTCTATCGCTTTATGCCGAGATCGACGGCATAGTCGGAACGGAGCGATATGACCAGTCAGGTCTCTTAGATCGCTACATACTGGCGAAGACTGAAGAACTCATTCGAAGCACAACTGAGGCGATGGACAACTTCGATCTCACCTCGGCAACCAGCAAGATCGAAGCATTTCTAGACGCTCTGAACAACTGGTACATCAGGAGATCACGAGAGCGATTCTGGCGGGAGAATCCAAAGGACGGAACAACCGATCAGGACAAGTCCGACGCTTACGATACCCTGCACACAGTGCTGACTATCTTGACCAGGCTCACCGCTCCTCTGCTTCCGATGTTGAGCGAGGAGATATATCGAAGTCTCACGGGTGAACGAAGCGTACACCTTTCAGATTGGCCCACCGTCAAGTCACTGACGTCGGACATGGCCCTGGTAACTGAGATGGATATGGTGCGCGAGGTATGTTCCCTTGCCCACTCAATCCGAAAGGCGAACGGCCTAAGAGCGCGACTACCTCTTAGAAAGGTGGTCGTGGCATCGCCCGACTCCGAGGCCCTATCCTCCTACAAAGAACTCATCAAGAGCGAACTAAATATCAAAGAGGTCGAACTCCTCGACGATCCCTCGTCATTATCAACAGTGGTGATATCAGTGGTCCCATCAAAAATCGGGCCGAGACTTGGCAAGGCCGTCCAGCAGGTCATTGCCGCCGCCAAACAAGGTAACTTCAGGTTGCTTGAAGATCAGCGCGCTGAGGTCGGTGGGCACCTGCTGGAAGCAGATGAGTTCGAAGTCCAAACTCGAGCAGCAGACGAATCGAGCACCCGCGTACTGCCATCACGACAGGGAATCGTCTTTCTGGACACCGCAATCGACGACGAGCTAGAACTCGAAGGACTTGCCAGAGACGTCGTGCGAGACATCCAACGATCTCGAAAGGAGGCAGACTTCTCGGTCTCGGACAGAGTCTACGTGAACCTCGAAATCGGCGACGGGGTCGATTCAAAGCTAGGTCAGGCCGTTTTAAAACACCTTGAGTCCATTGCCCACCAAGTGCTAGCTATCGAACTGAAGGTCAATTCCGGCCCGATAGCTGAGCCAGAGAGATCCGAGGCATTCAATATAAACGACACCGAGGTCCGACTAACTATTAGACGGTAGTCCAACCAATCAGACGAGATTGCAACGCCAAGTAACCTCTAATAGCTAATAAGGTGACGAGTCCTTAGATTCTATGGTCCTCGTCATCGAAGAGAACTGGATTGGAGTACTCGGACTCATCTTCTATCAGCCTGAACTGTGAGCGCCCGAAATCAAGACTCATAACGTCCGAATCACCTTCATCATCGCTCGCTGTCTCGGTCGATTCATCGGAAAAGAATGGATTTGACTGAACGAATAGAACCTCTGTCTCTCCATCAGCAACTGGGAATTCATTGACTTCATCAACTTCTAATTCAGCATTTTCTGCCGACTGGTTAACTGCTGAATCGATCGTTGGCAAATCAACTTCGGCTCGAGCCGGGATCGAGTGCGAAAGCTGATCGGCAAACTCCCTAAGCAATGTGGCAGCATCTAGCCTGGCCTCATCAACTTTGGTATTGATCTCCTGAATCTCATCAAGCACGGCAGTCTTTCGGCTAGAAAGCTCGACCAGCTCGGAGTTGAGAGCATTCACCTTCGTCTCAAGCTCAACAGTCACTTTGTAATTCGCATCCTCGATCATCTTCGCTGCACGAGCTGTTGCATCTTGTCGAATCTGTTCGGCTTCAACATGAGCATCACGTACAACTTGGTCAGCGGTGTGCTGAGCTAACAAAAGGGTCCGCTGAATTGTGTCGCCGCCCATGGACATCGGAAGTTGTGAAGACTGCGCAGAAGAGGAGGACTGCACCTTCTGCTCGGCATCACGTAGGCGCCTCTCTAGTATCTCGATACCAGCTGCAACCTTTTCGAGGAACTCATCGACGTCATCTTGGTGGTAGCCGCGAATCCTCTCGCGGAACTCGACCTCGCGCACAGTCTTGGCGCCGAACTCCAACTCCATACCTCCCTCGCTCATCTGCAACCCCCAGTTCTCCCGTCGCTACTCTGAGCTATCGCGCCACAATTGGAATGAGAATGAAATTGATAAGTACCAGCGCAACCAGTGGCGACAAATCGAACTGCATTGCACCAGCTCCAACTCTGGGCATCAGTCTTCTTATCGGCCTCAGAACCGGTTCAGTAAAACGCGAAAGCATCATATTCAAACGCGAGACTGACGAATATGTACCGGGTGGTATCCAACTCAGTACCACCTGAACAAGAATTGCGAGACCCAGAAGTCGGAGAATGTCAATCAGCACTACCTGAATCGGATTCACGACTGACCTCGACCGAACAATGATCTCTGGGCTAATCCTTCAACTTCTTCCTGAGCAACTTCCACATTGGAAGGCGTCAGAAGAAACACTTGACCGGCCACCCGCTTCATCTTTCCATCGAGAGAGTAGGTCACGCCAGAACAGAAATCCACTATTCGCCTATGAAGATCTTTATCGATTCCTTCAAGATTCACAATGACGGGCTGTGCCAATTTCATCCTGTCACCAATGTCTTGTACGTCAGAAAATTTTGAAGGAAAGGCGATATGAAGCTTGGACTGCTCTCGACTCAGCGGTCGAATAACCTGAGTCCGATCAAAGTCAACCGCTTGACCGCTCTCAGATTGTCCGTACCCACGGGAACCAGCCGACTGCTCGGCAACCGGAAATACCTGTACTCGAGACTGCTGCGCACGAGGTTGCTCGTGTATGACCTCAGCCATCTCATACTTCATTGTTTGGCGAGGCTGCTCCTGTACCCTCCGCTCAGGCTCCTGTCGACGATGATCGTGCTCGGAATGCCGGCCCTCAGACTCAAAACGTCTTGATTCGGGTTCCGCACTTCTATATTCGCTCTCGTAACGACGATCCCCACTGTAAACGGGGACCTCCATCTCTTCCTCTTCGTCGCTGAAGCCGAGCAACACCATCGCCCTGTGAACAAACGTTCCCATATTCCTAGCTTCTCCTCAAACTTCCATTAACTTGTCACATTCGGATTGAAATTCGGTCTATGCCCAAGTAGGGCACTTCCTAGCCGAACTTCTGTCGCACCGGCCATTACGGCCAGCTCAAAATCATCACTCATGCCCATCGAACAGTGCTGTAGGGCGTGTTCGTCGCACAAGTCTTTTAACATTCTAAAGACCCTCAGCGTGTTGGCAGGGACCTCTACTGGTGCAACCGTCATCAGGCCAGATATTTTCAAACCTAAATCGTCACCGTAGCGCTTCAGCCCTGGTACCTCAGATAGTTCGGCTCCGTTTCGTCCCGGATCTCGATCGAATTTCACTTGGAGAAACAGGTCGCCTTCGAATCCGATCTTGCCGAGCCGGTCCAGCTCTGAAGTGCGTGAGATGGTCTCTATCACGTCAACCATCGTCGACAGTGACCTGGCCTTGTTGGACTGCATATGACCAATGAAATGCCTTCTGAGGCCATCTAAGTCCCGAGTAGACCTGAACTTATCGGACAACTCCTGAACGTAATTCTCCCCAATTGCTCTGACTCCGGCTCTATATGCTGCTTCAGTAACATAGGCCGGAAAACCCTTGGTCACGCAAAGAATCAGAACGGGGCGCCCGTCAGAGAGTTCCGAGATCCTCCCCTGGACGACTTGCAGACGCTCCATTATGCCTTCGGCAACGACGTCAACCTGGGAGCAAGTCGGGCTACTGGTATTGAGGTCGACCTTCATTCCTGGCCTCTTCGCTGGTGGTCAGATCTGAATACGAAACTCGCCTGTCTCTCCAACGTCGCATCTCGACGGAAGGAGCTTAGATTCGAAGATTCGAATGTGCACGCGCCTGACTCTGCCACAACCACGGCGCCGGACCGCTCTACTTCCAGTTTGATCAGTTCAGATAGATCTAGATGTTGCCTGTTGTCCACTGTCCTAAATGCTACACCACCAAAACGGCCACGAACTGTGGCGGCAGAATCACCTTCGAATTCGTAACAGTCGGCACAGATATGGGGACCAATTGCAACCTTGACATCTCCTCCCCGAGCCACATTCCGAAGTGTATGAACGGTTTTGGAGACCAGCCCTGACAAAATCCCCCGCCAACCGCAGTGAGCAATCGCCACCGCCGCATCGGTTGCCAAAGCGACCGGCACACAATCTGCCGTGAGAATACAGAGTGCTGTTTGTCTGTCCTCCGTGAGTAGTGCATCAGCACGCACATCGCTATAGTCCGAATCTCGATCGACTACAAAGACACGGTCAGAGTGGAACTGATACGGCCGCACCATTTCGTCCAGGTCGAATTCGAGCCGGGTAACTGTTCTAATGAGTTCAGTTGAGCTTGATCTGCCAACCGGCCATACCTCACGAGGTGGTGCCGGTGGAGAGGAGTCCAAAAATACAGCGGTGGCGCCATAATCGGCGAATTCATACCGCCAGACCATTTGGGCTAGCTCATCTCAAGAACGATGGAACATCATCGTCGTCATCCGGATCGAGATCCGCCACGGGTTGAGCGGGGTCCTGTCGATCTTGGCTAGCCACCTGCCCGTTGGTCCCATTTGGCTGTAGTTGAGTAACACTCGCCCTAGCTGAAGGCTTGGCGGAACCTCTCGAAGAGTTACTACCGCTACTCGACTTCGCGAGCCCAGCTATCTCTAGGTCTTTCCACTCTTCGAATCCAGCGGCAATCACGGTTACCCGTACCTCGTCGCCCATTGACTCATCAATTACAGATCCGAAGATGATGTTCGCTTCTACATCGGCTGCATCGTGGATGATTGAAGCTGCCTCATTGACTTCGAAAAGACCCAGATCCATACCGCCCGCAATGTTTAGTAGCACTCCTCTGGCGCCTTCTATCGAAGCCTCCAGCAGGGGGGAGGTAATTGCGGCTCGTGCAGCATTGAGCGCACGTGACTCTCCCGACGCCTTACCTATGCCCATGATCGCAGATCCGGCGCCGGCCATGATCATCTTGACATCGGCGAAATCGGTATTAATTAGTCCCGGGGTCGTAATCAACTCAGTGATACCCTGAACTCCCTGCATCAGCACATCATCTGCGAGCCTGAAGGCCGATAACATCGACGTCTTCTCACTTGAAACCTGAATCAAACGTTCGTTCGGAATAACAATGAGAGTGTCGACATTCTCCTTGAGCGATTGGATGCCCTCTTGGGCCTGCACGGAACGTCGCCTTCCTTCAAAGGCGAACGGCCGCGTGACAACACCGATGGTAAGTGCACCTAAATCCCTGGCAATCTCCGCCACTACGGGTGCACCGCCGGTGCCCGTGCCACCACCTTCGCCGGCAGTGATGAAGACCATGTCGGCACCCTTTAGTGCCTCCTGGATCTCATCCACATGTTCCTGAGCGGCCTGTCGGCCGATGCTAGGTGCTGAGCCTGCGCCTAACCCGCGGGTCAACTGTCTCCCGATATCAAGACGTACATCGGCTTCGCTCATGAGAAGGGCTTGAGCATCTGTGTTAATTGCAATGAACTCGACGCCCTTGAGGCCAGCCTCGATCATCCGATTAACAGCGTTACCACCGCCACCGCCGATGCCGACGACCTTAATAACGGCAATGTAATTTTGAGCATCGCCAGCCATGGCCCCCACGCCTCCAAATCGCTTTATATCGAACATCCCCCCGGACTCGCCTAATTTTGCCCAGATGTACGATCGGTGTGCAGTAGATACTAGCCATCGACGGGTGCAAGATTCGGCTACACGCGACATGAATTCGGTAGAATTCGCCAGCAACGCCTAGGGCTCGACCGGAACATCTTCCAATTGTGAATTCTTGATGTGAACCAGCAAATCAAACTCAGCGAGGTGTCCGCCTTGTTGACCTATGCTCAACTGCAGCAAGATTCCAATCGGCCATGGTTGAGCTCATCTCGGAGAGGCAGAATTGGCACTGATGGCCTATTCTACGCAGCCATTTAGCCACTTCTCGTAATGTTCCCCGCTAAATCCGATTAGCACGACCTCAGATTGGAGGCGAATTCCAGTCACATGCAGGACCTGCTCCCTGATTTGAACCATGAGCGCAAGTACGTCCTCCGAGCTTCCGTACTTGGTCGCCTGGATGAAGTTGGCGTGTTTCTCCGACACAGCCGCTGAGGAGTTGGCCAAGCCCTTTAGGCCAGCTTCCTCGACGAGTCGACCAGCACTCAGTCCTTCTGGGTTCCTAAATACCGATCCAGCGTTCTGCCCGCCGGGCTGATGGATCCTCCGCCATCTGACAATTTCGGCAATCTTCTCTGCGGAATCCTCGGCTGAACCCGGTGACAGAACCATTTGGACCTGCCAAATCAGTTCGTTGGAGCGGACAGATGAATGTCTGTATCCAAACTCCATCGCAAACTTCCCTCGTTCACTCATCTGCCCATCATCGAGATCCAGCAGCACGGCCGTAGAAAAGGTTGCAGCGAAGTCGCTTCCGTGACCTCCGGCATTCATTCGAGCCGCTCCACCGACGGTACCAGGTACACCTACCGCCCATTCGAAACCAGTGAGTCCGGCGGCCGCCAGTTTACGCGAAACCACTGGTAGGGAGTCTCCGGCTCCAACAGTGACTTCTGAATCGTGAACGACCGGGGTAGCAGCGGATGACTCGAGCTTGATGACAAGTCCATCGAATCCAGCATCGGACACCAATGTATTGGAGCCGTTCCCAAGCACGAAAGTGCTGACAGGACCTATTGCCCTGATCGCCGAAGCGAGTGCATCGAGTTCAGCTAGCGTCGACACCGTAACCATTGCTGACGCCCTCCCACCAGTCCGATAGGTAGTCATTTCGCCGAAAGGCGAATTGACCCTAACCATCGACCCAAGGCGACGCTCAAGCTCGTCAACCCACCCGGACAATCTAGGTACCGGACGTCTCTTCTGGCAGTTCCCAGAAGAGGTTGGTGATATCTCCAGCACCCAGCGTTAGAACGAGGTCTCCCCTTCTGATGACCTTTGCCACTTCGTTGCCAAGATCCGAACGATACGGCACATAAAGAACCCTGTCCTGCCCAAGAATCGCTCGCGCAGATGCCGCAACGGCCGCTCCAGAAATACCCGGTATCGGCGCCTCGCCAGCCGAGTAGACATCGGTGACTATAGCAAAATCGCAACCACCTAGGCTTTCACCGAGTTCAGATGCCAACTCCTTGGTGCGCGAATATCGGTGTGGCTGGAAAATCGCCACTACTCGGCGACCGGCGCCTACCTGTCTCGCCGATTGGAGGGTTACCCCAATCTCGCCGGGAAGGTGTGCATAATCATCATAAAATGTGGCCGAAAGCGCCTCCCCTTTCAGCTGGAACCTTCTAGCCACTCCTGTATAGCGACCCAGTGCCACAACGACTGGCGAAATGGGTACACCAAGACTCTGAGTCGCAGCAATCACGGCCGTGGCATTGAGTGCGTTGTGACGACCAGGTATGGCCAACAGCACTTTCGCTACATCATCTCCTTCAAATCTGACGGTAAACCTCGTTCCATCCTGGAGGAGTTCTAGGTCGATGATCCGATAATCGGCTCTAGTTGAGAATCCATAGCTCACACGAGGCATATCCCTGGAGACGCGCTCTGCACCTACGTCGTCTAAACAAACCACCGCCGGAAGCACACTACGTTCCACGAAGGTCGAAAAGGCGTGCTCTAGGCCCGCAACAGAGCCATAATGATCAAGATGATCAGGTTCGACGTTGGTTAGTACAGCAAGGTACTCCGGGATTTTGAGATGTGTACCGTCACTTTCATCAGCCTCCACGACCATATAGTCCGAACCACCTGAGTGAGCGCCGGTTCCCACTTCATTCAACTCACCTCCGACCACGAAGGTCGGGTCGAGCCCAGCCCCCACGAGCGCTAGCGACATCATCGAGGTTGTAGTAGTCTTCCCGTGCGTACCGGAGATGGCAATGACCCGACGGTCAACGCATAGTTCCCGTAAAAGCTCCGCCCGATCTATCACCTTGATGCCAGCAGTCCTCGCAGCAGAAAGTTCGCTGTTCGATTCTCGTACCGCAGTTGAGTATGCGAGAACCTTTGCATCTCCAACGT
Source organism: Acidimicrobiaceae bacterium (assembly GCA_013044385.1). Lineage (GTDB taxonomy): Bacteria > Actinomycetota > Acidimicrobiia > Acidimicrobiales > Acidimicrobiaceae > JABEUN01. The sequence continues at coordinate 46,197 of JABEUN010000019.1, forward strand.
TTTCAGGTAGGTGACCGATTGTCACGTCCACTCCGAGCGCCAACAGACGCTCTGTAGCCGCCGATCCCTTCAGGTCTGAACCTGAAACTTTATATCCACGTTGAACGAGGATCGTCGCAAGAGCGCTCATCCCAGCGCCTCCAACTCCGACTATGTGGATTCGATCCATACGATCCAGAGTCATCAGATCGAAACCCCCTTCGCATCGGTCATTGCCGCTCCAGTAGGTCTAGAACGACCTTACCGAGCCTCTCAGTTGCGTCAGGAACTGCCAAGCCAGATGCAGCTTCTCCCATGCGCATACGTCGTTCCCGATCCGAACCTAGCTCGACAATCCTGTCCGCAAGAACGGCACCGGTCAGTTCTTTTTGATCTACATAAAGCGTTCCACCTACATCAGCGAGTGCCATGGCATTCAATCTCTGGTGGTCGTAGGGTGAATCAGGTATTGGTACCATAATTGACGCCTTGGAGAGCACGCACAGCTCGGCAATAGTGGACGCGCCCGCCCTTGAAACAACGATATCAGACGCTGCCATCGCCTTGAAGAGTTCTCCGTCATAGCCTACACATCGATATTTGGACCGATCAATTCCAGCACTTATGTATAGATCCTCGGTTCGTGCTAGATCCCGCTCGCCGGTGACGTGATAGATGAAGTAGCGGTCGTCCAATCTACCGGCAGCTCCAACAATTAGCTCATTCAGTCTCAGTGCACCGAGTGATCCGCCAAATGCAAGAACACCGATCTTCCCCGGGTCGATAAAGACTTTTTCTCGAAGGCTTCGACTGCCTGATTCGGTCATACCAGCAAGCTCTACTACCTCGGGTCTGACTGGGTTACCCGTTATCACCAGCTCATCGCGAAAGTCGCCACGCTTGAATATCGGAGGTACACAGACCACTTGGGAAACCGAGGCGCACATGCGGTTGGCAAGTCCCATAACAGCATTCTGCTCGACCGTGACCACCTGGGCACCAGCGAAGCGGCCGACCACCGCCGGCATGGCTGAATAGTATCCACCAAACGATACGACCACCGATGGACGGACTTCAATTAAGGTCGGCAGGATCTTGATTGATGCCACCAGGTTTGACCAAACAGAGCGCATACCCCCAATAGCAGATCCCCTACTTAGACCTACGCCACCATACTTGATCACGCGATAGCCCGATCTGCCCAGAACTTCTTCTTCCATACCTCTTCCAGACCCAACAAAACAGATCTGATCAGATGAGAGTCTTCCAGAGCGGACCAGGCTTTCGGCCAGCGAGAGCGCAGGAATCATATGCCCGGCAGTCCCGCCAGCAGCAATCAATAAGGTTGCACGCTTCAACGTTCACTCCGTGCAGTTGCTGAAGCACTGGGCCGAACACCCTGCCTACCATGCGTTGTTCTTACCCGTCCCAACATGGACTCCATTGTGCGTTCCCTGCTGAATCTAACCGACTTCGGTGCCCCATACCCCTTGTCGGACCTGATGGCCCTGACCGCTTTAATCGTCGACCGCCGTTCCTCACCGGGCCCCTGTCCATTCAAGACGATCAGTTCGACCTTCTTGTTTCTTAATGTTGCCCGTACCAGACCCAAGGCGCTCATTATGACCAAGGTTGAAGAACCTCCTGCGGAGATCAACGGAAGGGGGACACCCGTCACAGGAAGAACCCCTTCCACAGCACCAATATTCAGGACGGTCTGACTCGCAAGCCAACAAGCGCAAGCTGCAGCGAAAATTCCGTCGTAACTGACTGCGGCTCTTGCTGCAATTCGGAAGAGCGTGAGTACAAGCATTACGAACTGCAAAATCATGACAAGGCTTCCTAACAGTCCGAACTGCTGTCCGACAACTGCAAAGACAAAGTCGCTCTGTGCATTCGGAAGATAACCCCAAATCGCTTGTCCGGCTCCGAGTCCCTGCCCTACCAGATGGCCCGAGGCAAAGGCGCCAAGTGCCTGTACCTCTTGATAGCTAGCCCCCGTGCGATTGACCCATGGGTGGAGAAATGAGAGCATCCGAGCTCGACGATATGGTTGGGCGAAGGCCAACACAGCACCGACGACTGCGCCAAGGATACCCAGCGCACCTAGCTGCCCTTTCGCTATCCCCGACGCTACGAGTACGCCAAACACGATCGATGAGAGCACAATCGCCGTGCCCATATCCGGTTCCAGAATCACCAGGACAAACATCGCGCCCAGCATGGCAAGCACTGGAAATGTCGACTCCTTGAATCCAAAATCCCGATTCTTTGATGAGAGGATCTTGGCAACGAAAAGTGCAAGGGCTAGCTTCGCGAACTCAGATGGCTGAAACTGGAACATCCCAAAGCCGATCCAACGGGACGCACCCATCACGCTCTTTCCCACACCTGGCACAAGAACCATCAGAAGTGCAGCCACCGACGCCAACGAGATGACCACCGACAGGCCCGACAACTTAGATGGAATAACTCTGGAGCAAACCAAAAAACCTACCCAGCCCAGCGCAACCCAGACCAACTGCCTCAAGAAGAGGGTGGTTGGCTTGCCTACAGCCAGTAACGATGTTGCATAAGTGGTCGAAAAGAGCATGACTATACCGAACAGACTCAGAAAAGCCACCTGATAGAAAAGAGACCTGTAAAGGTCCTCACTTGAAGCATCTTTTCCCCAAAAGCGTCTTATGAATGCACTCATGACTAACCCCCAAGTCTTTCGATCATCTGCAGCACTTGAACCTTGAAGTCCTTGCCACGCTCTTTGTAGTTCTGATACCAGTCATACGATGTCGAACCGGGCGAAAGGATTACCGGCACCCCGTCACCGGCCAATTGATACGCCGCTTCTACAGCTGCGCGCATATCCTTCGCCACTTGCACGCCACCTTCGGCAGCTAGTTCAGGAAACAGATCGACGAGTTCGGGCGCCGACTCACCAATCGCGACAAGCGCCTGCAAATGTGGTTCAACCTGTCGGAGGGGAGAGAGATCAAGGCCCTTGTTCCTTCCCCCCGCAATAAGCACACATCTATTCAGGCCTATAACGGCTGCTATCACCGATGCAGGAGTCGTTGCCTTTGAATCGTCTATAAAATCCACACCGTGATATGTCGCGAACAGCTCGACGCGATGCTCAAGCCCACTGAAACTCGTAACTACTTCTGATACGGCGGAGCTTTCGGCTCCCGCGGTCACTGCCACTGCAGAAGCTGCCAAGAGGTTCCGTATCTCATAGCTGCTCTTACGTCTTAGACGAGCCACTTGAGCGATCTCCCCAAATGGAGCCGATAGGCTCCCTTGATGAACGTGGAAGTCGCCGGAATCAAGGCCAAACGTCACGCGCCGAGCCTGCCCAGTCTCAACAGGTCCGGAAGTTTCATCTTCGGAATCGGGGACCACCGCGTAATCATCTGCGGATTGATTGGCGAAGATCTTTAATTTCGATCTCCTATAGCTCCCAAAATCTCCGTGCCAATCCAAATGATCGGGCGTCACGTTGAGGAGCGCAGCTATGTCCGGTCGAAAGTCTGATGAGTAGTGGAGTTGGAAGGAACTAGCCTCGGCGACCGACCATAGATTGGAAGTTCCGTCAGGGGCAAGCTCTATGAAAGGCAGTCCGTAGTTTCCGGTAGGAACCGCTGGTATTCCCGACGCTTCTAGCATCTCTGCCACGAGGAAAGTCACGGTGGTCTTACCGTTTGTTCCGGTTATCGCTGCAACTTTCGAATCCGACATTCTCCAGCCGAACTCGAATTCACCTATCGTCTTTCCCGAGAAGTACCGAAGCGCTTGATGAGTCGGCACCACTCCGGGCGAAATGATCGTAAGAGTTGGCCAGTCCCGCCCGACTACTTCGCTCACGGTCGCCAAGTCGCCAACGGACTGGACTCCTAGAGCCAGCGCTTCACTCAAACCAAGTGCACTTAACCGATCGTCCACCACGACAACCTCGCCACCCAAAGTCGAAAGGAACCGGTGACAGGCTCTACCCGAGACGCCATATCCGAGCAGTACCACACGGGATAGGTTCAACTGATCGCCCCTCACTTGAGCACCGTTCCGAGGGAGATGAAATCCGCGTAGAAGATTCCTACCCCGAGCGCTGTGAAGATTCCAGCCAGAATCCAAAAGCGAATAAGGACGGTAGTTTCGGGCCATCCAAGCAGTTCGAAATGGTGGTGGATTGGTGCCATTTTAAGGACGCGTCTATGGAAGACCCGAAAGCTAAATACCTGGGCAATAACTGAGATCGTCTCAATGACAAAGAGTCCGCCGAGAATCGGAAGTAGCAGATCAAGATTCATCATAAGACAAAGTGCTCCGAGGCCGGCCCCGATGGCTAACGAGCCGGTATCTCCCATGAAGATTCCAGCTGGTGGTGCGTTGTACCATAAGAACGCTGTAAGTGCTCCAGTCATTGAGGCCGCTATCAGAGCAAGATCCAAAGAGTGGCTGACTCCGTAGACGGAGGGGTGCCGGAACTGCCAATATCCCAAAAGCCCGAGTACACCAAATGCGAAGATGGAGGAACCGGTCGCTAGGCCATCCAAACCATCTGTAAGGTTTACAGCATTCGAGGAGCCCACCACCACGAGCACAGCAAATATGACCCAGCCAATTGAGCCAAGTTGGATGTGCAGGGCGCTAATCCTCACGAGAGTGATTGCCGTCGAGTGGTGGGTGAACAACCGAACGCCAACAGCGAATGCCAATGCCACGGCGAACTGTCCGGCGAGCTTCACAGACTTTGTAAGGCCAAGATTTCTACGGTTCTTGATCTTCGAATAGTCATCGATGAATCCGACTAACCCGGTCATGACAATGACACCGAGCACCAAAAGACCCTCAACTGATACGTTGACGCCAAGGTGAGCGTGAGCGACGGCGTAGCCCACTATGACAGCTATAACCAGTGCGATACCACCCATAGTCGGCGTGCCCGCCTTGACAATATGTCGCTTGGGGCCATCCTCCCGGATCTGCTGACCAATTCCCCTTTGGGCAAGTCGCCTGATCAGGGGCGGCGTCAGGCCACCCGCCACAACTACTGCGACAATGCTCGATAGTAGGATCGCAATCATTGCTCACCTGATGCGAATCGGCTGGCAAGCACCAATCTTGCAACTTCATGATCGTCGAAATGACTATCAGAGTCACCTCTGCGCTGTGTAGTCTCATGACCTTTCCCAGCTATCAAGACAAGATCACCCGGCTGGGCTAACTCGATCGCCTCTGCGATTGCACCTCTCCTGTCTTCAATCACCTGAAATCTGCCACGGCCTTGGAAACCTCGAACAATCTCGTCAATGATCTGAGTCGGATCCTCGCTTCTTGGATTGTCAGTGGTGACAATTGCCAGGTCTGACAACCTGGCCGCCACTGCACCCATCTCGGGCCGCTTGGCCCTATCCCTGTCCCCACCGCAACCGAAAACGAGTATCAACTGGCCCGATGCAACGGTCCGGCAGGCTACCAACGCCGCCTCGAGAGCCGCCGGTGTATGCGCATAATCGATGATCACTGAGAATGGGAGTCCCACGCCAACCGGCTCCAGCCTCCCGTTGGGGGTACCGATCATCGAAACGCTCTCTGCCAATTCGCCTTCGTCGTATCCGAGTGCAGAAAGAGTGGTAACGGCTGCAAGGATGTTGTAGACATTGTGGAGACCGAACAGCTCGGAAATTATCCTTCTCCGCCGCCATTCAAAACTAACGCCATGCTGACCAAGCTCAAGTGAAGTGACGTCGTCAAGTCCAAAGTGGATCGAATCCGGACGCGACTCAATCAGTCTGGCACCAAATGGGTCATCGGAATTGACGACGGCCAACTTTGACATTTCAGGACGAAATAGCAGGGTCTTTGCACGAAAGTAGTTCTCCATGTCTCCATGGAAATCGAGGTGGTCCTGGGTGAGATTAGTAAAAATCGCTGCGTCATAATCGATCATGTCGACCCGATGCATCACAAGAGAGTGCGAAGATACCTCCATCGCCACGGCCTGCACGCCTATTGAGACAAAGTCTCTCAGCCGCCTCTGGAGATCAGGAGACTCTGGCGTGGTCAGCCTACCCCACAGTGTGCCTAGGGCCTCGGACTTCGTGCCAAGAATGTTTAGAAGCTTTGAGATCAAGTGGGTAACAGTCGTTTTACCGTTGGTACCAGTAACACCGATCATCGTGAGTTCAGAGGAAGGATGTTGGTAGAGTCGATCTGCCAGCAGAGCCAGAGTCGCCCTTGGCGTTCCGTCTGTCACCTTGGCTTGCGGAAGGCTGCTTTGGCTAAACCTAGCCACAATAGCGGCAACAGCACCGAGGCTCTGGGCCTCATCTAGGAAAAGGTGGCCATCGAAGTTCGACCCCTCGATGGCAAAGAACAGACTTCCCTGCTTTACGGCCCTATGGTCAATTGCCAAGGAGTCAACCCTGACATCTGACGGGAATCCCGGAGACCTAATAATAACCGACGGATCTAAGCCGCCCACCAGCTCATCAAACTTCAAGTGTCAACCCAACCCAAATCGACAATCCACTAAATCCTTGGCGCGTTGGCTGATGGAGCCGCGGCAACGACTACCTAGGTTCCCAAGCAGCCCCGATTCGACCGCGAATCCAAGGTGATCCAACCCATGAGAGCGTAGTACTGACCTGATCTAGTTTGGACTTACCGATGGCGGGGAACCATTTGGACTGGCCGGATATCTTCTGTTTTCCATTTGGACCATTCGGCGTGATGGGGAAAGTCCAGCTAGGCATGGTCACCACAGTCTGTCCTGCCGAGCTTGCTAGAGCAACCGAAGTCGTAACTGTAGGCGATACGAGGCTTCCGAGTGTCGACTTGGTGATCTGGCCGTCTGGAAGGACTCCATATTTGGCCAGAGCGTAGGACATTACATGGGAGAAAACCGGTGCAGCAACAACTCCTCCATAGATCTGATCTGGTTGATTTAGCATCACATACGCGGAGAGAACCGGATGTTGCGCCGGGGCAAATCCAACGAAGGTGGCCCAGAATGCGCCAGGTTGATAGCCAGAGGCGGTCGGCCAGGGCTTCTGAGATGTACCGGTCTTGCCTGCGATCGTATATCCAGGTATCGCCGCCGAAGGTGCTGTTCCATCTGCGGTAATCGCATTCTGGAGTAGGCCGGCCATGGTCTTCGAGATTCCGACCGACACGATCCTGTGTGCAGCAGGAGTTTGAATTTTGACCACTTTTCCATCGGGTGTTGTAATCGACTTCACCAGCTTTGGTGGCTCCATAATGCCACCATTTGCTATTGCGTTGTATGCGTCGAGGATCTGCAGAGGAGTAAGTGCTTCATCCTGCCCGATCGGTACCGAACCTATCGCGGTCCCAGACCACCTGCTAGGTGGATCGAGATACCCTTGCGATGCGCCTGGAAATGCCAGACCGGTTGGGATACCCCAGCCAAACCTGATCATTGAGGCGTTCAAGGCTGTCTTACCTAGTCTTTTAGCAATCTCTATAGTGCCGATATTTGATGACTGACCAAGTATTTGGCCCACGCTGAGGTTCTCGACGGGGTGGGGTTCAGCATCATGGAAAAGTGACCCATCTATGAGCATGTGATCTGGAACCGTAAGTATCGTCGTTGGTTTGACTACGCGATGCTCCAACGCTGCGGTGAAAACGGCCAGCTTTACCACAGAACCTGGTTCATAAACAGAGTTTGTGGCTAGGTTGGTCGGCGCCTCCGCTGGCAGTGATCTCTGCGCGCCCACAGGCACTGCGGAATTTGCAGATACGACCTGACCTGGCAACGGCGGAGCCGAGACGTTAGCGAGTGCGAGGATATTCCCCGTCTTCACATCCATTACTATCGCAACTCCAGAAAGTGCCTTAGTAGCTTCCACCTGAGCGGCGAGTGCCCTCTCGGTGACATACTGGAGCCCCGAGTCCACGGTCAGCTGGATGTTGTCACCATTTACCGCCGGTGTATAGCTAACAGTGCCAGCCGGAAGGGGTAGGCCGGACACGGAAACATTCTCGACCTTCGAACCATTGTGTCCTGAAAGGAGGTTATTGAACTGATATTCGAGACCAGCTATCCCTTGTCCAAAGGAGTTGGTTGTGCCGAGCACCGGGGACAGTTCAGGGCCGGCAGGATAGACGCGCTTCTGCTCGGTGATAAGCGATATCCCAGGTAGGAGGCCCGACGAAATCTGCTCACTGATCTTGCGGGCCTGACTGTCTGGGATCAAACGGGCAAGATATACAAACTGTGTCGACTGCAGCATTGCGAGACGAAGCTGTGTCTGTTGCATCATCATGTCAGTAGCCAACAGATGGGACTCAACAACTGGATCGGTGATCTGTAAGGGGTCAGCAACGACACTCTTTGCTGGAACCGAGAGTGCAAGAACTTGACCAGAAGCATCCGTAATCTGTCCCCTGTAAGAGTTGATCGGGATTACAGCTGAGCTCTCGGTCTGGACAAATCCCCGGTAATGAGTGGCGGGTGCGAGACTAAGCGAGACTAGCCGCAAAATCAGAATCATTGCCGAGGTTACGAAAAGCACTGACAACGCCCGAGTACGATGTCTCGGCAGTGACCAGGCCTTTTTTGCGGGTCTCCCCTGCATCGGCGGCCTAGCCACTCGGCACCGACTGAGTCAAGTTGCTCACAGGAATCGTAGTCGATGAAGTAGACGGCGACTGGCTCGGTGACGTTCCAGCCGTCCCTAAAGCCGTGGACGCAGACGTCTGAGCTTTGCCTTGGTTCGGTGATTGAAGCGACGAGACTGTAGGTGAAGCCGGAGCGATGAGGGTTTGAGTACCAGCGGGAAGAGGAAGAGACTGGCTCTGACCAGCGCCAAGCGCAAGGGTTTTTGTTATGGCGGTCCCGTTGCTGTCTCCAACAATCTGGACAGATGAGGGGAAAACTAGGCCGAGTTTCGACGTTGCATAATTGACAACCCTCTGCGGAGCTGCAAGCTGTGAGACCTCGAGAAGCAGTCGGTCATGCATGGACTGCGCCTTATTCAGCGCCGTGGACACGCCACTCAGCTTGACCTGCATGATAGCCATTTCGGAACGCGCAAGTAGTGTAGCGAGCATTCCGCCGCCCAGTACGACAAGTACAAGTGCTGGGAGCAAGCGGCCCGGTATGACTAGCCGACCTCGTTGCTTTTCAATGACCCGCAGATCGGGAATCTTTGGTTTGGTCCTCGAAGCCGAGGGCTCACCCCGGTATCGATCTAAGGTCTCCTCTGGGTCTTGATACGGCAGAGCCGTCCAAGGTAAGCCGGCCATCAGCTTCCACCTCCTCGTCTAAATGCCCTCAGACGGGCGCTTCTAGACCGCGGATTTCCAGAGATCTCCGCACTAGTCGGAAGTTTCGCTCCTCTGGTGAGCACCTCACCGAGAGAGACAGCGCCACAGACACATCCGAGTGCCTTGGGACAAACACAACCACCCGTGGATGCCGAGAGAAATGCCCTCTTTGTTGCCCTATCCTCGCCCGAGTGGTACGAGATCACCACGAAGATTCCACCTTGGACAAGGAGCTCAATTCCATCGAGAAGTAGCCGATCCAGCTCACTGCCCTCAGAATTGACGGCAATTCGAATTGCCTGAAAAGTGCGAGTAGCAGGGTGAATTCGACCCCTGCGCATGTGGTAGGGAACAACCTTTTCGATTGCCAAAGCCAATTCAGTCGTCGTTGCAAACGGACGATGCTCGACAACAGCTTGAGCTATTCGCCTAGCGTGTGGCTCATCTTGATCACGGAGCAGGTGGAAAAGCTCGTCGAAGCTAGCTTCGTTTAGGATTCGCTCCGCTGAGACGTCGGAAGCCCGATCCATCCTCATGTCGAGTGGCCCCTCGTTACGTATAGAAAAGCCGCGACTTGAGTCATCTAACTGCATAGATGAAACGCCGAGATCAGCGAGAATTACAACCGGTCCAGCTGAAGCAAAGCCTGATGTCTGGGCCCTAGTGACCTCCTCAGCTATCGCTGAGAAGGGCTGGTTAACAAGACGGAATCGACCCTCAAACTTTCCAAGATTCGTCTGAGCAAGAGCCAAGGCATCAGCATCTCGATCTAGGCCAAGCAGTGTTGAACTAGAGATCGCTTCAAGAATCTGTGCTGCGTGACCCCCCAGTCCGACAGTCGCGTCCACCACCATTCCAATTGGCGCCATCGAAATGTAGTTCAATACCTCCGACACCATCACCGGATTATGGACGTAATTTTGAGAGTCAGTCTCTCGGCTTCCGAATCCATCAGGGTTAGTCACTTCGTCTCCCCCTGATAGTTTGACCAGACCAACGGGTCCCATAGTTCAACAGTTCCCATGGCACCGTGGACAAGAACGTCTTTTGTGAGAGATGCGTACCTTCGCAACTGCAATGGAACCGCTAGCCGTCCCAGTTTGTCCATCTCGACCTCGAAGGCCTCTCTCGACCAGGTTCGCAAGTCACGACGATTCTCATTGTCGGTCCATTGATCCGCAGTGATCTTGGACGCATAGTCGTAGAAGTCATCAGGGATCCAAAGTGCTAAACATGGATCGCCGTACTGGGATCTTGCTACGAAACAACGTTCAGGGAAGCGCGCGCGGAACTTTGCGGGCAGGGTAATCCTGCCCTTCAAATCGAGGCTATGTTCGAAGGCCCCGAAAAACTTAGCTTCCGTCTGCTGGCTCGACCACAATGTCAGATCTTTGCCCTCTCCGCTCGCTCAGCAAATGCCTTGCGCTCTTCCAAATGACACCGTCAAATCCTGACTAGTACCATCCCTCTTGCCCCACTTTCATCCACCATATTCCATTATCACCCACTCGTCTACTCAATTCGGGCACAAATTGTGGCAAGTCCGTCTCAGAAAGAGAGATATCCAGGGCTAAACGGGCGGCGTCAGATCCTGAAACCGAATTCAATGTCGATTTCCGCCATGAGCGGTCAGCACGTCGCACGAGACAAGTTCGGAGTAGCGGCACCGGCACGCCCTCCGCCAACCTTGCCTCTGGTGAATTGCAGCAGAGCCAGTGGTGGCGGCACCCATACTCATTTGGGGGGGCGTTCTGACTAGTGGTCCAGTATCAGCCGGAGCTAGCACCCTCGGCAGGACAGTTGAAATATCTACGCGAAATCGTCAGGTGCAATCAGATAGCGCCGAAAATAGAGCCTTCTCCAAAAAGGTGAGTTCGTGGTCGACGCCGAGGTCGCGAAGTCCTATGACTTCAACGCGTTCATTTGGAAGCGGACCAAAGTTGAGAAGCTCGAGCAGCTCTGACTGATTGTCTTTAAGTAGGCATTGGAACTGAAAACAGACATACTCTCGACGACGTCTTTGAGACACTCCAGTCAACTTCCTACCCCTGACCTCTGCCTCAGAGACTCCTAGGCCGGAAAAGCAGATTCGAGGTGCCCTAGAGGTGCTCTGCCCTTGCCTCTCATGTATTTGGTATTCATTCACACCGATCGAGTCGAGGAACTTAGCTGTGACCACTGATAAGAAGTCAAAAGCTCGTACGACGTCGTTCACCCAGAGGGAATCATCGGGACCAATGTACAGATTCGCCCAAAGTTGACCGCCAGGCTCCACCATGACTAGTCCACCTCCGGACCTTCTCCTGGCCGTCGATATGCCACGACGTTCAACTTCTGTCAGATCTAATATGTCGGGTCGTTGGGTAGACCCAAGGACTACCGTTTTTGATTCAGGATGGCAAAAGACCAGCTCGCGTTCGAATCCTACCAACGGTTCGTAGTCATGGCACTCTTGAGCAGTACCAGTTTGAACGAGCGGTATCCAGTCAAACGAAGGCACATAATGAGACTAGGCCGACCTCACCTCGTCGAGGTATTCGAGCCAGTCGGGACGCGTACTGCCTATTGCAATCAGCCACGCACGACCTCGTGGAGCTTGGGGCTTTGATTTCAGAACGAAGTTGGACTCCGACAAAAGTCGGTCTTCTTTTCTTGCATTGCACGCCTTGCACGACGCTACTACATTGTCCCAGGAGTGGGATCCGCCACGAGAGCGCGGCACTACATGATCGATATTCTCGGCAGCTGCCCCACAGTACTGGCACCTGTGTCCATCCCTAGCAAATATCGCCCGACGTGACAACGCAATCCTCGAAGGAAAAGGCACCCTCACATAATTGACCAACCGTATGACCGACGGTTCAGGAAAAACGGCACGCTCAGCGTGAAAATTACTTCCAGAGGAGTGCACCAGTTCGGCCCTGTCATTCAGGACAAGTACTAATGCCCGACGAGAAGAGACAACACAGAGAGCTTCGTAACTTGCATTAAGTACGAGGGCCCTCGACACTTTCTAAACCCTTTGACTCAACGAACCGAGAGTGGCTGGATGTGGCAGTCCAGACCGACATGGCGAGAACAAATGACTTAATTTCGCGCGTCTTCCAAGCACACCCACCCTCCTATGGTATCAAAATATCCACGACTGTTGACAGACCTGTCGGATTAAGTGCAACTCCAACTTATGTCAGGAACCCCGAAGATGCTCATGTTCAGTCATCGAGAGTTCGCCCTCTGTCTGTGGGACCAGTCCAAGAAGGAGAGAAGCTCACCGACTGGGATTTGGCGATCAGGCGAGTACGTCTCCCGTCTAAATTTGAAATAAGCATTGAGTTCACTCCTCCTTCCCGCAATGACAGATAGTGCTACCAAATAGCCCCACCGAATCCCCTCCCAGCCGACCCCAAGGAGTCTCCGTCCACTCAGGCTCTTTAAGTCGGTATTCCGGAGCGTCATCACCTAGTCTGCTGTTCGTTCCAGGGTCCAGAGTCCGAACGAGTCTCCTTGGGGAGGCCTAGAACCAGCTCACCGAGTATATTCTTCTGAATTTCAGAGGTACCAGCGTAGATAGTGCCCGCCCTAGCGTTTAAGAATGTGTCCACCCAGGACAGAGAAGTATTTGGCGCACCAGGATCGTCAGTTTGGAAGGCAGATGATGGCTTCCTGCCGACCGGAACTAGTGAGGCAGCTCCCAGAATATCCACTCCAAGTTCAGTAACCCTCTTGTGGTATTCACTCCAATAAAGCTTGGATATCGAAGCCTCGGGGCCTGGCGACTTGCCCGAGACGAAGCTCGTCAGTGACCTGTAACCGAGGTAGCGCATAATCTCGACTTTCGAATAACACCACGCCAAACGCTGACGAATATTGGGATCGTCGGCTGCCCCGGACTGCTTCGCCAACTCGAAAAGCCGGTCCAACTCCCCCTTGAATCGAATAGGTACTACGGCTGCCGCTTCACCACGCTCAAAGCCGAGCAAAGTCATCGCCACTGACCACCCACCACCGACCTGTCCAACGACGTTCTTCAGCGAGGTTCTTGCATCTGTAAAGAAGACCTCATTAAATTCGGACTCCCCCGAAATCATTTTGATCGGTCTAACCTCCACACCAGCCTGGTCCATTGGCACCAGAAGAAAGGTAATGCCTTTGTGCTTCGGCGCAGAGGGATCGGTCCTAGTCAGAACAAAAATCCAATTGGCCAGGTGGCCAGCTGATGTCCATATCTTCTGGCCATTTATCACCCACTCGTCACCGTCAAGCACCGCTCGACAGCCAAGGTTGCCAAGGTCAGAACCGGCATTCGGCTCGGAGTAGCCCTGACACCATCTGTCCTCACCGGAAAGAATCCTTGGCAGGAAGTACGCCTTCTGCTCTTCCGTTCCCCAGTGGATGATCGTGTTCCCGACCATCTGTATGCCGAAAGCATCGTTCGGACCACCTGTTGGGACGCCTGCCCTTGTGAACTCCTCGACTAGGACGACCTGCTCCATTGCTGACAAGCCTGGCCCGCCATACTGTTTCGGCCACGAAAGTGCCAAGAGGTTGTTGGCGTAGAGAACCTGTCTCCATTTCTCCACGAACTCATGAACTTCATCTGTGGAAAGGGTACCCGTCCCCTGCCATTCCGGCGGCAGATTCTCACTTAGGAAACTTCGAATCCTAGCCCTGAAATGCTCTGCCTCGACTGGGTAACTGATGTCCATACACAAGAAGTTATCAGGCCGCGCAATTCCACGCACGTCGCCACAACCTGCATGTGCTTAGGGCCCCAAAGCATCGCCGCTATCAAGAAACCCTTCGGGCAGTTTTATTCGACCTTACGAAAAATAGAATCACATAGTTCACCCAACCTCAACGAACTTCCAATATCGCCGTATGCTTGCAATTTCGAAGCGGTATCTTCCAAAGCCTTCGATTCCACCGATACGGGACAGCACGTCGGTGACCTGCCGCAACTGCGGGCAAGTTGGCCTAACTGCTAATTTCACTGTTCTTGAAGATGATCGTCACGGAACTTCGGCATCATTGCACCGAAAACCAGTGAGTGCCATCTTGGAATTAATTGGACTGGAATTTCGATTCGAAGTAGATCCGAACCCAAGAAGTGTCTTTGGATCCGTCAGTCCGGCACGAAGTGTAATGCAAATTCAACTCGTCAGACTCTATAAGAACGAACTGCAGCCAAGACGAGTCGCTTTACATTTAGTCTCCCACGGGAAACTATGCAGAGGCCGATCCGACAAACCAAACCTAAATTACTACCGCAACCCGAGGGGTAGGATGATTGTCCGAGCAGATCTCATTCAGCCTGGACGTTGATACATTTAGGGTTGCCGGACGGGTTCCTAAAGCTTGATCTACCTTTGGTCCGAGCTATCAGAGGTCATTCTCAGCTAAGTCCAACTCAGCTAATGCGTATGCAGCGGCACCCATCAGCGAAGATCGCGTTCCATGCTGGGTCGGTCCGACAGAAATCCTCTGGAGGAAGGAGATGTAAGCCGCCTCGTTCGCGTATAATTCGGTCGCCTGCATGAAGCCTGGACCAAACCCAATTGCCACAGAGCCTGCGAGGTAAAAGTCCGATACATCAAGCAATGATGCGACATTTGCAATAGCACGACCCAAATAGCGTGCACACTGATCTCGCACCTCCACCGATGCCGCCGCAGCCGGCTTTCCGGTAATCCTCTCGATTGATGGACCCGACACGTACGCCTCTAGACAGCCGCTACCCCCACAAGCACAGAGCCGGCCACCAGGAACGACCTGCATATGTCCAATATGGCCCGCATTCCCGGAGCCACCATTCAGCAAGGAACCATCAAGAACTATTCCAGATCCCACTCCAGTTGATACGACCATCGCTACGAAGTTGTTCAGCCCTTCCGCCGCACCGAAGCGCCTTTCACCGACCGCTAACACTTTTGCGTCATTGTCGACGTAGGTGGGACGTCCAAGAAGCTCCGCGAGCTTCAACTTCAATGGGAAATCGCGCCAAGCCGGAATGTTGAGCGGTGACAGGAGATCCCCACCATTTGTCATCGGCCCACCGCTTCCAACGCCAACTGCCGACACGGCTGAGTAGTCGACCTTCGAGATCAAATCCGTCAGAGCGCCATAAACGACCTCTGCGTCTTCGGTAATTGGGGTTGGTATTCGAGCGGAGGACACGATAGCGCCACCAGCGCTCACGATTCCCACCTCAAGCTTCGTACCGCCGATGTCCACGGCGAGCACCGTGGCGGATTTAGTCACCTTTGCGATTGACACGGCCCACTGAGTACGCCTTAGTTCTCCTTGTTGAAGCGGCCCTTCAGCTTCTTTTGCATTGCGGACATAGATCCAGACACGCCATTTGCTTTGACGTTAGAGGAGATGTCCTGCCACCCTGCACGGCCCATCTTGCGAATATTCTCCTCGAAATAGACCGCAGACCCCAACATAACTGCGAACCCCACTAGGCCAAGAAGCACGGACGCAGCGAACGTTGCGACCGTAAAGACCAAACCGACTACGAAGGCAACTATCGCCCACTTAATATTTCTTCCAGTATGTCGATAGACTGTCTCTGACCTGACCCTGTCAGCAAAGGCGGGATCATGGTCGTAAAAAGTCTTCTCGATCTCTTGGAGAATTCTCTGCTCTTCCTCGGAAAGAGGCACGCCCTCCCCCTTCTTTACGACTCAGGTCCAAGACCCTGTACCAATCCGCACCGTGTGGCTAATATCATCGACACATCTAGGCTTCGAGTAAAACACCTCAACGTCTGTCGAACTCAATCTTAGCCGCAAACCAAATTCCTACTATGAAACACTAGTCAAACCAGAACACTAAGTTTTCGAAATCGCACAAGCCTCATACTATTCTCAGCTGCGTCGACCCAATTAATGAACACCTACCAGAGTATTGAACCGAAAATCCGGCCACGATGTTCCGGCCTAGAGTTTCGCTCCAATCATGGTCGAAGCTATCTATAGGCGAAGCGACCTTATCCTCCACCCTGAATCAGTCGAAAACACTCACCGTATTTCAGCCCCGAGCCTTTGGCAACATCTTCGGCACGTCGCGACAGCGCTGTTCCTAGCCATTCAACACCGTATTCGAGTTGGCTTGAATGCTCGGCAACAGCTTCGATCTTGGCACGAAGTCCACCCGATATATCTACTAACACATCGGGAAACAGAGTTCCAGACAACAGGCACAATCCTACGGAGTGTGGGCGACCCTCTTCAGGAAAGTATTTTGGCAGCCTTGCTGCAGGAAAGGCCGAATCTAACGCTGCCCACCCTACCTCTCGATGGTCGCGGTGGTTGTAGTAGCCCCCTGCAAAGTACACCGTGGTCGGGTCAGGACAAATGACTACCTCGGGCTCGAACTCCCTGATCTGGCCGACGATTCGTCGCCTTATCGAGGACTCGTTCGTTACCTCTCCATCTGGATACCCGAGTGTGATGAGCGAGCCGACTCCCAGCCTCGCGGCCGCATTAGACGCCTCATGGGACCGCCTCAAAGCCACCGCTTCAGGCGAATCGTCCGCACGGGAACCCTTATCTCCAAGGGTACATAGGACGAGCCTAACCTCAGCTCCCTGTGAAGCCCAGCTCGCTAACGTGCCCCCCGCTGCAATCTCGGCATCGTCAGGATGTGCGAAAATGGCGAGCACCCGACCAGGAACGTCAGAAAAGAGTCTCACTTAGCTATGGAGCCGAAGTGATTATCTTCATGGCAAGTTCAATCGATTCAAAGCTCACATCACTGTGGGTTACTAATCGGACGTGGGTGGGCGAAATCGTTCCCGCCAGCACTCCCTGCGATTTCAGGTAGGAGATGAACGAGGCGGGATCTGGGTGTTCGAAGATAACAATGTTCGTACGTACATTTTCGGGTTGAAGTCCACAAGTTGGGTATCGATCCGAAATCGCACCAGCAAGTAACGTTGCATGGTAGTGGTCCTCAGGCAGTCTCTCACGCATCTCTTTCAGGGCTACGAGCCCCGCCGCAGCGATGATGCCGGCTTGACGCATCTGCCCACCTAGGATCTGCCGCTCAACTTTGGCATGGTCTATGAAGTCAGACGGTCCCGCGAGCAGTGAGCCCACCGGCGCTGAAAGCCCTTTGGAGACACAGGACATCACTGTGTCAACGTACTTAGTTATCTCGCTCGGTTCGACTCCCTGGCTTGCTACGGCGTTGAACAGTCTCGCCCCATCCATGTGTACCGGAATACCTGCGGAGATTCGCCTGATCTCCTGCAACCCACCAATCGACCAAGGGGTTCCCCCTGAATGCATATGGGTGTTCTCGAAACAGACCAAAGAAACCTCGAGCCCGAAATAGCTTTGCAAGGCCAACTCGCTTTCGACCTCGCTTGGGTCTAGCTCACCGGTCCGATCATTCACTAGGGCGAACTGGATCGAAGAGTTCTTGGCAGCGCCTGCGCGCTCGAATTGGACCAGATGCTGATTTCGGCCAGCTACAACCACTGAACCCGGTTTAGTCCAAGTCCTGAGGGCAACTTGATTGGCCATGGTTCCAGAAGGCACATAGATAGCATCCTCTTTGCCCACGATCTCGGCAAAGTATTCCTGCAGCCGACGTACCGTAGGATCCTCTCCATAACGGTCGTCCCCCACCTCGGCTTCCGCCATTGCTTTCCGCATCGCCTTGGTGGGGCGCGTCACGGTGTCAGAACGTAAATCAATGAAATTTGTATCCTCAATCACATTCCCACGCTAGCGGCAGCCCATGCCGGACGGTATGCCCCTAGCCTTTATCCGTGATCGAGGAACTTCTCACTCTCTCTGAACAGGTCGCCCGAGCGGCAGGCGCATTTGTTCGCGATGCCGGGACACCGACCAATGTGACGAATAAGTCATCGAGGAGTGACATGGTCACAGAGGTCGACAAGGCTACCGAACTCCTGATCCGAGAGCTGATTCTTGCCGCTAGGCCCGATGACTCGATCATTGGCGAAGAGGGCGATGATCTCAACGGTAGTTCTGAGGTCCAGTGGGTAGTGGACCCAATAGATGGGACCACGAACTTTGTGTACGGAATACCCTGCTACGCAGTCTCGATTGCGGTTCGAATAGCTGGCGTCACATCCGCTGCTACGGTCTTCGACATACCAAATCAGGAAATCTTCACCGCTGCGCTCGGCCAGGGCTCCAAGTGCAACGGAAAATCCATCGCCGTCTCGCAAACGGCTAACCTTTCGGATGCCCTAATCGGTACAGGATTCTCCTATGATCCAGATCGCAGAGTCCGGCAGAGTCTTACACTTTCCCGGATCGTGAGCCGTATCCGAGACGTGAGACGTGCAGGCGCTGCGTCAGTTGACCTCTGTTGGGTAGCTTGTGGCCGTCTCGACGGCTTTTACGAGCAAGCACTTTTCCCTTGGGACTTCGCAGCAGCCGAACTCATTATTAAAGAGGCAGGCGGCGTTGTTGGTAACACCAGCGGTATCGGGGCTTCGCGGACAATGACTATTGCAGCAAATTCGACCATCTTCAACGAACTTCAATCGATGCTCAAAGACGGACTCGAATTCGACGAAGCCGCCGACAATTTGGACTAGCCGAACTTCGCTACAACTCTGTCTAACGTCAATTCGATCGACTTCGTATTTCTTGCGGGAATCCTAAACAGCTCGTACATAAACTTTGATGGCACGTTCGACCAATCAAAGGTCTCAGTAAGTAGCGTGGATCTTGGATGGCTATCTGCCACCTCTTCTAGGTCGTAGCGCCAAACGTGCTTGCCGAAATGGCGCCAGCCAATGGACTTACCTTCGTCAAAGAGCACGACCGTATTCCATATCTTGTATGGAGCAAAAAGGCGCATCGACATCCTGAACCTAGCATTGAGGTAGAGGCGCTCGGGACCTTCGAGAACCTTCAAAACGCTTTTCGAGCCGTCAATTGTGGAATGGTTGGCCGGCCGAGCCAAGAAGTCAAACACTTCTGCACACGGCGCAGCTACAATTATCGAGCGCGAGACCTGGTGGAGTCCGCCGACGGAAGAAAGCCCCAATGAAATTCCCTCCTTGATCTTTTGGATCTCTTTCATTCAATCCGTCAAGTAACAACTATCAGGATCTCGACCTTAGCTAGTCGCCTGGCCGAGTTGGTTGCTTTACTAGGGCCACCGCCTCGCGTTCGAAGTCATGCAGATCTTCAAATCCCTTGTAAACCGATGCAAAACGCATGTAGCCGACTCGATCAGTCTCCCGCAGCCACTCCAAAACCCGTAGGCCAATCTGGTTGCTGGAACACTCCTCCCCAAGGAGGCGGAACTCGTCCTCAAACTCAAGTGCAGCCAGTTCAATGGTGGCATCATCAACGGGTCGGTTCTTCAATGCCGCCTTGATCCCGCTAATAAGTTTCGCCCTTTCGAAGGGGACTCTGTCACCTGAGCGCTTACAGACAACAAGGGAGATCTCTTCGACTCGCTCGTAAGTGGTAAATCTCCGACCGCACCCGTCGCAAGATCGCCTGCGGCGTATGGCAGCGCCATCCTCAACGACCCTGGAGTCAACAACCTTATCTTCGCCACAAAGGCAGAATGGACACCGCACAAGCAAACCTCACGACCAGTGTAAGCGTTTACTAGCAGTTTGTTAGAGCGGCTAGCAGCATGATTAAGCCTTAATTAGTCAAATGCTTCCACTTCGTACAGGCCACAGCCCGGGATCAGCCCTTGTTGGAAGGAATGCTAAGCTTCTCGCCAACATATATAGCGGTAGACCCAGAAAGCTCCCTTTCGAGTTGTGCCACAAGAACTCGCGGATCACCTCCGCCTGAATGCGAGGTCGCAATCGACCACAGAGTGTCACCAGGGCGAACAACGTATGTTTGAGACCCTGACCGAGGTATCGACGTCCCAGTCAAACTAGTGAATACCAATACAGCAACGAGGAGGCCGATCCAAACGAGCAGGGCCATCCGAATCAATCTCAAGGTTCGACGCCGGACACGCCGAAGGGGAGATGGGGACGATAGCCCACCCACTATCAGCTTCAATTCGGGTCGGTTGCCGAACGTATCGACCTCGTCTGACCCGAAACGGGTAGCAGAAGAAGGCAATGCGGTCCCAAGAAACATTGCACCGTCCACAGACTTGCTCATCTACGCAATCTCCCTAACTCGAACACCTGTTCTAATTGAATCACATGCTTGTGACATTGTCTACAACACTCGAACACATGTTTGTCTTTACGGCAAAAAACCTGCTAAAGTTAGATGGTCAGAAAGGTTTGGTATGGCTCACTCACATAAGAAGCGGGATGAAGTACTCCAGTTCGTCAACCAATTCCAATCGGCAAAGGGCTATCCTCCCACCGTGAGAGAGATCGGTGAAGGGGTCGGACTTGCCTCGCCTTCTTCAGTCCAAGCACACCTGAAGTCATTAGAGCGAGATGGGATGATCGAGAGGGATCCGTCAAAACCAAGGGCGCTGAAGATTCAGTCAAGCGAGAGTCACCCGATGACCGAAACGCAACTTTCAGAAACTGTGCGCGTACCTATACTTGGTCGAGTAGCAGCCGGAGTCGGAGTACTCGCATACGAGGACAAAGAGGGTGAACTAGACCTCTCGCGAAGTATTGTCGGGTTCGGCGAGCACTTTGCCCTTCAGGTTCGTGGCGACTCCATGGTCGAAATGGGAATCTACGAAGATGATTATGTTATCGCAAGGAGCCAGAAGTCAGCCGAACGTGGCGATATCGTCGTCGCCGGAATTCCTGATGACGAGGCAACGATCAAGGTCCTTACCAAGGTCGGCGAGTACATAGAGCTAACCCCAGCCAATGAGCGTTACCTACCGATGTCGTTCCACCACTCTGAGGTCGAAATCTTTGGCAAGGTAACCACACTGGTAAGAAAGTTCTCTTAAGGACCGCTCAGCAGAAGTTACGAGAGCACGGAGGTGAGAATGGCCTTTGCCGCGACTATCTGGTCAACGTCCACCCATTCGCCGGCCGTGTGCGCCATTTCCGGATCCCCCGGTCCGAAGTTCGTGGCAGGAACACCCCGTTCGCTAAAGAAAGCCACGTCTGTCCAGCCCAGCTTTCCACGACGCGTACCAACTGATTCAGCCAACTTGGCAAGAAATGGATTTTCTAGATTTGGACGCGCAGAGGGAGCGGCCTCCTCCAACGAGACGTAGTCCCCTAGATCCTCCCTCAGGAGTTGGGAAAACAGTCCTGAGACAAAATCCGTGGCCTCCTCGATGCTTCGGTCCGGCGCAAATCGGTGATTAATCAGAATATCTACTTCGTCAGGCACCACGTTGTTTGCGACACCCCCGACAATTTTGACTACCGAAGTCGCCTCTTTATAATCGCACCCATCAATGATCACCGATCGTCGGTGTACCGATGCAATCCTTAGCAAGAATTCCGCACTTCGGTGGATTGCATTTTCACCTATATGAGGACGGGCAGTATGTGCCTTCCGACCTCCAACATGTAGTCGCATTCGAAGCGTGCCTTGACAGCCTGCCTCAATTACATTCAGTGTCGGCTCCATCAGTATTGCTGCCTCTGCACGCAGCACATCAGGGGAATCGCGCTCAATCTCGAGCAGTCCGCTGAAGCGCCGGTCTATCTCCTCGCAGACGTAGAAAATATAGGTCACTGGAGCGAGCAAGTCCGGGTCTGAGGCGAGGGCCATCATCACAGCCACACCACCCTTCATATCTGTTGATCCGACCCCATAGATTCGATTACCGTCCCTGTATGGTAGGTACCCCACCGAGGGAGGGACCGTATCGATATGTCCAGCAAGTATGAACTTGCTCTGCCCGGTGTCATTCCGGTTGACAATCAGGTTGTTACCTACCCTTTTGAGCCGTAAATGGCTGAACCTAGACAATGTTGATTCGATGAGATCAGCTACGTTGGCTTCATTCCTAGACTCAGACGGCGTATTGACGAGCTCTATGCAGAGGTCGACGGGATCAAGACTCATAATGCAGCTCCGTGTTCACGAAGAACTTCGTTCAACAATGTCTTACTGTGTCGTTCTCCTTCAGCCATCTTCTTGATGACCAGTACGCAGGGCAAGCCAAATTCTCCACCCGCGAAGTGCTTGGTCCTGATCCCAGTGACGGCCACCGAGTAGTCCGGTACATAACCTCTGGAGATTTCAGCACCGGTTTCGGCGTCTATCACGGGAATGGATGGATTCAGGATGACTCCGGCACCGATCACTGCTCCCTTACCAACACGTGCCCCTTCGGTGATCATGGCGCGAGATCCGATGAACGCATCATCCTCCACAACTACCGGGGCTGCTTGTGGAGGCTCCAATACTCCGCCGATACCTACGCCGCCCGAAAGATGAACCCTGGCTCCGATCTGAGCACATGAACCAACAGTTGCCCAGGTATCCACCATCGTCTGCTCACCGACATATGCACCGATGTTTACGTAGCTTGGCATCAAAGTGACACCGCGGCCCAAATACGATCCGAATCTGGCGCTAGCGCCTGGCACCACTCGAACGCCCGATGCTCTGTAGTTTCGCTTGAGTGGCATTCGGTCCAAGTACTCAAATGGTCCAACCTCGTATTCGGCCAGATCCCGAAGTCGAAAGGAGAGGAGGATGGCACATTTGACCCACTCATGCACCAAGAGCGAACCATCTTCGCGGACCTCTGCTACTCGCAATTCGCCTCGATCCAAGCGCCCTAGTACCGAAAATACGAGATTCCTCTCGGAAATTGCCGTACTGTCAACCGAATCACGACGGTCCCACACGGACAAAATCTGTGACTCTAACTCCGCCAATTCAACTGATTCAGACACTTGACTCATCTGCATGAAGCTATTCGACTCAACTGGATAGTCGTGACGCTACCAGTTGGATCAGATCCGTTGGCGCTACAACGGCCAACCGCACATACTCCTTGGATGAATCACCATAGAACTCTCCGGGAGAGACCACGATGCCTGCGCGTGATGCAAGGTATGCGGCGAGCTCGAATCCGGTAGCTAAGCCTTTGTCGACGGCCTTGAACCAGAG
Source organism: Acidimicrobiaceae bacterium (assembly GCA_013044385.1). Taxonomy (GTDB): domain Bacteria; phylum Actinomycetota; class Acidimicrobiia; order Acidimicrobiales; family Acidimicrobiaceae; genus JABEUN01. The sequence continues at coordinate 69,494 of JABEUN010000019.1, forward strand.
GTAGAACCCTCCTTCGGGAAGTTCGACGTCGATACCGTGAGCAGTGAGGGCTCGAACCATGATCTCAAGCCTCTCTAAATAGCGTCGTCGCTGCTCGGCCACATGCCCATAATCACCTAGCGATTCGGCCGCTACGACCTGAACCGGCCCAGGCACCATCAACCCCGCGTGCTTTCTGACCTCCGAGAGGAACTGCACAATCTCTCCATCACCGGCATAAAAACCAGCCCTCAGTCCAGCAAGATTGGATCTCTTCGAGATCGAGTGCAGTGCTAAAGTGCCTTCGACGGAATATCGAAGAGCAGTGTCGCCATCGCCCTTCCAGACATACTCTGCATAGCACTCGTCAGAAACCACCAGTATCTCGTGTTGTCTTGCCCACTCAACTGCTGGCTCTATTCCCGATATACGTCCGGTCGGATTGGAGGGATAGTTGATCCAAAGAAGGAGGGCTGAGTCGACTGCCCACTCGGGGACCTGCTCGAGGCAGAGACTCCCATCCTCGTTGACTGGAACTGCAAAATGTCGACATCCGGCAAGCTCCGCACCGATCTGGTATGTGGGATAGGACACTTCTGGATATAGAACTACATCTCGATCTGATTCCCGCAACCGAAGAAATCTCGGAAGCGAGGCAACGAACTCCTTTGTTCCAACTGTGGCTGCAATTTGGGAGGCCGAGATATGGATATCAAAACGTTCCGCCATCCAATCAGATGCTGCCCGCCGGAGTCCAATGGTCCCGATGGATGGTGGGTAGCCACGTTCCATACCCGAAGTCGCCAAGAGGTGTGGTACGAAACTTGGCGGAGGATCTATCGGAGTCCCAACCGAGAGGTCTAGATAACTCCCGTATACACTCTCCGCTATCGCCTTAATTTCGTCCAACCGATCGTAGGGATATGCCGGCATGACAAATGGACCAACTTGTGAAACAGACTCTGTACCCATCACCAAGAAGGATAGCCTCGTAGAATTCGGTGGTGACCTCCCGGTTCACTGCCTCTCAGTATTCTGAATCCACCCGCCGAATCTCGATGTGTTCTCCAACGAAGGATCGAACGGATCCGAGGGAGTTCGAGTCGAGTCGCACGATGGTTTTGACTCCGTCGTCCGACTCGCGCTGAGATATGACCTCTCCCTCTCTATGCAAAACCGCAAGAATATCACCGCGGTCAAATGGAACAATGATCTCGAACAGTCGAGCTCTTCTCCGCAGTGCTTTTGAGAGCTCTTCCAGGAGGTCCGAAAGCCCCCACCCCTGCGTCGCAGAGATAGCTGCAAAATGACTTGGTCCAGCTTCAACCGCCAATTTGGCCGCAGTCTCGGTAACCTCGGAGGCACCGCAAAGAAGATCTACCTTGTTAAAGACCATTACCTCAGGCACCTCATTGGCCCCAATCTCAGCCAGTACCTCTCTGACGGCAGTGATCTGTTCAAGCATTTGTGCCGAAGAAGCATCGACAACGTGAAGCAGTAGGTCCGACTCAGCCACAACGTCAAGTGTCGACTTAAAGGAGACCACCAGCTGGTGGGGAAGCTTCCTTATGAATCCCACCGTGTCAGATAGCAACACTGACTCACCACCTGGCAAGTCGAGCCGCCGCGTCCTCGGATCGAGAGTAGCGAAGAGTCTGTCCTCAGTCAGGACCCCTGCATCTGTAAGAGAATTGAGTAGTGTCGATTTGCCGGCATTTGTATAACCTACAATCGATACCGACGCAGCTCTCGAACGAACCCGCGACTTTCGCTGAACCCTACTGTTTTTATCGAGCGCAACGAGCTCTCTCCGAAGGTGTGAGATTCGATCCTGAAGCTGCCTGCGGTCCTCCTCAAGTTTTGTCTCTCCCGGCCCCCGTGTGCCGATCCTTCCGACCTGCTGGGAAAGGGAGTGTCCCTTGCCCTTAAGTCTTGGAAGTCGATAATTGAGCAGCGCCAACTCGACCTGGGCTTTTCCGCTGGCCGTTCTGGCGTTCTGAGCGAAGATGTCCAATATGACGGCGGTTCTGTCAATTGCAGTCCTACCGAAGAGCCTCTCTAGGTTTCTTTGTTGAGCCGGAGTCAGTTCCTCATCGAATACAACTGTGTCAACATCGAGCATCTCGGCAAGTCGGGCAACCTCCTCAGCCTTGCCCGATCCAATGAAGGTGGCTGGGTCGGGCCTGTCCCTTCGCTGGGTAACTCTACCGACCACCTCGGCACCAGCCGTATCGACCAAGAGGGCCAGCTCGTCCAAATCGTCCTCGACCTGATCAAGATCCATTCTTCCGACAGCTACTCCGACGAGAAGGATCTTCTCCCGAAATGAACGATCAATTAGCGACATTGCACACCAGGTCTTATCACTGATTCCCCAAATCCACGAAACATATGAAACGAGATGGACCGCTCAGCGACAGAAGATCACCAGAACAGCTAACCTTCAACACTCCCCCGGGGTTCCTGAATAGTGCAGTGTCACCGACCATACCCATACTCCTGGCAACAAGGAAGCTCGCAACACTACCTGTCCCGCAGGCAAGTGTCGGACCAACTCCCCGTTCGAAGACCACCAGATCAAACTCGGTCGGGTCAACTTGGGACCGCACTATCCACTCGACATTAATTCCACCAAGACGCAGCTTCTGAAACTCCTCGCCCGCGTTCAGCACTTCGCCAGGTCCTGGCAACTGCGATCCGTCTGGAAGAACAACGACGAGATGAGGATTGCCCATGTCTACCTGTATGCCAGGGCCAAGCTCGGCCAATACACGTCCTGAACCCATTCCGACGGTCGCTTGAACCTCAAGCGGATCTAAAGTCGGGACGACTTCGACTACTTTTATCCCCGCATCGGTGTCGATTTCAAACCGACTGTTCAAAACTGACCTGTTCAACTGGTGAGCGGCGATGAAATGATCGAACACCGCATGGGCAAGTGTACGGATTCCATTTCCGGACATTTCGGCACGGGAGCCATCGGAGTTGAATAGTGTCATCTTCACCTGATCCGTCGGCTGCTCGCCCACCTCTCCCACAATGAAGCCATCGGCACCAACACCAAAATGACGATCACACAACAGCTTCGCCTCGGTAGCGAGGACTCCGTCATTGCTGTTTTCAACGAGTTGAACCAGAAAATCGTTGCCCGCACCGTGTCTTTTGCTGGTTCGAAACAACGTACTCACTCCAAATCCTCTAGACGTAAAACCTATTAACCTCAGAAGTGGATGAACTGCAACGTCTCATTGCCACTGCAAATTAGCTAGCGGGAACTGACCGCGCACTCCAATCAATGTTTGCCAACAGCCGCTACCTCTTTTAAGAGTCGTTCTTTAGCCTCATCGGGTCCCTTAGTCCAAACTATCCGCGAATCTCTTCTGAACCACGCCATCTGCCGCTTAGAGAACTTGTAAGTACGAACAACGATCCTTTCCTTGGCTTCCTCCAATGTGATCTCGCCTCTGAGGTAAGATTTCAACTCCTTATAGCCAAGCGCCTGCTCGGCCGTACGCGAGACTTTCAAGTCCCAATCCATAAGCTCAGCAGCCTCTTGCAACCATCCTGATTCAATCTGCTGCTCGACCCTGGACGCGATGCGCTGCCTAAGGACCACCCTGCCGGGATCAATTCCGACGATGCTTCGTGCAATCGAAGATGGACTTGCTACTCCAGGTCCAAACGTGGAAAAGCGGGATCCGCTACCAAGTCCCACTTCCAACGAACGGACTATTCGGCGGGAATTGTTCTGCTCGATCAACGCAGCTGAAGCTGGATCTGTGGCCCTCAGAAGGTTATACAGGCACGCTGTACCACCGGGGAGGGTAGCTCGTTGCTCTAGCCAGCTCCGTAGTCCAGAAAAGGTTCCTGGTGGACGAAGATCGTCGAGGACCGCCTTCAAATAGAGTGCCGTACCCCCTACGAGGAGAGCCCGACTACCCCTAGCTGAGATCTCCGCACTGACAACTGCGCAGTCCCGAAGGTAGTCCGCCAGTGAATACTCATTCACAACTGAAACTACCCCGAGGAGGTGGTATCGAATACCAACCAGTTCAGAAGGCGCTGGCTTGGCCGTACCGATGGTGAGCTCGCGATAGATCGTCATCGAGTCAACCGATACGAGTTCCAAATGCTCGAGCTCACGGGCTACTTCGATGGCAACTGCAGTCTTACCAGAGGCAGTTGGTCCAAGCAATGTTACAGATGTCGGAAAAAGCAAGCAGGTCCTTCAATCAACCCTTGACCGACGAACGGTATCCGAGCCTTCCATTAGCCGTCGCATCCACATGGGCCACTCCTTGTATGCAAGAAGCCAATCCGATTTTGACTTTCAGCAACTCAGAGTACAAGGCGGTCATTCAAGTACAATGCCCAATCAAGACGCTGTAACTGTCAATCGTTGCCGGGGACGGGGCGCCTTATGAATGAGCTCCAGTACCTTTCCCTTCACAAAATGCGGAGCCGCATAATCAATTGCAATACTGACGTAAGAACCTGGCCCATAAACAAGCTGGTCAGATCCGACACCAGTTGTCGGCTTTGGAAAATGAACAAGGCGATTCTGCCTAGTTCTCCCACTCCATGCCGAGTCATCGCGCTTCGATGGACCTTCCACCATCACCTCTTCAACTCGACCAACCCGATCACGGTTCCGCTGGAAAGTGGATCTATCGATGACAATCTTCAACTGTTCGAAACGCGCAGCAATAGTGTCCTCATCCACCATCCGGTCACTCATCTGAGCCGCCTCAGTGCCCGGCCTCGGGGAGAAGATAAACGTGAAAGCCCCGTCAAACTCGGCTTGAGACGCCACTTCTAAAGTATTCTCGAAATCCTGTTCTGTCTCTCCGGGGAAACCTACAATAATGTCAGTAGTAACGGCTAAATCCTCGATTGCATCCCTGGCCGCCTGCAAACTAGCCAGATAACGTCTTGAGTCGTAGCCCCGATGCATCATCGCAAGTATGCGATCACTTCCACTTTGAAGCGGAAAGTGCAGGTGCTCGCACACCTCCGGCACCTCTTGCATCGCAAGCAGCGTCTCTGGCCGAATATCCTTCGGATGAGGTGAAGTGAACCTCACTCGTCTTATTCCATCGACCGCACCAATTCCACGTAGCAGGTCAGCAAACAGTGGAACCGGTCTAGATCCACCAGAAGCCACCCACGATTCGCCAGCTAAATACGTAGGATCGCCGATCAGGCGACCCTGACGCAAGTCCAAGGTGATATCCCGTCCATAGGAGTTGACGTTTTGTCCTAGCAGGGTCACTTCTGTCACGCCCGCACCGGCAAGTCGCGTTACCTCTTGAATCAGATCCCCGAATGGCCGAGAAACCTCCCTGCCTCGCACCGACGGCACAATGCAGAAAGCACACCCATTGTTACAACCGGTCTGTATCGAGACCCACGCAGAGTGATTCGACTCCCTCTGTGCCATTAGCGGGTTGAAGTCCATCTCTTCTGGCTTTGGCCCGTCCCAAATCTCCACCAGAGTGCGACTATCTCTAACCTCAGAGAGAAGCTTGCCCACCCGGGTGGCATTGAAAGTACCTACGACGAGGTCTACATAAGGTGCACGTTCAGCCACAAGTTGCTTATCTTTCTGGGCCAAGCAACCTGCCACGACTATCTTGAATCCCGGACGGCCATCCTTCAAACTCTTCAAGTGGCCGAGGTTTCCATAAAGTTTGTTGTCCGCGTTCTCTCGAATGCAGCAAGTATTCAAAACTACGACGTCGGCATCCTCTAGAGACTCTGTGCGCTCTAAACCCTCTACCGCCAGTCCCCCAGCGATCCGCTCAGAATCGTGTTCATTCATCTGGCAACCGAACGTACGTATAAAAAACTTCTCCGTCACGACAGATCAGCCTAGCCAGCAAAAAACCGGTCGAAGTGTTAGCGCAGCCAAAGGTGCCCCAGCACATACCTGCTGGCGCACCGCAATGGTTCTAGAGACAACTCACCTTCTCAATCCTCAAGCTGGTCAGCCTCAATGGCTCCCGAGATGACAGTCGCTGGTAAATTACCGGTCACCTTCTCCTTGAGCTTCTCGGTGAGTTCGGCCATCACGGCAGGATTCGTATTGAGAAATGCCTTGGCATTCTCGCGCCCTTGGCCCAACTGCTCGCCTTCGTAGGTATACCAGGAGCCAGACTTCTTCACCAGTGAGAACTCCACCGCAACATCCAGCAATGACCCCTCACGCGAGATTCCCTCTCCGTACATGATGTCAAACTCGGCCTGCCGGAACGGTGGTGCGCACTTGTTTTTCACAACCTTGACTCGAGTCCGATTCCCGACTATTTCCGCACCATCTTTGATGGTTTCGACTTTTCTAATATCTAGCCGAATAGAAGAGTAAAACTTAAGAGCTCTGCCACCAGGAGTAACCTCTGGAGAGCCGTACATGACGCCTATTTTCTCCCTGAGCTGATTGATGAAGATTGCAATGGTGTTCGACTTGTTGAGATTTGCGGTGATCTTGCGAAGCGCCTGCGACATCAACCTCGCCTGCAGTCCGACATGGCTATCACCCATATCTCCTTCAATCTCGGCCTTGGGTGTCAACGCAGCCACCGAATCAATGACTATCACGTCAAGAGATCCCGACCTAATGAGCAGGTCGGCTATCTCCAACGCTTGCTCCCCGGTATCCGGCTGGGAGATCAGTAGTTCATCCACGTCAACCCCGATCGCCTTTGCATATACCGGATCGAGCGCGTGTTCGGCATCGATATATGCGCACGCTCCGCCGTTCCTTTGGGCCTCGGCGACAACATGAAGGGCGAGAGTCGACTTACCAGAGGACTCTGGACCGTAGATCTCCACGACCCGGCCTCTCGGAAGGCCACCGACCCCTAACGCTAGATCGAGAGCCATTGCACCAGTGGAGATAGAAGCTATCGTAAGGGACGGGCTCTCCCCCATCTTCATGATCGAACCCTTACCAAACTGCTTCTCGATCTGGCCAATCGCCATCTCCAACGCTTTATCTCTATCCACTTCAACACCTCTCCAGCCCAGGACGGGACCCAGACCAACACTCTGAACCTGAACACTATCATAACTCGAACACATGTTCGGGTGCTTCAGCAACTCCTACATAAGTATTACAGCACAGTAGTTACATACTTTGGAGAACTTTCTGGGTCGGGCATCTCTGATCGATAGGAAGCATGCGTTGCACAGGGTTTTCAGCTGGAGAGGGCGCGCCTGAGAACGTCCATTGCAGATATGGCAGCAAGTGACCGAACGACAGCCCTATCCCCAGGTGGAAGTCTCACAAGTCTGGCAAAGGAGATCTCCTGGTCAGCGGAAACATAAACACCGATCCAGACGGTGCCAACGGGCTGGCCTTCAACCTCATCAGGACCAGCAACTCCAGTCGTCGAGAGGCCCACACTTGCACCCAATGCCTTGGCCACACCCTTGGCCATTGCTATTGCAGCTGCCTCAGTCACTACCAGATCTTCTTCGACCCCGAGAATCTCGCGTTTTACAGCGGTCGCATAACTCACTACTCCGCCTTTGAAATAGTCCGATGCGCCGGGAACTGCCACCACCCTCGATGCGATTAGTCCACCTGTAAGTGACTCCGCTACGGCGAGGGTCAGACCCTTCACCTTCAGTTGCTCGCCGACAACCGACTCCATGGTCTCCTCGTCAGTGCCGAAGACGGTGTCACCGAGAATCTCCCTGAGAGCAGCTTCCTCGACTCCAAGAACGGTCTCCACCGATGCTTGAGTCTCACCCTTGGCAGTGATTCTTAGCTTGATCCCTTCCACGCCCGATGCCAGAAAGGCTATGGTAGCCACCTTCGTCCGTTCCAACTCTTCGAGTCGTCCTGCCACGGCCTCGGCCAGACCCGACTCCGAGAGTCCCCAAGTCCGGAGTACTCTCGAGCCGATATACTTGGTCTGTCCACTCCGCTTTACAATGTCCGGCAGTACGGCACGTTGGACCATATCCTTCATCTCATAAGGAACACCTGGCACCGCATAGATCACCTTGTTTCCAACCGGACAGATCAGTCCGGGTGCGGTTCCCTTCCTTTGAGCGATGAAGGTCGATCCTGGTGGACGCTCAGCCTGTCGCAGGTTGTTCTTAGGCATGGCTCTTTCCCGATTCGCAAAATATGCCGCTATCTGGTCGGCCATGGATTGGTCCATCTCTAACTCGGCCCCTACCACCATTGCAATGGCTTCCCGGGTAATGTCATCTTGCGTGGGCCCAAGACCACCGCAAAGAATAACGCCGTCAGCACGAGCGAGACTCGAACGAATGGCAAGGGCGATCCGATCTAGATTGTCGCCCACCTTGGTCTGGAAATAGCAATCGACGCCAATGGTCGCTAGTTGCTCCGATATCCAAGTCGAATTCGTGTCCTGAATTTGACCGAGAAGGAGTTCCGTCCCAATGGCCACAACTTCTACGCGCACCTAATACTCCTCGCTAATATCAAGCTCGTCAATCAGCCTTCAATCCACACAAGATGCGCTGGCAATCCGTTTACGGCAGACAGTGAATAAAGGTCGAATGTGAAGCACGCGACGTCCCTGCCGCTGAGCCTCCAGAATCAGGGGCTGGTGGTCCTACCCCTGGCGACCGCGTCGAAATAGTACTGTACCCCGCTTGCGAGTGCCAAAGCAGTGGCAATCCAGATGAGGGTCGGAACAAGTACACCTTTATATGAAGTCATAATTGGAATGAGAACAACCCAGATCGCTAACAACTGTACGATCATCTTCCACTTACCGAGCCAACGGGCCGGAACAGAAATTCCTTTGGCGGCAACCGCACCCCGATAGATGGAGATTGCAATCTCCCGTGCTCCCATGAGCAGAACAGGTACATACGGTACCCGGCCCTGATAGATAAGCACACCGAGAACTCCAAAGACCATTACCTTGTCCGCCAGCGGATCCAGAAATGCCCCTGAGCGGGTAGCACCCTGTCGCCGGGCGATCCAACCATCTGCCCCGTCGGTAAGGGCAAGCACGAGCCAAATGGCAGAGACGAGCCATGCATTGTACCGATTCAGAATCATCAATACCATCAGCGGCGTTGCCAAGGTCCTCACGAGCGTGATCAGATTCGCTGGGGTCGCAATGGCCTCTGGACCATATGTACTCGATGACAAGTCATACCCCCAATTCACAAGGTTCAGCGGTGAGATCCGGTCCAGTAGAAGACGTTACTCGAACTCTTTGGAACCCACCTACGCGAAGGTCAGCTCCAACCTTTATGATTCCGTCGATCTCCGGAGCCTCCATGTAAGATCTCGCGACTCCTACCGAATCCACCAACACATCGAGTTCCCTACCAACCTGACTATCACGACGCCGACGCGTAATCTGGTCTTGGAGCTCAGACGCTTCACGCAGCCTCTGCATCGCCAATTCAGAGTCCACGTCGCCGTCAAGGTTTGCTGAAAAGGTACCATCCTCACGTGAGTACGCAAAGAGGCCAACCCAATCGAGCTGCGCCTCTTCAAGGAAATCAAGCAGGGCGCGATGATCCTGCTCAGTCTCTCCTGGATAGCCAATTATGAACGATGATCGGAGGGTTGCATCTGGCTCCAACTTCCGGATCTCGGCAACTCTCTTCAAGAAGAGCTCACCAGAACCAAACCTACGCATCCGCTTCACCAGTGGTCTCGACACGTGTTGAAGCGAGAGATCAAAATAGGGCACGCCCGTTGCAACGATGGATTCGATCAACTCCGGCTTCAACTCTGATGGATAAATATAGAGGAGACGTACCCAGTCAACTTGGCGTCTCAGCAGTTCGATTAGCTCCACTAGTCGCGGTCGACCATAAATATCTCGCCCGTAGCTTGCAAGATCCTGTGCGACCAGCACCAACTCTTTCACATCCAAAGTGGCTGCTTCGGCGAGAATCTCCTCGATTCTCCTAGACCTCTGTTTACCTCGAAAACTAGGTATGGCACAGAAGCCACACCGCCGGTCACAGCCCTCAGCAACCTTAAGGTAGGCCCAGGGTGAGTCAGATCGCGCCCTTGCCAAATTGAGTAAATCCATCTCAGGAAGTGCAAACGTCGTGCCTGAGTGGAACGCCGTCTTGGCAGGTTTCGATCCAATCGCGACAGAAGTTTGTCCAACAAAACCGCTTGCTACAGATGTTTGACTTACCAAAAAATCGCCGCCAAAACCCACAACGACATCTACCTCGGGAAGCTCAGTCGCCAATTCAGCTTGATAACGTTCTGCCATGCAGCCCGTGACTACCAGTCGACCACCGGTCTTCTTCAGATCAGCCATTTCAAGGATGGTTGAAATGGACTCCTCTCTCGCGGACTCTATGAAGGCGCACGTGTTTACCACAATGAGATCCGCCTGTTGCGGTTCAGCGGCAGGTAAATATCCGGCCCGATTTGCTCGGAAACCCAACTTGTCTGAGTCAACCTGATTCTTTGGACAGCCGAGAGTTTCGACCCATATTCTTTCGGCCATTTTTTTCATTCTAATAGCTGCTACCTGATTCGCTAACTCTAGGTCACAGCTCCAGCAGATGAGTGCCGCGCCTATCAAACTCTACAACCTCAGAAGCAAAGCCTAGATTCCGATCTAGCAGCATGGCTTTGACTTTTTGCAGGATTCGAGCTGACTCACTTCTTCGAGCGAATCCGATCATCGACGAACCGGCCCCAGACCAAGCAGCGCCGACACATCCAGATTCCAGTAGGCCAGCTAAGACCGAGGGAGCATCCGGAAAGATCGCTGCCCGATACGGCTGGTGTAGTACATCTAAGAACATCTCGGGCCTGAGGCGATCGACATCTGAGAGGCATAGGGCAAGAGTTACCGCTCGGCCAATATTTCCAATCGCATCGGCAAAAGGCACCGAAACCGGAAGCGCCTGACGTGCAGCTCTGGTCGAGAGTTCAAGGTCTGGTACCACGAGTACTGCAACTAAGTCTGGGTCAATAGGCACATCACTGATCACTGTCCCAGATGGTGTTGCAATCGCAGCGAGCGCTCCTCCCTTTAGCGATGCAGCAGCATTCTCAGGATGACCCTCGAAAGAAAGTGCGACCGCCAGTGGATCAGAGGAGCCACACGCAACTGCCACTGCGATAGCAAGGGCAGCAGATGATCCCATTCCTCTGGCCAGAGGAATTGCGGAATCGATGCTGATCTTTACTCTGGTGTGTCCGAGTACTCGTTTTAGTACTTTGACGGCAAGGTGCTCATCATCTATCTTCAGTTCGCTTCCGAATCCGCTAGCGACGACCTCCAAGGATTCAGACGGTTCAATCTCTATCGTCAAGTATTTTGCGATCGCAACAGCAAGTACGTCGAAACCCGGCCCCAGATTCGCGGATGATGCGGGCGTGACAACCTTGCGACGGGTAACTATCATTTGGTTCGATCCACTAAAGCCTTGTCAATCGCCATTTCAGCGTGGGCGCCTTCAATGGAGTCGAAATATACCCGGCTTCGGAAAAACTCTGCTCGCCCACCTTGACAACAAGTCGTACAACGGAAGTGCCAGCGCCGGAGGTCAATCGCCGGAGGGTGGATGTGACCGAGATCGACTCGCTCAAACCGGGCCATGCCAGTGCATAAATATCCTTGGAAGCAAAAACGGGAAGCTTCACTCCATCAGCTGTGTCGATCTCCGCCACCTGCTGTCCCTTAGAGATAATCTTGGACAGCTTGACCACCGACGGAGCTGCCGCTGCCAGTTTCGCCCCGTAAGAAAGTGCCGTTACCAGTGGCTGGCCACTCTGCTGATCCAAAACCGCACCAACTATTGACCTCGTCCTTCCCGCAACTGTTCCCTGGGCGTCAAATACTAAACTTCCGCCCGCAGGAGTAGAGCCCGTTTTAATGCCATCTATACCACTAGTTCCAAGGTCATAGTTCACGTTATAAACCGTGCCAGCCACCGGTAGCGTAACTTGTGGCATTGCAACTATTTGGGCCAAGACCGGATTAGATTCCAACATCTCACCTAGGAGAATCTGGTCCCGTGGGTTCGAAACAGTCTTTGGATCAAGGCCGCTGGGGTCTGTGTAATGGGTACTCTTCAGGCCGAGGGAGTTCGCCATCTGGTTCATTTTCGAAACGAAGTTCGACTCGGATCCGGAATCCCAAGTCGCAAGCACCGAGGCATAGTTGTCTGCCGACGGAATCAAGAGGCCTTCGAGCATCTGATATTCGGTGAGGGTCTCGCCTGGAAAAACACTGGTAACCGAGTCAATTGCGGCGCTCTGCTGGAGGTAGGTCTGGTAGTCAGACTGGCTAATAGTCAAAGTCGGCCCAGACGCACCAAGTGAAAGTGGATGGTCCTTGACTATCAACAGAGCTGTCATGATCTTTGCAACAGAAGCGATCTGCACTGGGCTGCTGCCACCGGATGCTCCGATCACTCCAACCCCGGGAAGGTCCACTTCAGCCTCTCCATTTGGAGGATATGGAAGAGTGACCGGGGCTCCGGGAACCACCGAAGCGCTAGGGAGTATGGATGCAACTGTCGGGAGCGGTACTGCTCGCATCAGTTGAACGATGGATAGACCCGCTACAACCACAAGGAGGATGAGCACTATAGCTAGCACTCGTCTGAGACCTCCACCGCTATTTCGGTTGCTATAAGATCTCCCGGATTGCTTCGAGGAAGGCAACCAGGAATCATTCCTCCGCATCAGGCCAGAATCCTCCATCTGTTCGACGTGAACCTCACGACATGGCACTTGAGTGCCAGTCCGAAAGGCTCAAGTGAGCCTAGTTCGCCTCGACTCGAGCCGGTCTCAGATGAGGGGAGACACTCATGAAATCTCGCCTATCTGGAGATCGCCCTTCAGATATTGAGATCCTCAAGTTCCTCTTTGGACATGAAAACCTCACGTGGCCTAGAACCTTCTGATGGACCGACCACACCTGCCTGTTCGAGAAGGTCCATTAGCCGACCAGCCCTCGCAAATCCGACACGGAGCTTGCGTTGGAGCATTGAGGTAGAGCCCAACTGTGAGGAGACCACCAGAGACAGTGCCTGGCCATACAGCTCATCCTGACCAGAGGGGTCATCGGAGGACGATCGATCTGTGGCAACCTCCTCCTCCAGCTCCTCGAGATACGACGGGCCCGCGATCCTAAGCCAATGACCTACTACCGCTCGTACCTCGCCTTCGGACACCCAGGGGGTTTGGATCCTTCTTGGAACCGAGGAGTCGGCGGTCACGATGAGCATGTCGCCCTTCCCAATTAGCTTCTCGGCCCCTGGCTGGTCAAGAATGACCCTCGAATCCGCTTGCGACGCGACCGAGAATGCCATACGGGATGGAACGTTTGCCTTGATTACGCCAGTGATGACATCCACAGATGGTCGCTGCGTCGCTATTAGGAGGTGAATTCCGACGGCACGTGCCTTCTGTGCGATCCTACATATCGAATCTTCTACGTCTCTGGGTGCAACCATCATCAGGTCATTTAGTTCGTCTACAACCACGAGTATGTACGGGAGCGACTCAAGCTGTTTGGGCGACTCATCGGACTCGTCGAAAAGGAAATCTTGGCTCTCCACGGCTGCGGCCTTCACGAGTTCGTTGTAGCCCGTTATATTTCTAACTCCGACTTCGGCAAGGAGACCGTACCTGCGATCCATCTCCTTAGTCGCCCACGCCAGTGCACCCGCAGCCTTTTTCGGATCCACAACTACTGCCGATAGAAGGTGAGGGAGCCTAGAATACTGCCCGAGCTCGACCCTTTTTGGATCTACCAGTATCATCCTCACTTGAGCTGGTGTAGCTCGCATTAAAACCGAAGTGATCATCGAGTTCAACGCCGAACTCTTCCCAGAACCAGTAGCGCCTGCGATAAGGACGTGTGGCATATCTGCCAGGTTGACCACGATAGTCCTACCATAGATATCCCGCCCTAAAGGCACCTCAAGTGGATTTTCGGCATTTCTCATCTCAGGTGACGCCAACACGTCACCCAAAGTCACGGTCTCTCTGGACCTGTTCGGTACCTCGACACCGATGGCGCTTCTTCCCGGAATCGGCGCCAGAATCCGTATATCGGCGGCTGCCATTGCATAAGCGATGTCGCGCTGCAAGGAGAGCAACTTCGCTACCTTCACACCCTCACCAAGTTCAAGTTCATACCTCGTGACGGTTGGGCCGACAGTCATACCGGAGAGTCTTGTAGGCACCCCATGTGTCATGAGCGAGGCTTGCAGAGCCCTACCCCTATCTGCTAGCTCGACCTCATCGATCTTCCGGGTGCCCCCCTTGGTCAACAGCGAAAGTGCCGGCAGGCGCCACGCCTTCTCTTTGGTCTTCGATACGACCTTGGGTACAACTCCGTCATGACCAATATCGTCCAGTGAAATGGACTCCTCCGGATCATCTTCAACTGCGCCCATCGTCGATTCACCAGGTTCCATCGTGAGATCGACGTATACCGTGCGCTCCTCCTCAAGCGGAGTTCCGATGTCGATAACGGCTTCGGGGGTCACTTGGCTGTCCCCTTGAAGGTCGAACACCTGGGGCATTTCAAGTGGCTCTGATCTCCGTTTCAGTCGAGCATCTCTAATACTTCGGAGCCGATCTGAAATTAAATGCGCAGTCCCATCAAATCCAATGCCGAATACATAACTAGTAGCGAGAAGCGTAAGAAAGACTGTGATAACCAAGGCGCCGTAGCGGCTGGCAATCGATGCGATGCTGCCACCAATCACTTCTCCAACGACGCCACCAGATCCCTTGAGTTTAGTCTCGGTAAAGTTGAGTCCTCCGGAAAAGCGCCACGCGGAAATTGAAGCTACCACTCCGATTGACAATCCTGCCAAAGCAACCCAGGAACGCTTCGGTCTAGTCAGCATCACCCCAGAGATATGTGCGATCGAGAATAGGAGTATCGCCGTGGCAACGACTGATGATCCCTCACCAAGAAACAAACGCGCAACGGACGACACCAACCGCCCTAGCGGACCGAACAGCGGAGTGAAAAGTGAGGCAAGAACAAAGGCCGATACCAAAGTAAGTCCGAGTGCCAAACCCTCCCCGCTGAGCTTCGACCACTTTTCAGTCTTACGCTTCGTTCGCACCTTCTTAATGGTTGAAGTACCGCCTCCACCGGCCTTTACGACCCTAGGAGTTCGCCTAGCAGATGGCTTGGAATTTGTCCCGGCCTTTGTCGTCCCCGTCCTTTTTGTTGGACCGCTGCTGGAAGGAGCCAAAGGGTTACACCTCCGTCACAATCGGCACGATCATGGGCTTGCGACGCACCTGTCTTGAGATGAGTTTGCCAACGGCACTTCTGAGATCGCGAGCCAAGGAGTCTTTGTCAAAATTGTCCTTGGCGAGTGCCTTCTCGAGCACCTCTCTCGCTAAATCAGCGATCTCCTCTAACAGTTCGGCCTTCTCGTCGACCGGTACGAAACCCTTAGTGGCGATCTCCGGCCCAACTGCTACTTCATTGTTGGAGACGTCAACTGCGGCGAATATCACGACGACTCCCTCCTCTGAGAGCACCTTCCGGTCTCGAAGCATTCCGTGACTTACGTCGCCAACAATCCCGTCGACATAGAGGTATCCGGCGGGGACAACTTCGCCAAAATCGATTCCGCTTTCGGAGAGGATTACCGAATCACCGTCCTGAGCCAGAAGCACGTTATCGTGATCCACCCCCATCTCGATTGCAATCTTCGAATGATTGTAGAGGTGGCGATACTCCCCGTGAACAGGGACGAAGGCTTTAGGCTTTGCGATTGCCTGAAGGGTCCTCAACTCATCACGTTTCGCATGGCCAGATGTATGTACCTTCGCGTTGCCGGGATGCACGACTTTTGCACCACGTCTGTAAAGACCATCAATCACCTTGCCGACAGCGGTCTCATTTCCTGGAATGGCGTCGGCCGACAATACAACCAGGTCCCCAGCACCGATGTCGATTCTTTTGTTCTGACCTACCGCCATCAGCGACAGTGCAGAAAGCGGCTCCCCTTGAGATCCCGTCGAAATTACGCATACCCTCTCGGGGGGAAATTTTGACGCCTCGTCTATGTCGGCGATCATATCGTCTGAGATATCTAAGAGTCCGAGCTTTCGTGCAAGAGTTACGTTCTTCCCCATCGAACGACCAAGGGTGAAGACCTTCCTGTCGAACATTTTGGCCACATCGGCAATCTGTTGAATTCTATGAATATGGCTCGCAAAACATGCAACCACTATGCGACCGGCTCGATGCTTTGTAAAAATCTCTATCAAAGCATCCCCTACCACGCGCTCCGACTCGGAATGACCAGCCTCTTCGGCGTTGGTGGAATCACCGAGCAGGAGTCTGATCCCCTCGTTCTGGGCGATAGCTCCAATTCTGGAAAGATCCGTAACTCGCGAATCGACCGGGGTCAGGTCGATCTTGAAATCTCCAGAATGCATGACCACCCCTTGGGCTGTCCTAAAGACCAGGGCGAAACTGTCAGGGACAGAGTGGGTAACGGGTATGAACTCGACCTCAAAAGGACCGATCCTTCTCCGCTCGAGGTCCTTCACAACCTCAAAACTACAGCGATCAAGCAGCCCCGCCTCTTCGATCCGATTTCGTGCTAGGCCAAGTGTCAACTCGGATCCGTATATTGGGAAGCGGAGATCCCTCAAAAGATATGAGAGTCCTCCAGTGTGATCTTCGTGGCCGTGCGTAAGAACACAGCCAACCACCTTTTCACCCAGTTCTCGCAGATACGTAAAGTCTGGAAGGATGAGATCCACACCTGGTGTGTCGATGGTGGGGAACATCAGACCACAGTCGATGAGTACCGCTTGGCCATCCTGTTCGATAGTTGCGCAGTTCCGGCCTATCTCGCCAAGTCCGCCAAGAAATGTAATCTTTACTTGTGCTGCCAACTCTCGGCAACTCCCCTCTGAAGGACGACACCGAGCTTCGAGCAGTCAGATTCGAGCTGATCTAGCATCATCGCAGCCTGCTCGATTAATTCAGGGGTCGGATTTGAAATTGGAAGTCTACATCTCGGCTCGCTCAACCCCAACACCGACAGAACCGCCTTGAGCGGTATCGGATTCGGGGCATCCAACTGACTTTCGAATCGGTAAGACCCGATCAGAGCCCTATTAATCTCAGCCGCCTCGGCAACGCGACCCGAGGTGTATGCGTCTATCATCATCGCAAACAGCTGGCCTGCCCAGTGAGTCGCCACACCGATAACGCCAACAGCACCCACTGCTAATAGAGGTAGCGTCAATCCATCGTCACCCGAATAAATTGCGAATCCGTCTGGGGCGTTTTGTAGTAACTCTGCAGCTGCGAGGACCTCACCAGACGCCTCTTTCAGCGCCACTACGTTTTTGTACCGATCGAGCAATTCAAGCAACGTCTGGTGGTCCAACTTTCGACCAGTCCGTATCGGGATGTCATAGATTACAATCGGAAGGTCCGTTGCTTCAGCCATGGCCGCGAAGTGTTCAAAAATGCCGCTCTGCGATGGCCTTGAGTAGTAAGGAACCACTGCGAGCACGCCTTTTGCACCAATCCCAGCAGCGAGCTTTGTCAATTCGACACTGTGGGCTGTGTCATTAGACCCAGATCCCACAATGACGGGGAGATCTGTCGAATCTACTGTCTCCCGCCAAACACGAATTCGTTCCTGATCTGTAAGGGTTCCAGACTCACCTGTTGTCCCAGTTGACACAATGGCCGTCGAACCTGTTCTCGCCAGATGGGAGGCAACCTCAGATATCGCCTTAGAGTCGACGCTCCCATCCTTGCTGAAAGGTGTGGCCATAGCCGTCATGACGGCACCAAACTGCGATCGAACCCTGTTCACATCACTCACCTCTCTCGGACCGAATACTCAACCTGTCATCAATCAACCTGTCGATACCAGCCATAACGCCACGAACTGACTGGATTCCCCTAATAGCAATAATGAGCCCCGGCATGAACGAACTCCTGTCGTATGAATCATGCCTGATGCTGAGTGACTGCCCCATGGTTCCGAACACAACTTCCTGGTGCGCAATTGCTCCACGGATTCTCATCGAATGGACTCTGACGCCATCTACGTCAGCACCTCTAGCTCCCTCAAACAAAGAGTTCTCCGTGGAGTCAGGGAGAAAACTAGATCCACCGACTAGCTTCGCCGAGGCAATGCGGCGTGCGGTAGCTATAGCTGTCCCTGAAGGGGCATCAATCTTTGTCTCATGGTGCATCTCCAACACTTCGGCGGTCTCGAAGAATCCAGCGGCGATCTCCGCGAAGCGCATCATAAGAATCGCTCCGATTGCAAAGTTAGCAGCAACTATACAGCCGCGATCGGCGTCTATGAACGCTCGATCAAGCTCATCCATCTTCGTCTGGTCTAATCCCGTTGTACCTACAACTGCGGAAATACCATGTGATGCACAGTACTTAAGATTCTCGAAGGCGGATGCTGCGGTGGTAAAGTCGACCACCACATCGGCTCCGGACCTCACGATTTCAGAGATATCACCCGAAATCGAAAGACCACTCCCACTTACACCAGTGGCGTGCTCGAACTCGATTCCAGAAAGTCGCGGGTCTACAACCGCCACCAGCTTGAGGTCAGGTTGGGCAATCACGGTCTGAGCGACGGTGGATCCCATCTTCCCCCCGGCCCCCAATACAGCTACCTTCATAGCACAGATCCTACAACAACAGATGGCCCCTCACCTGCATATGCAGGTGAGGGGCCATCCACACTCATCAAGGACTGACTACCTACGAGGGTTCCTTCGTGGACCGCGATCCCTTCCAGAACCACCTGGGCCACGCCTTTCCGACGAGTCCCTCTGTGGCACCGTCGGACCTAGATCCCCAAACTCGGCAAGGAGCTCCGACTCAAAGGTATCCTCAAATGATACTCTGCCAACAGGCGGGCGACTTGACCTCTCCTCACGCCTTTCTTGGCGTGGCTCACGAGGCTCTCGGGAATCACCTTTGTCTCTCGATTCGGAGGATAAACGCTGGGTGCGAGGTGGAATATCCTGTACTTCGATCTCTTCGCCGTCCACAACATCGGAGGCTAGGCCCAAGGACAACTTTCCAGTGGGATCGATATCCTCTACCACGACTTCGATCTCTTGGTTTAGCGAGAGTACGTCCTCTACTCGATCGATCCGTCGCCCTCCCCCAATCTTGGAGATGTGGAGCAAGCCATCCCTAGACGGAAGGATATTCACAAATGCACCGAACTTGGTGATATTTACTACTCTTCCAAGATAGGTTGCCCCAACCTCGGCGACCGGAGGATCCAGAATCTCGTCAATTCTTGCCTTCGCCTCAAGCGCTGCAGAAAGCTCTTTCGCACCGATGGTTACTACACCTATCCCAGATGCGTCATCGATGGTGACATCGGCACCAGTCTCTTGCTGGAGGGTGTTTATATTCTTGCCCTTAGGACCGATTATCTCTCCGATTTTGTCAAGAGGAACCTCAAACGTGATGATCTTTGGAGCATTGGATCGAACCTCTTCGCGTGGCTCGGAGATCACTTCATTCATGGATTCCAGTATCTCCAAACGAGCGGTCTTTGCCTGGCTAAGCGCACTCGCAAGCACGTCAGCAGGAATGCCGTCGATTTTGGTATCCAACTGGAGCGCTGTCACGAATTCTGCGGTGCCGGCAACCTTGAAATCCATGTCACCAAAGGCATCTTCGGCTCCAAGAATGTCAGTCAGCGTTACGTATTCGCCATCCTCATAGATCAAACCCATTGCAATACCTGCTACTGGGGCCTTAATTGGAACTCCGGCGTCCATTAGCGACAGAGTCGAACCACATACCGAAGCCATCGAAGTCGATCCATTGGAAGAGAGTACTTCGGAAACCAACCTGAGAGTATATGGGAACTCGGACGTCGAAGGAATGACAGGTAGTAGCGCCCTTTCCGCAAGGAGGCCATGGCCAATTTCTCGTCTCTTTGGCCCCATCATGCGGCCGGCTTCTCCAACTGAGAATGGTGGCATGTTGTAATGGTGCATGTAACGCTTGGAATCATCTACGCCGATAGTGTCGAGCAGCTGATTCATCTTGGGCATTCCGAGGGTGCAGATGTTAAGCACCTGCGTCTCGCCTCTTTGGAACAGTCCAGATCCGTGCGCGGTCGGAATTAGTCCGACTTCGATGAATAGTGACCTGATCGAGGTGGTATCCCTACCGTCGATTCGAACCCTGTCCTTGATGATCCTAGAACGGATCACTTTCTTCAGAAGAGATCGAATAGCTGCCTTTATCGATCCTGCCTGCTCTGGGAACCGGGCGACCATCTCGGATAACAGTTCCGCTGAGACCTCGTCTATCTTCCCTTGGCGCTCGCTCTTGCCGGTAACGACATTGGCAGCAGAAAGGCGGTCCCAACCTGCATCTCGCAAGGCATCAAATAGCTCTGGCGAGTAGTCATTCTGTGGAACCCAAGCCATCTCAGACTTTGCCGGTGCCAGACTCTTCAATTGAAGTTGCAGTTCTATAGACTTCCTGATCCAGACTTTTGCCACCTCAAGGCCGTCTGCAATTACCTCTTCGGTTGCAAGTGGCGCACCAGCGGAGTACGACGCCCATGCGGATTCCGTGCCGCCAGCCTCGACCATCATGATCGCTACATCGCTACCATCAGCCGTAAGCCTTCCGGCAACGACTAGCTCAAAAGTCGACTCGTCACCCTCTTGGTAGGTTGGATTGGCAATCCACTTCCCCTCAGTCGACCATGCAACCCTGACGGCGCCGATCGGACCATCGAACGGTATGCCCGATATAGTCAGCGCAGCTGAAGCCGTGTTGATCGCCAGTACGTCGTGTGGGTTAGAAAGGTCCGCTCCAAGGATGGTTCCAACAACGTGAACATCATTCCGGAACGAACCCGGGAAACACGGCCTTAGTGGCCTATCGATCAGACGTGCCGTGAGGATGGCCTGGTCGGTCGCTCTTCCTTCTCTCCTAAAGAATGAACCCGGGATTTTCCCAGCCGCATACATGCGCTCTTCGACGTCGACTGTGAGGGGAAAGAAATCGATCCCCTCCCTAACCGACTTCGACGCAGTCGCTGCCACCAAGACAACTGTGTCGCCTATCCTGCCTACAACTGCCCCGTCAGCTTGCGGCGCGAACTTGCCTGTTTCGAAACTAAGAACCTTTGAATCGCCCTCGATTGGGCTCGATACGGAGTACGTCTCCGGCATTTTTCTCCTGTCAACTGGGACCTCGTGCCCCACATAAAGTCTTCTTCGGTCGCAAAAAGTCTGCTGACCATCTCCTGTTTTCCAACCGATTCAGAGCAGTTTCCAGTGGTCAATCCCCCGACCGGGCGAGGGACTCACCACTGGCAGCTGCACCTATCGGACCTACCAGCAGAGGGGCCGCCTATCGGCGACCCCTCCGACTTCTTATTGCGCGGTACCTATCTTCTGATGCCCAGTCTGACTATCAGACTCCTGTACCTTTCGACATTTTGTCCTCTGAGATAGTCGAGAAGCCTTCTCCTGCGACCGATCATCATCATGAGACCACGACGTGTGTGGTGATCCCCTTTATGGACTTTGAGGTGCTCCGTAAGAGAGTTGATTCTTTCAGTGAGTATGGCTACCTGAACCTCTGGAGAACCGGTATCGGTCTCATGTAGCCTGTAGGCACCTATCGTCTCTGCCTTTTCAACCATGCGTCTTTTTCCCTGGCGCTTTCATCTTTTTGTTCGTGGTCTTTTGACCTATTCTGGACCAATCACTAACCCGAACAGCCTAGACGCCGTTCTGCCTTACTTCAGCCCAGTGCCGCCCTTATATCCTCTACATCCCGTTCTATCTGCCGAACGAGGGACTCAGAGTTGTCGAAGGCCGCCTGGGCTCTGATGTGACTTCGGAAAGTGACTTCCACTGCTTTCCCGTATAGATCGCCGTCGAAATCTATGAGATAACTCTCCACGAGCCTCGGACCACCATCGGGGTAGTACGTAGGTCTGGAGCCGACCGAGATTGCAGCTCCAACGGGTGCGCCATCGGGCAGCACGCGAAGATGGCCAGCGTAGATCCCATCACCTGGAACTGCGATATGTGCGGGCGGGTCGATGTTTGCAGTTGGGAAGCCGAGAACTCCGCCGCCTCGATTATCTCCATGGGCGACGATGCCACGCAGGCAATGGTCCCTGCCAAGCAGCAACGATGCGTCACGCACTCTTCCCTCGGCAATCAGTCGTCTGATCAGCGTTGACGAAACAACTTCAGATCGCAGGTCGCTAGAGATTCCATCGACCGAGTTCGCTCGCAACAGCTCCTGGCCCACGACCTCGAAGCCGTATTCGGCTCCCCTGTCGGCGAGATACGCGACATTTCCTTGGCGATTATGACCGAAGTGAAAGTCCGATCCGACCATGACTCTTCTGGCGCAGAGACTGCCCACCAGCACCTGCTCAACGAAGTCTGAAGCAGTCTCGGTCGCTCTGACTGCATCGAACTCTATGAGGTAGACATAGTCGACTCCAATGCCTGCAAGCAATTCAAGTCGACTCTCCAAGTCGGTTAGAAGCAGTGGGGCCGACGCTGGTCTGATAACCGAGGCTGGATGCCGGTCGAAGGTTACTACTACTGACGGCACCTCCAATTCCTTCGCCTTGGAGACTAGATCAGCCATTATTAGCCTATGGCCGAGGTGAATTCCATCGTATGCACCTATTGTGACGACGGAACCGGGCAGTCGGCTGTCCCTTGAGCGGTCAAAGATCACTTCCATCGTACCGAGAGGCTAGTCGCAAAGTCTGTCCGACCACGGTAACTTCCCAGAACGCCCGAAACTAGACCAACGGGATGGGATACATAGATTCCGGTATCAACTCTCCGGCCGACCATCGCGCAAATCCTACGAAATCGGAAAACTTCTCCGCCCGCTCCCTGAATACGACTATGC
>JABEUN010000020.1 GCA_013044385.1 Acidimicrobiaceae bacterium
ATGATGGAGTTTAGCTGGGGATTTAGCTTTTCAGCGGCGCCGATGGCCGCCTCAACCGCTTCAACTGGGCTTATTGCGCCGGATTTGATCTCTCCCGCTAGTTGAGTGGCATCCTGTCTGATATTCATCACCCTCACCTCGTCACAAACTGGGTAAATCTGGCCCAGATATCTCGAAGGAGCCTCTGCCGTAGATCCCTACCACGCTCTTGGCGCGTATCCGGAAACGAATTCGTCATTAGACTCCGCACAGCACGATACCACTCAGTCAATTCGTCAACACACCGCCCACCGAACAAGCTCGCAGAACATGTCAGATTGAAGTCACTGGGTCGACGGTAGGGATGACTATCGCTAAATAAGTTTCAGAGCGCTTCGACGACTCCGGAGAAACACATATGCGAGATGTTGAGTTCTCATAAACTCCGCACCTACCGAATATCTATCGAACCAGGCAACTACTGCCTAGAAGAACACAGGTGTTGGTTCAGGCCGATGCCAGCCAAACCGTAAATCAGAGCTCCACGCTGTCCAGACAACAATCATCAAAGCACGGCGCCACGTTGGCACCAGAGCGGGCTCGCCCCATGACCAGCCTTACCAAATCCAAGTAATAACGGCGTCTCACGAACAGTCAGTCACCTGTTGAGTTAGGTGGTACGAGCACCCTAAGTTCGCGCTCGTTGGCCAACTCTAGGTCAATTCAAGTTGAAATTCCGCTAGACATAGGGGCCAGCACAGCCACGGAACGAGTCGAGCGGCCAATGCCACTCCGGATCTACCCTGAGCAGAACCCAAGAGGGCGCTTAGCCACTCGCCCCGCTACCTTCCTCCCCAAGTCAGATAGAGCGCCTCCAAAGCAACGGGAGGTTATCTCCAAACCCAACTGAGGAGGTCGGCTTCACCTTGGAAGCAGTCAGACCCACTCACTGCCCAAATTGCCCAGCGTTACGCGCCTCGACAACTCACGGCACTAGCAAATGACGTTCTACTATCTATGGCTACTGGCCCGCTCCACCATCGGTGACCTGAAAGTCCTCTGTGCCGACGGATCCATCAACGTGGTAATACTGCAGCTGGTACTTTCCGATCGCAAGGCCGTTGGCGCTTCCAATCTCGAAGCCAAGGTGCCACTGGAGAGTTCCAGCCTTGACATATTGATTAGTGGTCCGATTCAGGATCGCCCACTTCACAGGAGCGTCGCTCATGGAGTAGCCATACCCACCTAGAGAGACAATCTCGCCTTGTGTATGCGAGTAGAACTCCGCGGAGACCACAATCCCGTTGGACCTCGAATTTGTCGTACCGGACAATGTAGACGCCGACGCAGCCGACGCACTCAATACCGGTGCAGTAAAGGCAGCGAGGACAACTCCAGCCTTTACGAACCTAGACACCCTACGAACCATGACAAATCCTCCTGTCACATTAGAGTTCAAGAAGCCTATCACTCATTAGAATCACCATGCTTGGAAATGATCGCAAAATTCATCCTAATAATCGAACCTTTATCAATTAATTCTTAGGCGCTACCAACATGCAATCCTTTGACGAAAACGTCGCTGGTAAAGCCCCACTATTTCCAGAAACCCAATTGCATTAGCGCTCAATCAATGAATAAGTCTTGGAGCTCCGAAATTCGTATCCTAGTTCACAACTGCCCTACAAATCCGTAGCAGATAAGGGGGCTCACGCCATATTCCAAGTTCCTTGTAGGACCGAGGATCGCCCTTAGAATGGTCACGTCGCTGCCGCTTTCAACCAAGCCCTACTACTGCTTGACACTCACACCAACAGTGGGCTCAACAATCATCGCATTGTCGTCAAAGGCAGTTCCTCGTCCCGGAATAGTCATGAAACTCTCCAACGCAGCGAAGCGCTTGGCAATACCGAATGGGATGAGGATAACCAGCCAGATCAGCTTTCTGGCATAGCCATACCGAAGACACAGGACACCGAGGAGCGCATACGAAGGAATGCTGGCCAGAAGTACCAAGACGAGCAGCTTCGTAACTATCTGAGGTCCTGACGGGAAGCCCAGTATCAATACTCCAGTTCCGAAGATGATCAAGGGGTGTACCGCGGCCTGATACTTGGCAAGCGCAAACTTGATAGCAAATACCATGACCGTCGAAAGATTACGGCGCCTAAAAGTGAAATGGCGAGCAAATAGTTGCGTCCCGGCTCGAAACCAGCGAACCCTCTGCTTGCGAAACTCCTGCCAGTTCTGTGGCACGTCCTCGTAGATGATGATGTCGGTATCGACAAGAACGTCATATCCGAGCCGCTCAAACTGTATCGTGAGGTCTGCGTCTTCGCCATTCATCGTATCGACAAAGCCACCGATTGATACTGCTACAGAACGCCTAAACGCCGTGAAAGTACCAGGTACGCAGACAATGCCATTGATTCGCATCTGAGCAAGGCGGCCGAATGCGAAAGTACGAAGGCACTCGAAGAGCCTGCCGTATGAATACCATGCCGTCTGGTCCGGTCTAGGCAGATCGAGTGCCCCGACCTGTCCGACTCTCGGATTGGCAAACCAGTCGGGAAGCGGTGAGAATGCAAATTGATCTATGACGGTATCGGCATCGATCCTGACGATTATCTCCGTCGTCGACGCAGCTAGCGCCGTATTGAGGGCCGCAGCCTTGCCCCGATTCTCAGGTAGCGAGATCAGAGTTCCTGTCGCATGTTGGTACTGCATGAACGCTTCTGTCACAACATTCTTGGTCTGATCAGTTGATCCATCGTTACAAAGTACGACATAAACGGTGCCATTAAAATTCGCCGCTGCATCGTCTATGGATGCCAGACACCTCGCTATGATCTCCTGCTCGTTATAGGCCGGCGTAATTACAGTCAATGAATGGTGGCCGGAATCTCTTGAGCCGCGTATCGGCTTGGGCGATATCAGAAATAGCACGAGAAATGTACTCATTGAAATTGCAGGTGCCGTCCAGAGCAGGCCAAGTACTGCAATCGGTCCCCTGATCTCCAACTTTCCGGCAACGAGCACAAAAATGGCAACGACTAATACCGATGAAACAGTTACAGAGATGAGAAGTTCCACTATCGCCGAAACTCTCCTCGGGCCAGTGAAAGCAAACGTCACTGGCCTGGGAAGCATCAGGTCTCTTTGAAAGATACTAAGTAGACAGAGGATGCCTATTACGGTGACCGATGCAAGAATCAATCCCTGGTAGACGATCGGCGATACGTTCCAGTCCGCTGCTAATACAGTAAGAAATGCAACTACTGAGACCAAAAAACCGGCTATCTTGAACGCCCCAAGGAGGCTCACAAGCTTTCTATACCAAGTAATCCTCTCAAATAACACCACCAGTGATAGCCCTAGCACTAACAGCATCGGATAGAGGGCATATATACCGGACAAATAAGTGTGGATATCAATTTGGTGTGGGAGTGCAAGCTCTACTAGCAGGCCTAGTAGCCGTACATACTCGAAGGTAAGTCGGTCGGCATTCAACACAGTCACCAGACCTATCGCCGAGGACAATGCCACGAAAGCACCCACCTGTAACCCCGGGGGTTTCATGGGCGTTGGAAGAATTACAGTTGCGACCCCATCACCTCTATCACCCAGAGCAGGGCGATTTAGCGGCAAGACTACCGCCAGTCCTGTGGCAATCACCAGCAGAACAATAACTAAGAGACCTATTGGGTTCACGACTTGCTACCTTCCGATGAGAAATGGTTCGCAATTTTCATTGCCTGTGATACCAAACTTTGGACGATCAGGTAAGTTTTACGGTCCCGGTCATACCCTGCAGATAGCCACGCGGGGTTGCGTTCATTGGGGCCAGCGAAATCGCATAGCTTGCCGATCCCTCCGATATGACAGGAAACGCTCCAATCGAAGTCACCCGCATGTTTATTGAATTCAATCCGGATATCGACGGCGTGAACTTCACCTGTGATCCCAAGTGCACCTTACCTAGGTCTGACTCCGGCAGAAGTGCCACTGCTCTCATCGGCAAGTGGGTCTTTATAACCACCAGCGGCTGCGAGGAAGATGAGTTCACCTGTTGCAGTCCCGACGTCGGGAAGAGCTGGAAGCTAGGCGCCGCTGGTACTGAATTTCCCTGACCAGTGACGGTCTGCACACCCGACGAACCTACGGGCATACCTACCGTGCCGTTCACCTGAACTACAGTGCCTGAGATACCGGCCACTAAAACCAACGAACCAGCCGACTGCTGATCAGCAGCTAACTGCGCCTTGTCCTTGAGTATCTCGAGTTGGGCCGAATACACATCCGAAGATGACTGATACGAGGCAGAGTTGCCAATTACAGGTAACTGAAGGCTGGACTGAGCATCGGTGAGCTGCCTCTGCGCCTGAGATACAGCTAGCTGCTCACTCGCCTGAATCGACAGCACTAACTCCTCAGCGGCGCCCAGATTCTGTTGTGACACCTGGAGTGCGTCGTTCAACGAAATGCACTCTGCAATCGTAAGATTTGGGCCGGCCGCTGTGGTTCCACTTGGACATTGCGCGGCGTATTCGGACTGCTCGTTGCTGACCTCGCTCTGATCGAAGCTGACATTCTGCTGTGCCTTCGATAGCGCAGCGGCGTAGTCAGTAGAAGCAGAATTTAGGGCAATCCTGGCCGCGCTTACCTGCTGATCTAGCGCCGATGCACTCCCGTTCGCTGCACTTGTACCTAGGGATTGAAGTTGAGTAAGGTGCTGCTGGTCTGCTACTAACTGCGCCTTATCTCTTGCAACAAGCGCGTCTGCAGTTGAGCTGCTCTCCGTAGCCAGTACAGAGCTTGCTGTAACAACTTGACCTGGCTTTACTTCTATTTGCGAAATCGTGCCACTCTCTAAAAAGTTGACCGGAACGAGTCCAAAAGATGATATCTGAGCCGGAAACGTCGAGTTATTCAGGGAGTTGATGTAGTACCAGGCTTCTGGAGCAAGTGCTCCAGCAATCGCCAAGGTAAGAAGAATTGCCAGATAGTGTCGCCGCTTTCTATGGACCCCAGTCGCCGGTGCCCTCACCGGCTCTACGGTTGGCTCCGACTTCGCCTGCTCTGCAACTGGCATATCAGTGATGAGAGTTCCCGGTCGGCCAGCAACATCTCCCTTGGTGAGGTCAATTACGCCGTGTCCATTACCTCTTAGATCAGAAGAACTCGATAATCCTGTCGCGTTATTAGAGTTCTCCATAACCAGTTGATCAGCGACCGAATCCGAGTACATCATTCCAACTGATAGCTCATCAGAGGTGCGATTAGGGTCCACTGTCTTTGCCTCCCTACGCGTAATCCAATGGCTGGAGTATTCAGGCATATACTCAGCCGATTTCTGATAGTAACACTGAGAGTGTGTATAGGCAAGAAGTTTCTACGAAGTCGCTTTTTTTTACACTCTTTGTAGATCGTCCGATTCACCCATTGCGTCCGCTGGTCAAAGCCGATTACCTAGAAAAGGTCATTGGATGGC
Organism: Acidimicrobiaceae bacterium; assembly: GCA_013044385.1. Lineage (GTDB taxonomy): Bacteria > Actinomycetota > Acidimicrobiia > Acidimicrobiales > Acidimicrobiaceae > JABEUN01. The sequence continues at coordinate 5,471 of JABEUN010000020.1, forward strand.
CGAGGGTCGCAGTAAAGATTTGCTCACACTTTCCAATTTCGGCACAAATGGCGGCGCACAACGTTCACATCGCCGGCCATATCTTTACGATTACGGGCTTGAAGTAACCTAATTGATGCCTAAACCGACCGCACATCCACAATGGAGCTTCCGCTCTACCTCGGCCGGCGAGAAATGCATTTACCACCGTCTGGTGGGTCGCTAAATCTGTCAGGACATAGGCACCAGTATGGAGCACCGGCGACGGCGATAACAAGATCCCGCATCTGACTTGCCGAGCCGTGCCAGAAGGGGAAGTTCCCGTTAGAAAAGTCGGGGATAACTCAGTGCAAGGGTCCGCAACTCCAGTCGCAGCTCAGACACATTCGAGCCTGACCTAATCAATGCGCAAACATCTCTGCTTGGACAGCCTTCGATCTCCACGTCACCGTTGCCGATTCAAGTCCTGGGCCATCTGGACCGAAGATTTACATACCATTTACCACATTCAGTGGTCATTATATGAAGAGCAGCAGGGGACCATAAGTGAGTATTCGACCAAACCCATTCAGCGTCACGAAGTACCTTTTACGGGTTATCACCGCGACACTCTGTCTGATGATGGGCGGTACATCGGTAATCGGCGTTCTGGGAAGTTCTTCGGGCGGCGCCGCTTCCATGGCCCTGAGCAGTGGCACAGTTGCAAGCGTCGTAGCAGGCAAGTTTTGGATCATGAACTCATCCAGCTTGAAGACTTTCAATAGTGACCCCACAGATGCTCAGGTCATCAATTCGGGCACCGTCTATGAGATACTTAGTCCTCTATCGCATCCGACACCGGAACCCAATATCATCCCAGTGATCAAGTACGAGGACTCGAACCTCCTACTCCAGGCGTTATCAAGCCATACGATTCCATCCTGGGTGAAGGCCGTCATCTATGACCCTGAAAACTGGTACCTCACCCCCCTTGCACAGAGACTGAACCCTCTTGCTGCAGTTAAGTCCATATCCGGGCCAGTCCATAGCGCTGGTCTCAGACTCATACTTACACCGGGGCTAGATCTCGCCGCAAATATCTCAATGCCAGGATTGAGTTACTATCAGAAGTTCGAGGCGACCAACATTCTCGGTCAGATGGCCCCTTACGCCGATGTCGTCGAGCTCCAGACACAGTCACTCGAGGGCGTGCAGACTGTCATGACCCAGTTCATCAAGACAGAGGTCACAGCGATTCGCTCTGCAAACCCGTCCGCAACTGTTTTGTCGGCAGTATCCACTAATGATGCTGGCGTGACGCCAACCTTGACAACTCTGACTCAGGCGCTCGTGACGAGTGCATCTTTGTCCAGTGGGACCTGGTTCAACATACCCTCATATGGATCTGCCTGCCCTAGCTGCGGCGCATATGACCCGACTCTTGCTGTCTCATCTATGCAGCAAGCCGCTCTAACAACTACAGTTGCCAACTAGCAGGTCGCCTAGTAGCCAGACCCGCATCAGGGTCAACCTCGCTCACCTTGGCTGTACTTCAGCTCAGGCTGCTTCGATCTCGAACTCGAAGTGTAAAAGACCCACGATTCGAGTGCTACGCCGAGCCCAAAGTTCGAAAGAATTCGATCGCTAATTCGGGATTTACTGGCGGACACGTTGGACATGAAGGACCCTGGCCAGGCATGTTGAACCAGAAACCAGATACATACTTAGAGGCCAGTCGAGCCGCAGACTGCAGGATGCTCGCCGAGATGGGATTCCCTCTCGGATTTGTACTCAAGCCTCCCAACACCACAACCTTTGGGTTCGATCTATGCGCCTCTAATGAGGCTGCTGAAAGCAGTGCCAGCCAGCTGACACTATTTGACTGCACGGCCTGACTCTGAATCTCGAGCACATCAGCATATTTAGCCAAAGGTCCAATTATGCCCGTCTGGAGGAAAGCAGACCAGAGCGGACCTGAGTTTGGCTTGAGTATCTTCGCAAGATCCAGGGCCGGGGTTATCACCAGCCTCAAACCCTTGGCACTGGTCGCCTCAAACACTGCCTTGGCAGCAGCGACGGGATCATTCTGCTCGGAGGTCGGTGTAAACGTCCAGCTCTCAGGGTCGTAGATGACAGTTCGAATCCAAGGTGACAGCGAATTGGAATTTACAGCCCCGATCAGATCGGCACCACTTGCAAACTTCACAGCAGGAATGATGTCTAGGCCTGGCGTCGGCTCCTGACCGTTCTTCAAGATCTCGACAATTTGCAAGCCTTTTAGCGAATTGGCCGATTCTGGATTGCTCAGGAGTGTCTGGACTACGTTCCTAGCGAGTATCCACAAATTTGTTGAATTAAGCGTAGGACTCTCTCCTCCTGCTGCAGTGGTGGAAGGACCGGCAGTGCCATTGGTTGGACCACTTGCGCCACAAGCCGCCAACAGCAATGCGAAGGTAAAACACGCCGTCGCCGTCCTAATTGACGACCTTCGCAGACCCATGAAATGAGAGGAGACTTTGGCCCGTGAATGTATCACCTAAGTCGGTCCATCTGAACACACAATGGGTCATACCTCAAGACAACTCGACCAGTCCAGGTAGCAGTGCACCTACTAACTGACACGCCAACAACACTTGGTTCGAAGCATTGCACGAAAAGTTGGGGGCAACACACTTTCTAGTCACTCTCGGATGCCGCACGGATAGACGTTGGCTGACGTTCGTCTTTACGTCTTGGCTTTTTGACTTGCCGGAACTCAGGCGCCCGATCCACCGCTTCTCCACGCAGAAGTCGCAGGAATCTTGGAGAGATCCACCCGACTGGAATATCGCCTCGCGATATCTTGAACCTCTGCCAAAAGTCCCTCCGAGAGGGTCGTTGGATTGAGGCCAAGCGACAAAAACTGCTTGTTCTCCACGACAAGGTCGTTCTCGTCGGCCTCGAGTCGAGGATTCGGCACGTTCTTAACTTCGCAACCCGTCGTCTCCGCAACAAGCTTTGCCAGATCACGAACTTTGTAGGACTCAGTCACCTGATTAAATATCTTGGGCTTGTCTCCGACCTCAGGGGGTGTCTTTAGGGCTATTTCAATACAGCGAACCGTGTCGCGGATATGGATGAAAGCCCTCGTCTGGCCCCCAGTTCCGTGCACCGTCAACGGATAGTTGAGAACGGCCTGGACTAGGAACCTGTTAAGTACCGTTCCATAATCTCCGTCGTAGTCGAAACGGTTGATGAGTCTGACATCCATCTGGGTCTGAGCTGTCTGTGTACCCCAGACAATTCCCTGATGAAGATCCGTAACGCGAATCCTATCGTTCTTGGTGTAAAAAGCGAACATGAGTTGATCGAGGGTCTTTGTCATGTGGTATACAGATCCAGGATTTGCCGGGTGTAGAATCTCCCTCTTCAACTGGCCATCTGGGGTGTCTACTTGAACCTCTAGGTATCCCTCGGGGATCGGAGCCGATCCGGACCAACCGTATCCGTAGACTCCCATTGTTCCTAGGTGAACTAGGTGCGCCTTCACGCCCGATTCCACCAAGGCACAAAGCAGGTTGTGAGTACCGGAAACATTGTTGCCAACTGTGTAGCGTTTCGCCTTTGGCGATTTCATCGAATATGGCGCAGATCGCTGCTCTGCGAAATGCACTATGGCATCAGGGCGTTCTTCAGAAAGAAGCGCCAGCAACCTATCGTATTCGTTGGCCAAATCAAGTCGCACATACCTAATGGTCTTGCCCGAGACCTCTTTCCAAGCCGCCAGTCTCGTCCCAATCGGCGCTATCGGCGTCAGCGACTCGAGTTCGAGTTCGATATCGATAAAACGTCTGCTCAGGTTGTCGACGATGATTACTTCATCGCCTAAATCCGAGAGATGCAGCGAAGTGGGCCACCCGCAGAACCCGTCTCCACCGAGAACGATCACCTTCACCGCATTCCTCCAGAATTCCCTAGCACATTCGGGCCGCATCCAGCTATCCCGACCGTCTCCGTCAAAATTTCTGACATATAGATCAGACGTTCCATGGTACACGTAGCTTCATATGCACGTCTAGACGAAAATAGTCGGCCAATCTAAACGATCCCATCCACGCATCCTCAGCCATTTTTGGCTCAGAAATTAATAAATTCAATTGAGTATTCACCTCCACTTGTGCCACCCTGACCTCAGAATCATCTAGGAATACCGCCCCTCGAGCACGGGAATCGGACCGCGTCGGGACTTAACTCCTATGTGTTGCATGGCCATTCGATTCGACGCTGCAATATTTCACCTCGCTTCGAATGCGCCCCTTCCCAACCGCATCCTCACCTATAGGGACCTGTGGGGCGACCCCACTTCACATCACCCCGGTCCCAACTACAACAGATCTAAATAACTGCCCACCTGAATCAGCACGTCGGCGGTCACTCCTCTAAATAGTCTCCAGTCCGACTACTGGTCGAATTGGACGTATGGATTACTCGAAACTCGAAGCTGATATCGACCACCACAGTTGTTTACCTCCTGAAGCTTGCGTCAAACCGGCAGTAGGCCCGGCAGGACAAAGCAGGTGAGCTCACCGCCAGATCCCGTCAGAAAAACCTCACCGTTTACGATGGATGCCGAAGACGTCGCCGCTGTTGAGAACGTTGCCCGCCAAGCGGCAGGATCACTGCTTGAGATCTTCGACCCCCGAACGGTACCGTCAGCAAGGGTGGAGACTATGAAGTCGTATGCGTCTGCAAGACCAACTACCTGAACGCCTACATTGATTGTCTGACTCAGGATCCCAGTGGAAGGTGCCACCACCTCGTCCAAACCGTTCTGAGTTCCAACGACTATCTGGCTACCGTATAGAACCGGACCAGCCGTTATTGCCGATGAAGCCGCGTAGGACCAGCGAATTACACCCGTTTTGACGTTGAGTGAATAAAGGTTGCTCCCAGCGACTACGTAGAGATACCCGCCGTAGTTCATACTTTTGCCTGAAATTGCTAATGGTAGAGACTTCGACCATGAGGTCACTCCGGTGGAAAGTGAGAGCGAAACCACTGCCCCGGAGTTCTCCCCCACATAGAGCGCTCCATGGGCCGGATCAACACTCAGTCCGCCACTCAAGGGAACCGCCAAATTGGAAGTCCACACTGGTTGCAGAGTGACCGAATTTATCGCTTCGACCAGCCCTGTCGAACTCGCCACATATACCGTCCTCCCATTTGCAATCGGAGAGCCAACGATGTTCGATCCCAAGTTTCCCGTTGCTACGATCTTGTGGTTGTAGATATTGATTGAGTAGAGCAATCCTGATGCGGTAGCTACTATCAGGTCCCCGTTGACAGTCAGGGCCGGAGAATCTGATACCGTCGGGCTCCCGGCGAGCTGGACCGACCAAGCGACTTGGCCGCTGTTAACAGCTACCGAAGTCACAAGTCCGTTAGCGCTGACCACAAAGGACATCCCGTGATACTCGATCGCTGAACCCGGTATGGCCGCAGACGACTTGTAGGTCCACGCCAAATTCATATACGTATTCGCGCTGATACTCTCGGTCTTCTCAAATAGGACATCCAGTCCGGAATAGGCTGTCTGTCCTGGATTCAGGCCCTGTTGTAGCCAGGAGTCAGTTACATAAACCGACTCAGAACCAATATCTCCCGACGTACCCCCCACTGCCGTCAGAACTTCCGGACCATATCCGGTGACTTCAGGAATCTTCACAACCGTGGAAATAGCCCCGCTTGTATTCGTCAAAGCTGTCGCCAACACCAAACCCTCCAGATTCAATGAGACAGTCTCACCCGGCGAATATCCAGTGCCTGAAATTGTCACCTTCGCACCCGGGATCAACCATTTGGTAGGAGTGCTTAAAGTTGGGCCGCCAGACACTGGAGCAACGCTGAAACTTGTTCGGGAACCAGTAGGTGCGGCACCGAATGCGGATGTGTCTCTAGCGCCGTTCACGTCTGCCGCACTTGCGAAGACCTGGTATGTTCCACCAGACGAGTACACGGGATAGTTAAACGTCCAACCCGTCGTAAGTGAATTGGTAGACGTCAGCGTGGCTGAGTTCGGATACGGCGCGGCTACCCAACTCCCCGACGTCGAATCCCACCATTGTCCAGATGAACCATCGGCCTGAACATATACGTCCACTGCAGCTATGTCCTGGGTAGTTGAAGTTGCGGATCCAGTCGAGGTTACCGAACCTACGTTCGGGAGACTTGACCCAGTGGATGGTGACGTGATCGAAGTCGTCGGGGGAGCCTCTGTCGCCCCGCCTGGACCAAATGAATAAACAAATCCATCAGCCGAAGTGATGAAAAGCTGACCGGGGGTCTCAGCGGGAGAACCCGTTATGTAGTTTCCCGTCTGAAAGGAGTAGAGGAGCGTACCACTATTGAGGCTGACCACATTGAACTCACCACCGAAATCACCATAGGCTACGACCTGCGAGCCAACCGGGCCTGTTATTAAAGGTGATGAATCCACCCCGGTAGGGTCGGAGTAACTCCAGTTCAGAGCCCCGGTAGTCGCGTTCAGACTGATTAGTCCGCTGTGAGTACCGAAGACAAGGTCATTGCCGGAAAGAGCCGCCGTCGATAAAGAGCCATTGTTTCCGCCTGACGGCGTACTGAAGTTGTAGCTCCAGATCAGTGACCCCGTCATCAAGTCCAAGGCGTACATGACACTGCTCTTGGATTCCACGTACGCAACTCCGTCGGCGAAACCGTTCGAGCCAGGAGGCGAAATCACTACCCCCGCTCCCACGTCATAGACGTAAGGAGATGGGTTGTAAGCCGCAAAACGCCAGATCAGTGCTCCGGTCTCGGCATTTATCTCGTAAACGGCGCTGTCTGGATCTGACGATCCGAACAAAACCGCTGAGGTGGTCGAGTTGAGTTGGACAAAGGAAAGCGGGTCCCACTCCCCTCCAGTACCAGCGATAGGTTGGGGGGCCGAGGAGAAGTCCACAGTGCAACTTGCCTCATCAACAGCAACCACAGGGCCATTCTTACTCGTATCTCCCAATCCGATATAGACCGTGGGCTTGCCACCGACTGGAGTTCCAAGAACAGGTGTGGAGTTGATTGCCTGCCCGCTACTGCCGACATAGGCGGAACAGATTACAGCGCCAGTTGCAGCATTGAGCTTGTAAAACGTATTTCCCATAACAGGGGCGACCCAAAGATACCCATTCTCGAAAAGCGGTGTACTTCGGATCTGAGCTTTAAATTGCCTAGACCAGATCGGTATCATAGTTGCCTGGTCAAATGCAATAATGTTCCCGGCATCATTCGCGACAAATATAACGTTTTCGCCCAAAGAACTCACGTACGAGGCAATAGGAGACGAGAGTATTGCGCCACCCGTATACTGCACCGAATTAATCCCTAATGTCGTTGCATTAGATGAAGAAATAGCAGCGTCGGTCGAACTACCGTCCAGATAGCTATTCTGGTGAAGCTCTGGCCAGTTGGATACAGAACCAGTGGACGCAGACGCAAGTTGCCAACCCACTCTATCTACGGTGCCGTATCCAGTTGCAGCGGTACAAACAAGTGTGCTTACAAGTGCGACTACAAGGCCATTGACCCTCCATCGCGAACTCCTAAAACCACGCATATTCACCATCCTTGGGGTCGCTCTAAACTCGCTCGACCATCTCAACATGCCGCTCTACGCTATCAGAGTCGCACCTGAGCGGCAATAGGACTCAGAAGTATAAAAGGCAACGTATATAACTAATTATGCTTTACTCTCACAACGTTTTTCGAGCAACCAAGTTGGAACAATGCGATACTGCGACCAACAATGTGGTTTGAATAGATTTCACACCTGCGTCAAAGTTCAAATCCGCTTCGCCTCCACTCTCTACAATCAACAACCTGGCTCCGCCTCATCTAGCTGATCTTTTACTGTCTCACTCCGCTTGGAGCGAGCAAACCTTAACACTTCCATCTACAAGGATTCGCATGGCAACAGGGATCACTATTTGCAGGCGGACAGTCTTGGCAATCATCAATCATCTTGACCTTTTATCACAGTTGTCAGTCCGTGGCCGTTGAATAGAATGACGGGACACAGCCATGAAAGCAACATATAGCAATAAAAGTTTCATTACGTTTTCCCGATACCTTCTGTTGCCCAACCAACAAGTTAGAGCAGCCATCTCGAATTTGGGGGGCCACCAGTTCTCTCCCATGACCCCCCTCCCAACTCGCTAAGTTTCGAAGTCCAATTAGGCAGCAGCTAGCACACAAGGCACAAAGCTACAACCACGTCATCTGTTTCGCTTTGACAAAGCATCTCGTCTACTGTCCAGTAGTCCAATACCTAGGACCATCAACGACATTCCGGAGATCAGGAACCCGATGAATTCGAGCCTCGTCGGCAACGAGGTGCCCGTCGTGATTGTCACAGGTGCTCCGGAAGCCGATGATGCACCCAACGCCACCGGTGGGGCCGCTGTAGTAGTTGTCGAACTTGTGGTCGTGGTACTACTCGTACCGGAACTGCTTGCCGCAGCGGCGGGTACCGGTGCGCCAGTGGTCGGAGGAGCACTGGTCGTCGGAGGAGCACTGGTCGTAGTCGGAGGAGAAGTGAACGAAACTATGTCCTTGTACGAGTACACCCTCGTTGCATCGAGCGCCGACACACGGGCCTGGTTAATGGTGTTTGCTGCTACTACAGTTCCTTCTGCCTGAACGACCACCGCTGGAAGTGTCTGACCGGGAAGGACTGGCACACCAATGGCGGGAGTGTAGGTACAGGACACGTAGTAGTTGCCGACATGAGGAGCGACCGCACCCACAGTTATAGGGTCACAGACCCAACCTGTACCCGGTGTTATCGACATGGCCGTCACACCCGTCGGAAGGTAGTCCGACATGTGGATCCTCTGATCTTCAGCCAGCTGAGAATTCGGATCTACTCCCACGGTGATTGTGTAGTTGAACGGCGTCCCTACAAATGTGCTACCGCCGACATTGTCTGTCTTGGTCACCGTGAGCAGTGGGCAGCCAAAATTATCTGTGTACGGAGAGCCAACGACACCTTGAACTACCCCAGAGGTTGGTGGGGCAGATTCGCACTGTACCGGCAATGCAGCAACGCGTACCGTCGGGTTCCCATTCTCCAATGCAAAGTCATCTGCACCGATAGTTGGGAGGTCACTGGGTACTGGCATGAATGTCACTACCAAGCTTCCCAAAGTCGCCGGACTCGCCTCAGTTTGACCCACCTGAACTGTGGTCGAAACTGGTGAAACCGTGGTCGGATCGATCCTGGCAAAAGAAATGCCGCCAGAAGGAGATCCGTTTACGGCTCCGGTAGCGATCCAAAGACCGGTACCATCGGAGACCATTCCTTCAACATTGCTACTCTCATTACCGGCAACTAGGTATTGATTACCCACTCCGGTCGAAAGGTCTACATAACCAACCACGTCGGTGAATTGGCGCAGGAACCACAGTTCCGATACATCTCCAACCGTTATGCCTTGGAAGTCTCCCAAGTTACCTGCATTGGCTCCAGTCGGCACCGGGACATGGAAAGTATCGGCAAGTGGAAGAGAGGTTCCTGATGTAGTTGGAGGGTAAGGCAGCGCATATTCGAAGATACTTCCTTGACCATATGAGGAGACATACGCGTAACCATTGAAGACAGTCATCGCCCTGCCGATGCCATTAGGTGCCCCATCAAGTGGATAGCCCGAAACCTTGCCAGCAGTACTCAACTCATAAAGTGTCGGTCCCGATGGAGAGTCCCCGCCCGATGAACCGTAATTTGTTGTAAACCACACATTGCCAGAGGAGTCCTGCTGGAGTGAGTATGAAGGAATGATCGGGTTTGCAAACATTGTTTCGCTACCAGGGCAGTAAAAGACCGAACTTTCTGACCCCCCACGTACCGTATATTCCATTATCCCGCCGACAGAAGTTCCACCAGTCAGGAGACTGGGCACAAGTACTCCTAATGGGCAGGATGTACGGTGATCATTGCCCGATGCCCCAATGGATGCATTCATGAAGTAGACGTTCCCGTTTGCGCCGATTCCATCAATGGGAGTGAAGTCGCCAGGCAACATGACCACCGCCATCGCCTGTCGAGTCGCTCCACTTACCTCTAACAGGTCGCCCTGACCCATACCGCCATATACGGAGGTCCAATAGTTTCCACTCGAATCGACAACGGTCTGCTCCAAATGCGACTGCTGATTTATGATTCCAGCATTTATAAACGCGCCAAAGTAGAGCGGCACCTCACTGTAGGCCGGAGCTGGACTGGCCGCAGCAGGTGACGCCAGAGCAGCAATTCCAGTCAGAGCACCCCCCACTGCTAGTCCCAAACTTCCACCAATTAGGGCATATTTTCTAAGTGAACGTCTCACGGCCGCTCCTACCAAGATGTACTTATCGATCCGACCCCTCATAGTTCGATTTCTCGAACACGAGTAGAACCTATCCTAAGAAAACGAATAGTTTTTTAAAGGTAGCACTCTAAATTGCCGATGTATAGGCCTCTCGCAATTAATGTCACCACTAGTGCGAGAGTGAAAATGAAATGCGTCGCTCCGGGGTACTAAATCAAATACAAGTTCACGCAATCAGCATGTCGAATACCATCCTTGTAATCATCATTTAGTGTCCATG
>JABEUN010000021.1 GCA_013044385.1 Acidimicrobiaceae bacterium
CAACCAGCCCATCGTCGGCATGGCTGCAACACCCGATGGCAAGGGCTACTGGCTCGTAGCATCTGATGGTGGAATCTTCACCTTTGGTGATGCGACCTATGCAGGATCGGGCGTCTCGGCAAATATCGGGTCACCAGTCGCCGGGATAAGTAGGAACAGTGTTGGTGGTTACTGGATGGTCACGACCACTGGAAGTACCGTCGACTTCCAGCCAGGATCTTCGCCGGTTGTAAATTCAGCCCCAACGCCGGTTTCAAGTGCCCCGGCACCAACAGGTGGACAGATCGCAGGCGGAAGTAGCGGTGCGACCTGGGACTCATTTGGTGTCACCTCCGACGCTTCAGCAACCTTCCCGAATCTGCCCTATCATGAGATCACCCAGCCCGCGCCCGCATCGGCTGGCTACAGCTTCTTACTCACACAGAATTCAAATTCGAACGCTCCCGTAAGGTGGAACCCTTGTGCCCCAATCAACTACCAAGTGAACCTCGGGTATGCGCCATCGAACGGACTTGCTCTCATTCAGCAATCGCTCGCTGAAATATCAAACGCCACCGGCATTCAATTCAACTATCAGGGCACGACCACACAGCTACCTACCCTTGAGCGTAACTCAGTGGTACAGGGGCCAAACGGTCCGGAGTGGGCGCCGGTCCTAATTGCATGGGAACCAGCAAATGCGACCGACTACCTTCCCGGCGGAAACGTCATCGGAATGGGAGGCTCAAGTGCCGCATTTACAGGTACCAGATGGACCTATGTCACCGGAGAGGCAGCGTTTTCTTCCACGTACGCCGCCACCGCCGGTCAAGAGACATCGCTAGTGCTCCACGAACTCGGACACGTCATGGGTATGGGACACGTGAATGATCCGACCCAGGTCATGAACCCCGTCGACAATTTCAATGCGCCGACCACCTACGGCAGAGGAGATCTGACAGGACTAGCTCACCTCGGACTTGCAGCCGGTTGCATCGCAACTCCGACACCGTAGTCAATACAAGTTCACTTCCCAAAACCACCCAAAAGTACATGAGCCGGGCCCACCTAGGGTCCGGCTCATGTACTTGAAATCACAACTTCGAAGAGTCCACACAATTCATCGAGTATGTGAAAAACCACGGGCCACGGCCTGCGTTGTTGGTTGTACCTGGAGATCGATCGCCACGACAGCGCCCGACTTAGCACAGGCCTAACCCCTTCCCCTAGGTCGGCTCCGCTGAAAGATAGACCTGCCATCAACGCCCATCTGCCGCCAAGTGACCAACAGATCTGGGTCCAGCTGTATCAACTAGCCCGCTGGATAGTCAGTGCCTCTGCATGGTAAAGCCGACAATGACTTTGCAACGCCCAGCTCTGGGCGAGGTCCTGAATCCCGTTCGGACCTAGATAATTCGAACATTCCAGACACCTTCACCCGCTTTAGCTTGGGCTCATCATCCAGACGCTGGCATACAGGCACCAGAGCTAAAGCGCAGAAACCAACCCTTTCGTCTACCAGATACTCAATCAGGGTGACCGTCGACAAGGCCCCGAATTGAGCACCTCGTCTACCAATCGGCCCACCGCATACAGACGCCGGCTCATACCGGCCCGCCGCGGCGCTCAACTGGTTAGGAACTCACCAGAAGTTTGCGATACGCACCTATCTGGTATGCGGCTAGCTTCGGATAGATGGATCTAGGTCTGAACGGTAAAACGGCACTCGTAACTGGTGGATCATCCGGCCTCGGGCTGGGCACAGCGGCCGCGCTCGCAGACGAGGGCGTGAATGTGGTAATCGCCAGTAGAAGTCGGGAGAAGATCGACGCGGCCCTCCTAAAGCACCCAAAAATACTGTCGGGGATCGAGTGCGACCTTTCTACTCCAGATGGGGTAGATGGACTAGTCAGTACCGCCATCGCCCGGTTGGGGCAGGTCGATATCGTCATATTGAATGCGGGTGGCCCAAAAGCTGGCGGATATGAAGTTGGTACACCAGAAGCGATTCGAGGTGCACTCGAGCAGAATCTTGTTTCAATGGCGACTCTTGCACAAGCCGCGGTGGCACCGATGATCGAGCGAGACTGGGGGCGGATTCTTGCAATTACCTCGTTATGGGTCCGCCAGCCGAGTCCCGGACTAATCCTTTCGAATACAGCCAGATCTGGTTTGACCGCTTTCCTCAAGACTATGGCCACACAGGTAGCAAGGCATGGAGTCACGGTCAACACTATTCAGCCAGGCTTCCACCAGACCGACCGCCTGATGGCGTTGAATGGCGGTGACATATCCCGAGTTGCCGACGCTGTCCCATCCAAGACGGTTGGTGACCCCTACGACTTCGGAAAAGTGGCGGCCTTCATGGTTTCGGAGCCATCTCGCTTCGTAAACGGAGTCTCTTTGTGGGTGGACGGAGGGTCATACACAGGTCTTCAGTAGTTCCGCCACGAACCTACAACTACCGACCATTTCAGGTCGGTCAACTGAATCAGCCAATAGGAGGACCCTTGATTAGGCACGTAGTCAATTTCAGATTCAACGCGGGTACGACCGACGAAATGGTGTCGGCTCTGTCTGCGGCATTGGAGACCTTGAGCGACCAGATCCAAGGCATACGGAACTTCACCCACGGCAAGGACCTCGGACTTTGGCCAGAGGGCTCCAACTACTCCTACACCGTGATCGCGGAGTTCGATACCGAGGAGAGCTATCGCGCTTACGCCGCTGACCCTTATCATCAGGAAGTGATCCGGAAGTATCTGCTCCCTATCCTGAAGGACAGGGCGGCGGTTCAGTTCGAGGCTTAGTGGTAGATCGATCATTCGCAAGCCTCCGGTGAGGGAAGGATTGACCTGACTGATTGGCTCATATCTATCGCCAGATTCATCAGGCGCCACCTGTTGGACACCGATCCAATTCGCGCTTCACAGGACTTCAGAAGGCTCCTAATATCCGAGGTAATCGGAACCATACCTGAGGAGATCGCCTATGTAGGAGTCCCCTTCCAGGCCTACCGCATATCCCACTCGTCGCTGATCGTCGGCACAATTGTTCTTTTCGCCCTAATTCCGATGCTCATCGCAGCGATCGGCGGCGGGCTATTGGCCGATGTGATCGACAAGAAGTTGGTCATCTTGGGCTCGAGGATTCTGTCCACACTCAGCGTTCTGATCCTATTTTTCGACAGCGGGCCAAGAACGGTCGGATTATCACTGCTTATCGTTGGGGCGTTGGTTCGCTACTTCGCTATCTTCCTCCGCAGCCCCTCGATCGAATCACTGGTACCTGTCTACGTACGCTCCGACCAGCTCGCGGCGGGAGCGGCAACGGTGTCGAGCTTGGAGAACCTCGTCCAACTTGTGATGGTTCCGGTTGCTGGCCTGCTGATTGCATCGGTAGGGTTGAAAATGAGCTACGCGATAGGAATAGTGGTAGCAGCCATTGCCGTTGGCTATAGCTTCACCCTCGCCCCAGCAAGACCACCTGGCGACCGCAGGTCATCCGACAGTAGTGCGATTTCATCAGCCCTACGCGGCTTCCGTTATGCAGCAACACGCAAGGATCTGCTAGGAACATACCTGATCGACTTCCTGGCGATGCTATTTGGAGTTCCAAATTCGCTGTTTCCGCAAATTGCATCTCGGTCCGGTGGCGCCGGGTTCCTGGGCCTGATGTACGCGGCCCCTTCGCTGGGTTCCTTTGTCATGAGTCTGGCGAGCGGCTGGACCTCGAGGATCAGACACTATGGAAGGGCTATAGTCAGCGCTGCGATGGTCTGGGGGCTCGCCCTAATACCGATCGGCTTCGTGAATTCAAAACTGGCAATCCTGACGCTTCTCGCTATCGCCGGAGCAGCCGACATGGTGAGTGGAATTTTCAGGAGGGCCTTTTGGAACCTGACTATCCCAAGCTCAGTCAGGGGGCGGATGGCCGCAATTGAGATGGTCTCCTACACATCGGGACCAGCCATCGGAGGATTCGAATCCGGCGTGGTGGAGAGGCTGTTCGGACTCGAAACATCGATCGTCTCCGGTGGGATACTCTCCATGGTCTCAGTTGGCTTGGCGGCTTCTCTGTTGCCGACGATGTGGAACTTCCGTTCGGACAGATTTAGCGGCACGACTAGAGACCAAACAGAAGATACTTAGGAAGTGCTCGGGGCTATATCGTGTGAAGGACCACATAGCCCCCCTCATTGGATGTTTCTATAATCCGCCGACCACTGTTGCGGATCTGATCCAGGTATCCCTTCACCTCTGAGACGTCTCCCCTCCAGATTATGGAAGTGGGATTAGGATCATCCCGCTTCTGGCCCGCCAACTGTGAAGAGCGAATCCATCGGTAAAGCGAGACCTCCTCCTCCTCGGAGAGGTTCCCTTCGACCTCCATCAACAACGCACTTAAGTCCGCCAAAGCGGCCTTCAGTGCTACCCGGTTTGGCCAGCAGAGATCGAGAATCCGATCCGGATCCGTAGCTGCCACCCTCGTCGCACCCTTGAACGACCCGGCCGCAAGTAGCTCGACTACGGGAAGGTGATCGGACTGATGAAGTTGACGAACAAGGGCCAGAGCTATGAGGTGGGGCAGGTGGGAGACCTGAGCCACAGACTGATCGTGGAGTTCCACAGAGAGGGGAAGAAAGCATGCGCGCAACTGTCTCGACAGAAGTGCCAGGACAGCAATGACTAGATCTGATCCGTACTGTGTCGAAGTGTCGACCTCCGCCCAGATCGCATCGTCCAAAACATGAGGATCCCTTGAGCCAAATCCGCTTCCCTCTCGGCCCGCCATCGGGTGAAGGCTCAAGTAGGAGACGGATGCATCCGAACGGACCAGCTCTGAGATCGGTATGACGACGCCACTCTTCACCGAGGCCAGATCCACCACGACCAGGGGCGCCTCGACCCCCGTCGCACGTCTGTTATCCAAAAGGGCCTTAACCGACGACAAGACGGCTCCAGTTGGAACCGCGTAGATAACCACGTCGAATCGGACCAGCTCGGCCTCCGAATCGACCACCCTTAGACCAGCCGCTGCCGCGGCGCTCCTAGAAATAGGGTCGCGATCGAAAACAGCGAGTTCAACATGGCCATTCAGCGCCTCGGCGAGTGAACCTCCAATGTGTCCTAACCCACAGATAGCCAGCTTCATCTAGATCGCTATCGAGTTCGGCTCGAGACTGCCTAGTGGAAGCGAGTCGAACGGGGTGGTCACCTCCACACCCTTCCACTTTGGATACGAACCCAATACCTTTACCGATGTTCCCGAAGCCAACAAAGAAGCCACTGCGTGCGAGACGGGCTCCTCCAGGATATGACCTTCGCATGTGATCGAGAAACTGTGCATCCCGAGCTTCGCCTGCAGGGGTCTCGACAGGATTGATACCATATTTACCTCTGCGTCGGAGAAAATCTGGGCCACCTTGGCGAGACTTCCGACGGTATCTGCGGATGGCGTAACGATCAGGGACGTCTTATCCCTGCCAGTAGGCGCCGTTATCTCCTGGCCTATGAGCACGTATCTGGTGCGGATCTCATTGACGTCAGAGACCTGTGAAGCGTACATTGTGAGGTCGAACATCTCGCCAACTTCGGGAGGAGCGAGCGCCACCAGGGTGGGATCTCGCTCGACCACTACAGTCCTACACGCGTCTGAAGTGGAAAGGGCATGTCTAGTTGTAAGGCCGCGCTCCTTGATGAATCTCGACGACAGGTCGAGCACCATCGGGTGGGATATGACGGAGGTAAACACCTCCTGGCCGGTTAGACCGAAGCAGGCGATTCCCTCGGCGAGGACCACCTCACCTTGAATCCTGACGTTGGTGGAACCGAAGATCAACCTGTCCAAGATGGTGGTCATCTCCCCGTCCGTCGAGTTCTCCATAGGCAGGATTCCATAACATCCAGGTGTGTTGTTGACGGTCTGGATCACCTCAGTTACCGACGGCATGGGAAGCGGCTCATACTTGCCGATAGAGTCGAAAAGTTCGATGGCACGGTAGTCAGACGTCCCCTTCGGGCCGGTGAAACAGACCAGCATCTCGCTATCGAACTCCACTTACCTCTCCTCTTGTTAGAACGCAAACCTACCAATAGCCTAGGGTGGCCGCGGCTCGAAGAACAGTGGAGTTCGACACTTCCGGACCAATTCCCAAACCCACCTCCAGAACCACTACCGTAGAGAGAAGTGGCGTTCGGAGACTGGAGTCGCAGTGGGTGGATCAGAACAGAACATGGGACAGTCCGATCAGCGAAAGGTCAGATTTCCCTCTCGGGTCGGAATCTGGACTACGACCCTCGACCTCGTGGACCCTGGCGAAGCCAGAGAGATTGCCACCGAGATCGACGAGCTGGGATACGGCTCGATCTTCTTCGGAGAGGCTTACGGTCGGGAAGCCTTCACAACTGCATCGCTGCTACTTGACGCAACCGAAAATCTGGTGGTGGCAACCGCTATCGCAAACATCTATGCAAGGGACGCAATGGCCGCCAACGCAGCGTCTCGAACTCTCGATGCGGCCTTTCCGAACAGGTTCATCATGGGACTGGGTGTAAGTCACATGCCCCTTGTCGAGCGTTTCAGGGGACACCGGTACGAAAGTCCCGTCGCTACCATGAGCGACTACTTGGAGAAAGTTGACTCTGCAACCTTTTTGGCCAGCGGATTGAAAACACGTCCCAAGAGGGTGATTGCCGCACTCGGTCCAAAGATGCTAGATCTGGCACGTAGTCAAGCAGACGGCTCGCATCCGTACTTGGTCACACCCGAGCACACCGAGATGGCGAGATCGACCCTGGGACCTGACCACATGCTGCTCGTCGAACAAGCAGTGGCCCTTACCGACGATGAGGATGACTTTCTGGCCCGTGCGCACGCCCACCTCGAGTTCTACACCGGACTGCCAAATTATCGAAACAACTGGACCAGACTTGGATTCGAAGAGTCAGACTACGTCAGGGGCGGCTCACGTCGACTCAAAGACGCACTCGTTGTGCGCGGCGGAGTCGACGCAGCAGTACGTAGGATCCGTGAACATCTTGATGCCGGCGCCGACCACGTGTGCGTGCAGTTCATCGGAAGAGATGGGCAGAGGCCACCGGTTGAGGACTGGCGAGCAGTGGCGCCCGAACTCATCGGGCTGTAATGTCCTAGGGTCGAGCACCTGCAGGTCCGGCCAATTCTGATTGGTCCTAGGTAACACCTAACCGCCTGCTTAGTCCACAAGTAGGGCCGATTCAAAACGTGACAAAGGGGTCAGATCCCCGTTTCCAATCTCGAATTCGATGCAGAAACGTATTCACTCACACCGCCATACCTAAAAGCCCGCGCTCCAATTGACTGTGTTGCTCCACATCCAGTATGGGTCCGTTCACCTACTCACTGGATGGGGGCACGTAATTGAACATCCAGCGCACTCCGAATCTGTCCAGACACGTACCCCAAGTGGCACCCCAAAACATATCTGAAAGCGGTGAGAACTCGGTTGAACCTTCGGACAGGGCATCGTACAAGCGTTGAGTCTCCTCCTTGGAGTCCGGCTCGAGCACAATCGTGGTATTGTTTCCCACCCGCAAATTGTGACCCATCGACTCCAGCATGTCCGTCGCCATCAGGACGTGACCGGACAGGATGGGAAGCTCCATATGCATCACCATCTGCCTCTCAGCGCTAGATAGTGACTCGGCATCAGGATTCGAGTCGCCCATTCGAAGGATCGGTCCGAGGAACTCCGTACCGAAGACCGACCTGTAGAAGTTGAACGCCTCCTCGGTATTTCCCATAAAGTTCAGATAGGTACTCACCCGTCCCACTAGCGGACCTCTTTCAAAGTACTGGCCTAGCCAACCAACTTTGGAGAACCTACAGCAGACCCCCGAGATGCTGGACAGACCTCAGATCATGGTTTCCCACTTTATCACCCGTGAAATCACGAGATCAGCAAAGTACCTGCGGGATCTTCGGGAATGCTGTCCATTCCGAGACCATTCACATTTCCACAGGTTCTGCGAACTCAAAGGAACAGCGCCATTGTCGGTTTCGACACTAGATCTGTCTGATCGGTCAGCACCGACTAGGTGAATCTCTTTATCAGATGGGACCGGGGTGCTTCACTAGCAGACAAACACTCAGCGGTGCCAAGTACCGATAGAAACCCTCTTCTGAAGAGCTACGTGAGTAGTCCAGCAAACGGGCCGTCCATCCGAAACTACAAAACTCCTGATCGGATCTGACGGTACTGCCCGATCCAAACCAACTTGTGCAACCCACAAATTATCCCCGACCATCCATCTGGTCGTGACACCCATAGTCCTTGTGAGCTCCTAGGAGGAATCGAGAGTGAAGCCGTTTTTGCCTTCGACGGCGACCGCTCAGTCCGACTAGATCTGCGGTCGGATCGCAAGGAGTAAGTCTGGGCCGCATCGCTACTTTGTGCAGCGAACTCACAGCGAAACTCGGGACAAACTGCGCCTCTTGCTCAATTCATAGCCCAATGCTACGTCGCCCAACGTGACCGAAGTTTGCGTTGAGACGCTTCACCAGTTGCCAGTTCCCCCGCTGTCGAACTTCAGATCGATCCTTTAGTGTTGATGGTTCAGTCGCCGGCAGCAGCATTGCCAAGAGACTCTTTAAGTCTCTCAATCGTCATATCGTCCAAGGTGGTCCTAATCACCTTCGTTGGATGGTATGGATCAAAAGCCCTAGCCATCTCATCGGCGTCTCCCGTCACACCGATCAGCATCAGCGCTGAAGTGCCGGGAGTCAGTTCAGACTTGACCTCCTTGACGAGTTGCTCATCGATACCGGAGTGCTTCATAGCCTCTCCGACTAGCGCCCCAGCTCCCAAGCCTCCGAGCCACCCTCCGAAGAACCACGCAGGGGGGAACCACCATACAAGCAGAAGTCCAATAAGGCCGCCCCACATGGCTCCTTTTGCTACTGAGCCGTGAGGAGTGTGGAGTGTGACAAGTCCCGTCTTGTGTTTCTCGACAATTCCAACGTCACCTATCCAGGCGTAACGGAGCTCCTCAAGGGCTCGAGCTGCCGACAGTGCCTTCTGTGCCCCGTACTGATCATCGAACTTGAGGACTATCAAGTCTGCTGACATAATCTCTCCTCTGACAGTCATTCTGGAATCGCAACTGCGAAGCATCTAAGACCGCTCAAGTCTCAGACTGGTCGATCATCCCTAGGTTTTACTGAGATTTTCCAAACTGAGTCTGGGAGTAAGTAGCGGTGTCGACATCTTGTCTTGGTCTCCGTCAACAGCGGCTAACAAATTGAATTTCGCATAGCCGCGCTTTTCGCTCATTCACTCACGCATCGAAGCCAAGTCGTCAATGCCAACGTATGCCACCGACTGCTAGGCCTATTCATCACTCGCCATAAGTGCCACAAACGAATGTGATGACTTGGTGTGCTGCGAACTGTTCCATCTTTCAAGTTCCGTACTTCTACACGCCCGGCGACAGCAGAAATCGACCTAGCCACAACACGACCATGGATTCGAAGAGGGTGCGATCCTGTGAAGTTATACATCCGAAATCCAGGATCCGCAGATCTACAAATCGCCCACTAACTCCGCAACTGCACATGGTGGAGTAGTTCAGAGCACACGTCGCGCCCTCCTGCAAGAATCAACGTGCCCACCAAGCAGCTATGAATGACAGTTCAGCGCCTAGCAACCAGAGATTAACCTTCCCGTTTCCATGGCGACCGCAAATCAACCAAAGGGATTCACTTCGGAACCCTAACCTCACCTCGTGGATATGTTTCTGAACCATGGCCCCGACCTACACAGCAGACTAATCAGGCCGCCGGTGGTCAAGCCAGCACCGATGATCAAGGTCGCCGTGCTTATAAAACAGGTTCCTTCTATCAGCGACCTGAGACTAAATCCAGATGGGACCCTCGATCGCGAAAGCGCAGGAAGAGAGATGAACCCCCACTGCAGGAGGGCTCTCGGTAAAGGTCTTGAGATTGCAGAAGAGTACGGCGGCACAACCACAGTGTTCACACTTGGACCACCAGCTGCCGAAGAGGTCCTTCATCAGGCGATCGCCGCGGGCGCTAGTCGGGCTATACACATATCCGATCCACTGCTAAAAGGAGCCGACACTTATCTAACTGCGCGGTACCTTTCCAGGGCCCTAGCGATAGAGGGTCCGTTCGATCTGATACTCATGGGTCGGAATTCAATAGATTCCGACACCGGTCAGGTGGGACCACAACTTGCAGAATTCCTGGGCCTTGATTTTCTTCGAGGAGCGATCTCTTTGCAGATTCGCGGCACGTCGGCCGAGGTCTCCACTGAGGAGTCAGGGCCAACTGTTACTGAAGTCAGGCAGATGCCTCTGGTCATCAGTTGCGCGGAACGCCTGTGCGATCCGGTCAGGTTCATCGACTCACTTCCAGATCTGGACCCCGAACTTCTGGTCACACATACCTTGGAACGTCTGGGAGTCGTGAAGGGCGGGGCCCCGAGATCTCTGACCACAGTTTCACAGATAAAAGAGCACCGTACAGATCGACTAAGGCACCGCCTAGTCGGTTCGACTTCTGAGATTGCTGAAGAACTGACAAGGTTCCTGATCGAGCGTGGCGCAGTTGCAACATGCCGAGCCGGAGCATTGCCGGAGTCATCGATGCAGATTTCAGCAGTCCCAGAACCCACAGCCACCGCCCAAGGCAAAGACACCCGCAATGTCGACGATACCCAGCTAAACCCAGATGTAAAGCTCAAGGCGGGTGACCGCTACCTGATGCTTGTGGACATCGAGCAGCCGAACCAGACCGGAGCCCTGATCGGAACTATTGGTCAACTTGCAGATGGCGTCGACGCTTACGTCGATGCCATCGTCGTCGGAAGGTCCGATGATGATCTCAATAAACTCCTCCAAAATGTTCGGGTGTGTAGATCAATCCAGACCATCGACAGAAACCCACGCACCGTCAGCGAATTCATCAGCACGGAAGTAGATCTGCAACAGCCAAAAGCGATCTTCGCAGCATCTTCGGTCTTGGCAACCGAGGCATTGGCGAGAGTCTCTGCGAGACACGGTTTTGGAATGGTTGCAGATGCAATCGGAGTGGAAATCGTAAAGGACAGAATCGTCGGCTTGAAGCCCGCCTTCGGTGGCACGACGGTCGCAGAGATACTCTGCGAATCCCCTACGTCGGTCTTTACCTTACGCCTCGCCCCGACGTCGCGACTGTCCAAAGTTGGAGAAGGCATAGCCGATCCGCAACAGTCACAGTCTGGCGCATCCGGCCTGGCAGCGCTACACAGTGCAGAGGTCGTTATCGGTGTCGGCATGGGTGTCGCGCTTGCGGATTACGAAAGACTCGAGCCGCTTCGCAAAGTACTCCAAGCCGAGTACGCGGCAACCCGCAAAGTCACCGACCGTGGACACCTTGACCGCTTGCGTCAGGTCGGAGTCACGGGTACATTCCTACTAAGTAATCTCTACTTCGCGATCGGCATCTCAGGCAAACTGAACCACACGATCGGCTTGTCAAGAGTTGGAACGGTGGTGGCAATAAACCCAGATCCATCGGCACCGATTTTCGAGAACTCGGACTTCTCAATCGTCGCCGACTATCGGGTGGTGCTACCGGCAATCGTTGCTTCGCTTGAGACAGCTCTAAATTCTCAAGCCCCTCCCTCAGAGCTCGACACCGTCTCGCTTCTGTGATCTGAAGTCTCGACCTCACCGATCAGTGGGAGGGTGATGCTGACCATAGCCCCACCTTCTGGCCGGTTGGAGATCTCTATCTCAGATCCGTGCAGCCTTACAATTGTCGCTGCAATCGACAGACCTAAGCCGGCATGGTGTCTGCTATCGGACCTAAATTCCTGGGAAGTAGGACGGGTGAAGGGATCGAGTGCCCTTTCGACAAAAGCGGGAGGGAATCCTGGACCCGAATCCAGGACCGCCAAGTTCAACTGGTCTCCATTAGTGCCAGATGAGATCACAATAGAAGAGCCCGGCACCGAGAAGCTGATCGCGTTGTCGATGACATTTGCAAGAGCGATCGAGAGTTTTGACTCGTCGATGACCACAATCCGCCATCCCTCGATATCAAGGACGATGTCGATGCCAAGACCGTTGGCGACCGCTTGAAATGGCCGCAGTACTCCGAGAACGAAGGTGCCGAGAGCTACGGGCTTCGTCTCGATCTCGATCTCTGCCGACTCCAGGTTAGCCATCCGGATAAGTTCGTCACATATCGAGCAAAGCTCGTCCAAAGCCGTCGCCGCCCGCTCCAAGTAGTGCTGTCTACTCTCTGCGTCAGTACCATAAAGTAGCGCCAGCTCGATATCGGCGGAGATACGAGCCAGCGGACTTCGAAGTTCGTGGCCAGCCGATGCTACGAAGTACTTCTGACGACCCATTAGCGACTCCACGCTGTCAAGGAACACATTTAGGGTTCTGGCGAGTGCAGCCAGCTCGTCTCCGGTGGCTGGCACGTCGAGCCTCCCCTCGGCCCTGGCAACCAACAGACCCTCAGCCTGAACTCTGAGCACTTCGACCGGCCGCAGGGCACGTCTGGACAACAAGGCTCCGGAAATCGACGCAATGATGACGAATGCGGGAATCCCAAGGGCTAGAAGCTCAAGTAGTCGGCTCGAAGTATCACCGTACTGGTCCATCGTCGTAGCTACAAGTACCCGATACTGCCTTCCATCAAGATAACTCGATGAGAGGTAGGCGAGGTACCTTTGACCATCTCCGCTGCCCTTCATGATCTGATATCCAGACCCTGACAGCCGAGAACTCAATAATGGAGATACGCCCTTGTTGTTCCCGTAGGCGAGATCGCTTCCATACAGCAGCGCACCGGACGAATTGAAGATCTGCAGGTACTCTTGATCATTCGTTATCCTCGGATGACGGGGAGTTCCTATCTGCAGTGAGCCCTCCCCCAACTGTTCGAAGACCCTCTCACTGGTATTGCTGAGATCTCCCTTCATCGACCCCATGATCGTCCCAGTGACACTCAAGTACAGGACTAGACCGACGAGGCTGCCAAGGATGGCAGTAACAACGGCAACTGCCATCGCAAGTCGCGTGCTAATCGACATCGTCGCTCGCACTCCGGAGCCGTAGTCGGTAACCAAGCCCGTGTACAGTCTCGATACTGTTCAAGCCGAACGGCTGGTCGACCTTCTTCCTTAGCCGGGCAATGTACTGTTCGACAATGTTCTGGTTGACATCGGTATCGAACCAGACATCGGCCATCAACACACGTCGGCTCACGACGTATCCCGCGCTGCCCAACAGACACTCGAAGATCTGGAACTCCCGGTCGGACAGCTGAATTTCTGCTCCCGACCGCCAAACCCGGCGCTGTAGTGGATCCAGCGTGAACTCTCCACTTTGGACCAGCGGGGGTCTGCTCTCGTGGCTCCTTCGAATCAACGCCGTGATCCTCGCCAAAAGTTCAGCAAAAGAGAAGGGTTTGATAAGGTAGTCGTCTGCCCCAGATCTAAATCCGACAAGACGATCCTCTATGGTAGCCATAGCCGTCACCATGATGATTGGTGTCCAGCTACGTCTGGAACGGATGAACTTCGCAAGCTCATACCCGTTAACCTCAGGAACCATGACATCCAGAACCACGACGTCGAAGGCTTCAGCCGCTACCATGGACTTAGCCTCTTCACCGCTGGAAGCACATACAACTGACAGACCAGACTCGCTGAGAAATCTGACAACAAGTTCCGCAAGCTCCACATCGTCTTCCACCAGAAGAAGATTCAGAACTCTCCCAACCGATCCATCCTCGTTACCGCTTTTTCCGGCGACTTTAAGGTCTCTCATAGACTGCGGGTTATTCACTTCCTGCCAGTGTTAAACTTGAGTTCGCCCTCGGGGGTGATCAAATAAGCCAAAGCTGCAAGCTCTAGGTTCTAACGGACCTAGATCACGGAACGGTGAACCATGGCTGAACGAAGGTCAAACAGTTGGAAACGAGACTCGATGATGGACCAAATCTTTCCCCACGACCGTCCCGGAACCATGTGTCCTTGGTTACGGCTCCGTTGATCTCGCCTGCCTTGGAAAGGCTATGCACGCCTCCACCGGTATCCGGATCCCGACCGTACTCTGTCGCTCCCACCTGAACTCCGAGAAGACGCTATGGAGCAGGTTCCCGTCCATGGTCTCGATGACATGGTCGTATCCCCTTCCCCTGTAAGCAACGTCAACAACCCGACCCTTCAACTCTCCAGCACCAAAGGCGTCACTCTGGATATGGATTGGCGCGCTACGTAACATTAGGGTCACCTCGTCACTATCCAGGATCGTGGAGCCCGACAGTCTGGCATCGAGCTGTCCGGCAGAAGTCATGACTCGATAGTGGCCGGTAGGTAGCCGCTCTTGGATTGTCGCATCGATCTGACTCGCAACACCCGTGAAGTGGGCCACAAATGGTGTCGCAGGCTCGTTGTAGAGAGTCTCGGGTTTGCCAAACTGTACCAGTTCACCCTGATCCAAGATGCCGACCACGTCTGCGAGGGCGAAGGCCTCGGACTGGTCGTGAGTGATGTAGAGCACGCTCGAGGCGGACTCCCTGGTGAGTGCCGCAATCTCCACCCGAAGCCTCTCACGCAGGTGTGCATCCAGGCTCGACAGCGGCTCATCAAAGAGAATCATTCCCGGTGATGCCACCAACGCCCTCGCCAACGAGACCCTTTGCTGCTCACCTCCTGAGAGCGTATTCGGATAACGGTCCGCCTTGTGGGACAACCCCACCTTCTCCAGAAGGGCACCTACCTTCTCCTTCAGAACCCTTTTGTCGCTCTCAGACCTCTCCAAAGCAAAGCCAACATTCTCGGCGACAGTCATGTGGGGCCAGAGTGCGAAGTCCTGAAAGACCATGGCGAGGTTACGACGATCTGGGGGTAGATGTACTCGTGGAGAACTAACCACCGTGTTTCCAAATCGGATCTCTCCAGCGTCGATCTTCTCGAGGCCACCTAGACAGCGCAGCATCGTCGACTTGCCACTGCCAGACGGACCGAGCAGAACTACGAACTGCCCCGGTTTAATGGATAGATGGATCGACTTGAGAGCCTTCTGCTCCGCGTAGTACTTCTCGACCCCGTCGAAGGTCACTACGTCCGCTGCCACCGTACTCGACTGCTTTGCCACTCGCCTACCGTTCCCATACTTCCAGGTGGACCGCTCAGTCCCCTGTATCTGTGAATCCGCAATGTTTAGTTTGGTCTCACTTGAAATGGACTTCACCGTCTACCCACTCCAATATTCTTCCAACCGGCGGGCGCAAATAGTCCGAAACTTGTCTGGACCGCAACAATCACCAGCAAAACTATCGCCATCTGTACGACCGAGAACGCCGTGGCACTTGCAAGATGTGAGGCCTGGAATGAGGCAAGTATGGCGGTAGCCATCGTCCGGACTCCGGTTGGGGCCAGCATCTGCGAGGTCGGGAGCTCGCCAAAAGTTGATGCGAACGTCAGCAGCCAAGCCCAGACCACACTCTTGGCAAGCAGTGGGAGTACACACCTCCTGAACGACTTCGCCTGTCCGGCGCCGTGTATTCTCCCGGCCGCCATGAGTGAGCCATCGAGCTGCGCTACCGGACCGATTAGAAGTCTGGAGTTCGAGGGCAACGCTATCGCTAGGTATCCGATACCCAAAAGGATCAACGTACCGAAGATGTTGATTCCGAGGTGAACAGTGAGTGGCAGGTTGAAGACAAAGATAAAGCCTGCCGACAACACCAGGGCCGGCAGCGCAACAGATCCGACGAGTATCACGTCTGTGATCCTGCCGGTGAATCCGGGCCTGGGAGACGTGAGCACCTTGGCGATCGCAACTCCGATAATCACGGTGAGGGTGGCATTGATTACCGCCATCTTCAAAGAGACGAGTATCGGGCCACCGAGTGACTGTTGAGAGAACAGGGTCGTGTACGCACTAAGCGTAAGGTTCGAGAACTTGAATGGCGCGTACTGAACCAAAAAGGTTGAGATCACAGCGCCGAGCGCAGGAACAGCGAGGGTGATGGAGAAGAACGCGTAGACAAAGAGGTTTAGTCCGAAGGCGACCTTACCCTTCGGGTGGGACTTCGCCGCAAACGCCGATCTCCCCGACAACACGGTATAGCTCCGATTTCGAATGATCCGGTTCTGCACTGTAAGGACCGCACCAAGTATCAATACGAGGTACCAACTGACCGCTGCGGCCTCCGGGAAGTTAGTGGGGAACGTGGCGATGGCCGCCATGATGTTGGTGGTTGCGACTGGGATATTCGCATTAGCAGCGATTGTAGAGGCAACTCCGAAGTCCCCTAGGGCCTCAGCGAAGACGATTATGAGCGCGGCAAACAGCGCTGGCAGGATGATAGGAGCGACCGTCCGGATGGTCTTCGGAGTACGGGCGCCATGAATACGGGCCGCCTCCTCGAAACGCTTTCCCATCCCAGCAATGGCCGGCGACATGGCGAAGTAGGCGAAAGGTACACCGCTAAAGCCGAGGATAAGCACTATGCCGAGCGGACCAAGAAACAGGTTTCGCACCCCTGCGTTCACAAGACCAATCTGGCTGAACAGATTCCCCTTGGAGAGGATCTCCTCCCAGCCAACTGCAACCACGTAGGTAGGTACGAGAAGCACCCCCCAGAGTGCAGTGGGAATGTAACGGCCCACCTTCAGGTCTGTTCGCTGGGCAATCAGAGCGAGGGTAGCTGCAATTGTGCTCGCAATTAGAGAAGCGCCTATCCCGATGAGAATGCTGTTTCTTAGACCCGCCAACTCCGTTCCGGCAGATGCCTGTTGAAACGCCAAGACCGAAAGCCAGCTGGGACCCTGATCGAACAGTCTTGGAGAGAAGGCAAGAATCAGAAAACTTGCCGTAGGTATGACGGACACCACTCCGAGTATGACCCAGAGTACTGGCCTGCCTAGGCGGGAGGTTAGCGCCTCAAACGATAGCTGATGGAGCTTACTGTTTGTGGATTCCTCACTGCCCCCGTCACCGATTTCGATGACGGGGGCTTCATTGCGAGTTATAGACATTGGACTTTCCGAGCTATGCGATGTTTGAATTGAACCAGGTGTTGATCGAGGACTCCAGGGAACCCCACTTGTACGGATTCACAAATCTGAACGGGATGGAGCTGATCGGTGGCACGTTTGGCAATGCCTTCGTTCCGTTGATAATCGGGAAGAACTGTGAATCACCTTGTGGGTCGCCTGCAAGCATCACCTTCTGGCCAGCAGGACTGTAGACAAAGTTGGCAAACTGCTTCGATTCGCTTATCTCCTGAGGGGAGGCCTTCCCATCGATCGCCATGGTGCTCGGCAATGCGGCGGAAGGATTCGGGTAGATAACCTTTATTGCGGGATTCTTGAACGCCCTTCCGAGGCCCGAGGTGTTCTGTCCGATAGCAATCTCCACCTTCCCGGCCATCATGTCATCTGCAACACTGTTTGATGACACGTAGAATCCGTTCGCCTTCAACTGCTGCATGAACGACTCACCCTGGCTTACACCACCGAGGTACGAGAATAGGTTCGCCAGGATCGGGTAGCTCGGACCATCGACCGAAGGATTATTCATCCCAACCTTGCCCTTCCACTGCGGCAAGAGGAGTTGCTGCCACGTGGTGGGCGGGTTTTTGACTACCTTGGAGTTGTAGATGAATGCACCAGCAACGGTGAGTCCTGTCGGAATGTAGCTCTTGTCCGCCGGGACTAACTTCTGCCCAATCGAATTCAGGGTCGCCGTAGTGGGCTCAAAACCCTTGAGCAACATACCCTGCTGATCAAGCGAAGCGTATGGAGCGTTGCCATCGGTCCATACGACTCCCCAGTGTGGATTGTTCTTCGTCGCCTGGATCTCTGCGAGCGTCGGACCGGTGGAGTTGTCAGAAAGCTTGCAGGTAATCCCGGTTGCCTTCTGAAAGGCTGTGCACTCGGCGGAGTCATACCCTTCCGAGGAGAGAACATAGAGTGGAACTTTGGCTGCTGATTGACTGGATGACGACGATGCTGATGCTGACGTGCCGCACGCCGCAAGTAACGAACCGACAACTGCTGCACCTATCACTGGCACGATAACGCTGCGGCGTCGATCTCCGAGGTTCCCCGAAAGGGACCTGACTATTTGGTTCATGTTCATGGAATCAAGTTACTGATCCCAGTTGAATCCGATCAGTACTGCAACCATCAGCAGTGTCAAGGATAGGTGAAGGACTGCCGAACTTATAATTTAGGCACTTTCATAATCTTCTGCCAGCCCCAACACAGAAACCTATCCTGCCTCAGTTTTTCACGCTCGAGGCGCCAGCGAGTCTGTACATCCCAAACCTTGAGCCTCGAACAGGCTATCCAGCCACCCTCAACGTTGCATGAAAGTCTTCGATTCAGCGTCATCTTCCATGCAACTCCGCAGATTCGTTCAGCCAGAAATGATGTAATGAACCGTTCATCCGGGGGAAATGGCGGAGATATACCCCACTGCGAGGATCTATCTAGAAAGTTTCATTTCGCCAAATGGGGGGTAAGCACGTGGCTGTAGACGATCCAACCAAGTTGACAACAACGAATGAGCAAGACCACCGACCTGAGGACCTCCTTTCACTCCTCGAAACCGCAGATCCGCTCGAGAGCGTCGTGCCCAGGGACCGAAGGGACGGACCGTGGAAGATGTCGCTGCTCTGGTTGACATTCCAGGCGAGCGTTTCAAACATGTACACCGGCTACTTGGCCCGCTCGTCGGGAATGTCGCTTTCACAGATGTTCTGGGCGTGCATAATTGCGGTGCTCGTCATGGTCGGATACGGGATGTTGGCGGCAAACGTTGGCACCGAGACTGGCCAACCGCACTCAGTTCTGGCAAGAAGCGTTCTTGGAAGGTCCGGAAGCGCGTTGGCCTCCGTGCTCTTGATTGTGACAGGGATGGGGTGGTACGGCTTTCAGGCCGTGTTCCTTTCACTCGTCTTCAACGGTCTATTCGGCCTCACACACCTAGAGCTATTCTCTGCGCTATTCGCCCTGGTAATGATAGTCAACAACCTCTTGGGCTTCAGGAGCGTATCCGGCTACGCCAGATACGTAGCTGCTCCGATTCTGTTGGCATGGGGCGTCTATGCGATCATCAAGGCCTTCGCCTCCGCAGCTGGACCACACCTCTTCCAGCCTCCCCACATCGCCGTTACCCAGGGGATCCTACTTACGGTCGAGTTGCTTGTTGGGGTCGCGATGTTCGGGAACGAGCCCGACATATTTCGTCATGCCCGCAGCGACAAGGGCCACAACTTCGCATCACTAACTATCGGATATGGGGTGGGGATACTGGTATTCCCAATAGCTGGGTACCTGATGGCAGAACTCTCCGATGCGACCACGCTCGGCTCCACTATCCACTACTTCACCAAATTCTCACTGTTCGGTCTCACCGCCTTAGCTGTGGTGGTCTTCACCGTGAATCTCTTTGCGCTGAATGACGCAAATCTTTACGAGGCGGTGAATGCTGTACAGAACTTCCTAAAAGGCAAGAGGCGCGCCGAGACTGTACTGGCGCTTGGATTAGTCGGCTCATTGATTGCGATCTTGATGGAACGTTCCAACTCGATCCAGAACAACTTCTTCATCGTGGCCAACATCTGTGCAGTCTTCCTTCCCTGTACCACAATCGTGATGGCGCTCGACGTCTTCCTTTTGGAGAGGATCAGTGGCTGTCGGCGCTCAATGAGCAAAGACGGCGTCTCTTTGGCGGTCGTCAGCTGGAAAGAGGCTTCGCCCGGCAACATCGCCGGAATATTTGCGATACTCGTCGGACTAGTTGTAGGCGCCACGACTGGCGGACTCATACCTGGCACTGCAGGATTCGGCAAGACGAATATCGGCATCCCAGCACTTGAAGCATGGCTTGCAGCAAGCATCGTCTACATAGCTGCGATGTACTTTGCCAGATCCGTCAAGTCAGCATCTACACAGAGCCGCATCCTAGGACTTCCAATCGGAGCGGACAACGGTAGCTCCACAATCATCGACCTCGAAAGGATCGGCAACAGTAGCGATGCCAATTAGCACAACAGCAGAGCCACTCGTAGATGTACACGTGCACCTATACCCGACCAAACAGGAGGGGCAGCTCGCCAAGGATAGCTACGTCATTTGGGAGTACGGAGATGACCCTGGGGTAGAGTTCGCAACCGCTGGGGGAGATCTGGAGGATCTGACCGCCATCTACGGAAAGGGTGGTTTCACACGTGCGATCGTAGTACACCTCTTCGACACAGCCCTTGCTCGAAGAGACGCCACAGAGAGGCTCTCGATAAATAGCAAGCCAGCCGAGACGGACGCCGTCCAGGCGGAGATTCAGGTTGCCGTTGGCGAGGCGATGTTGGCATCTAACCGCTGGATTGCCTCAGTAGCGCTAAACGATCCGCTGGTAGATGTACTGGTTTCGGTAGATCCAACGCTCCTTACACCAAAAGAGATCGCCGACCACGTAACCGACCTTGCCAAACTCGGTGTCAAAGGGATCAAATTACATCCGGTCTCCCAGGGATACCTTCCGTTCGACTCGAGGCTCCACGCAATATATGAGACCTGTAGCGACGCGGGGCTCGTCGTGCTGTCGCACTCAGGTCCAGGACACCACGGAAGCGCATCTGCCAAGCCGACCGAATTCGCATCGGTGCTCGAGAGGTGGCCAAACCTCAAACTAGTCCTGGCCCACTTGGGTGGAGCCTCCTGGCAGGAGACGCCCGCACTCGCAAAGGCATTCCCTCAAGTGATGTTTGACCTTTCCGAGATCATAGAGTGGTCCGGTGCGTCATCCGCTCCGACGCCGGATCTGATGTCCATGTTGATCAAAGAGATCGGCGTCGACCGAGTTATGATGGGCTCGGACTTTCCCTGGTACGACCCGATCCTAACGACAGATCGTGTCATGGGTCTGCCGGGTCTCAGCACGCAGGAGAGGTCCGCTCTCTTGGGAGGCAACGCGGCGAGGGTCTTCGACATCTGAAAACCTACCCCACGTCGTCGCCAGTTTTCCTACCGATTTGGCTTCTTGCTGACTGGGAAATTCCCCCAATCAAGGTCTGATGCTCCTATGACAACCCGCACGAGTGGGCGCACTCATAATGGACTTCTGACGCCGGCTGACGCCGGCTACCACCGATCACGACCGTCGAAACGAACGGTATAGAACTGGACAAAAGAGGCCGTCTCGCTTACCAAAAGCTATTGAGACCAGCTCACCACTGTTGGGGTGGTCAGCACGGTTCTGCCACCCCAACGGGGCTGGACCCCTGGTCACGCAGCGGAGACTTCGCTGTAAATCGCACACTTCGGGAGTCCAACCCCGGTCACCGAACCGGCGAATATGCCTCGGTGTGGGTCGGCTACCAAGCAGCTCATCCGTGGATGGCCACCTCCACAATCTTCACTACGACCAGAGCGAACGCAACGAACAGGTAACCTCGAAGCGTCAAAAGTCCGATCTTCCTCTGAGTGGACATCACCGGCGTCTTGAGCGTTGCGAGGTTTGGCATCCGCCAGGTCTGTCGATCGAGCTTCTCGAAGATTTCTACGTCACCGCTCCTATCGCCATAGCGAGACTGGAACAGCAGAAACGCACCGACGATTAGGCCGACTACTATCCCTCCCCCCATCACCGCCTCGATCTGGGTACTCGAAATATTCGGGAAGAGTACGCTTGCGGTAAGGATGATTGAGAGCAGTACCAGCACCCAGATGATTGCCGACGTCAGTATATTTAGCTTCTTCCCATTCACCCAAGGGCCGAGCACCTCCTTGTCGTTGCTCAGGAGCATCAAGAAGACCACCGCACTAGGCAGGAGTACGCCTGCAAGTGTCTGGACTCCCTCGGTCAGCAGTCCAAGGGGCACACCTGGAATTATCACTAGAGCAGCGGAGAGTGCCATCAACCCGGCGTAGACGGCATAGAAACCCTTCGCCTTCGTCACGGGACGGTGCAGTGAGTGGTTCACGCCTAACACATCGGAACTGGCATAAGCAGTTGCGAGACCAACCGCGGCCGCACCGATAATACTTGCATCGAGCAACGCAATGGCGAAGAGATCTCCGGCTACGTGGGACACGTACTTGCCGAGTCCAGCAGCGACTCCGGCAGCAGATGTGAAGTCACCGAAACCCGGTCTGCCAGCGAACACCGCAGATGAAAAGCCGAACATTGCGGCTGCGCCTAGCACGACAATGCCAATACCGATCCAGAGGTCTGTCCGCTCGTAGTTTATGAATCTGGGGGTAATTCTCTTGTCGATGACGTAAGACTGCTGGAAGAAGAGCTGCCATGGGGCAACCGTCGTACCAATAATTCCGATGATCAAAAGCATGACCGTCGAAACCTGTGCACCGTGGGGGAAACCCGGGATGACGAAGTTGTGGACCATCTGGCCGACAGGCGGATGCACCATCAAATAGATCGGAATGAGTATCAGCGAACCCGCCACCAAGGTCAAGCTGACACGCTCGAAACGCCGAAAGCTTCCCGTGCTTGCAGCCCCGACGACGGCGACCGCAGCAACGATGACCGACGGAATCTTCGGCAGCCCGAGATAGCCGGTCGCAAGTGTTACACCGATGAACTCGGTGACTATCGTCAAGGCATTCAAAATGAACAGGTCGATGACACTGAATGCGCCCCAAAATTTCCCGAACCGCTCAAGGATGAGTCTGGCATGGCCCACACCTGAGACAGCTCCAAGTCGAAGAACCATCTCCTGGCTGACATACAATACCGGAACGAGTAGTAGCAGGGTCCACAGCAGATGGGTTCCGTAGTCCTGGCCCGCTTGGGTGTAGGTACCGAACGCTCCGGCGTCGTTATCGCCTACCATGACGATCAGGCCCGGACCAACGATTGCTAAAAGTGTCTTCAACTTCGCTGAAAGGTGCCGACGAGGCGACACATCACCGAGCGCGATTGTGCCTAGTGCGCCTCGGATATCACCAACGTGTGCACTGTCGAGGGCGGCAGTCGAACTCTCGAACGAATCTATGTTGATCTCAGCAGGCATCGGAGGCACCGCCCAACACATGTCGAGGCGAGCAATCAGACAGCGGTCTGCTCTTGGCGTAGTACAAAACGTACTGTTCCGTAACCCGAAGTTCATGCGCAATGTAAGTATTGAATTGAAACATGGAGATCTCCTCTTTTTTTTCTTTCAACCTGCGCTCCGAAAAGAGCGCGACACGATCCACTGAATTGTTGAAATACATACCGAGGTGGCGACTTAGAGTCGCTTGCGAACATTTACTCGGTGAACGCGGCAATCTCTACGAATCGAAAAGCCACGAGACACCCGACGCGCGCGAACTCTGGGTAGTTGAATCCCTACCGATTAAAAGACTTCGAAACGGGCCGATTAGCCGTTCTGTTTCGAATTCTGAGCCGCCATCGGTGAGCAGCAGGTACTCGGAGGTTCAGATTTCATCAGTGCTCACCTCCCTGTCGGTCACGGCACTCCAAGCGCCAAAACAACGGGCAAAAACCCAGCTAAATCGACAAAGTGCTCATGGTCATCATACCTCAATGGCACTTTACCTAGGCCAGAGTCGAGACCCCTGTCACAGTTATTAATGGTCCGATCTGCATACCGTTCACCGTTTCGCCAATGGAGCACAGGCCCGTGACATTCACCAATTACCAGTTTTGTCCCGGCCGGTTCGACAAAGAAGACGCTAGATGGAGAAGTCCTCGCCTCGCCAGCTACCGTCTTGCCCCGACCTGTTGCCGCTGAGCGATACGTGGCCAACGAGACTGGCTTCTAGTTCGTCCAATCTGGACTGAAGTGTGTGAAGGCCAGCACCGAGGACGTCCGGCAGAACCGACCCATCGAGATCCGGCTTTGCAAACTTCGAGCGGGGATGGCTCCTAGCGACGACTTGACCAGGTATCCCCACGACCACGGAGTTGCTCGGCACCGGCTTGACGACGACAGCATTTGCACCAATTCTGCTGTCGTCGCCAATAAACAGTGGGCCGAGTATCTTCGCACCCGCGCCGACTGTAACACGGTCACCTAGGGTCGGATGGCGCTTGCCCCTGTCAAATCCTCGTCCACCTAGTGTGACTCCATGAAAGATCGTGACATCTTCGCCGGTCTCGGCGGTCTCACCGATCACCACACCTGAGGCATGGTCGATGAAAAGTCCCGGTCCCAAATTAGCTCCCGGATGGATGTCCACATTCGTCCAAGTGCGGGTAAGGGCAGATATCGTCCTGGCTGGGAACTTATACCCTCTCTCCCAAAGAGCATGTGCTATCCGGTGCATCACTAGCGCGTGGAAACCCGGATACAAAAGGACTACCTCGAGTCGGCTTCTCGCAGCGGGATCTCGGGCAAGTACTGCGTCGAGATCCCTCCTAAGTGTTGCGAGCAACTTCTAATCTCCGAGACCCGCATACAGCGGGGTGGAGAGATACCGCTCACCGAAACTTGGCACTATAACCACGATCGTCTTGCCCGCGGCCTCGGGCCGTTTTGCGACTTGGATTGCTGACCAGATAGCCGCGCCAGAAGAGATTCCGACCAGCAGGCCCTCCTTGGCGGCCACGGCCCTTGCCGTCTCAAACGCATCGTCGGCCGAGACTTGGATGACTTCGTCTACTACCGACGCCTCGTAGTTGCCCGGGATGAACCCGGCACCAATTCCCTGTATTGGATGCGGACCCTTCTGCCCGCCGGACAGTACCGGAGAAGCAGAGGGCTCAACTGCGATGATCTTCACTGACGGCTTGTGTTCTTTCAGGTATTCTCCGACACCCGAAATGGTCCCTCCAGTGCCAACTCCCGCGATTAAGTAGTCGACTCCCCCATCGGTGTCGTTCCATATCTCAACCGCGGTAGTCGCCTTATGTATGGCGGGGTTGGAGGGGTTCTCGAACTGCTGCGGCATGAAGTAGGTCGGGTTCTCCTTTACCAGGGCCTCGGCCCGTGCAATTGCTCCACCCATGCCGTCGGGTCCAGGCGTGAGGATCAGCTCTGCGCCATATGCACGGAGCAGTATGCGCCTCTCCTTGCTCATCGTTTCCGGCATAGTGAGAATGCAC
This sequence comes from Acidimicrobiaceae bacterium, assembly GCA_013044385.1. Taxonomy (GTDB): domain Bacteria; phylum Actinomycetota; class Acidimicrobiia; order Acidimicrobiales; family Acidimicrobiaceae; genus JABEUN01. The sequence continues at coordinate 25,065 of JABEUN010000021.1, forward strand.
TTATATCCTCTTGCTGCGCAGACCATCGCAAGGGCGATACCAGTGTTACCACTGGTCGGCTCCACTATGGTGGAATCCGGTCCGATCAATCCAGCCTTTTCGGCAGCGTCGATCATCGCAACGCCGATCCTGTCTTTGACGCTGTGTGCAGGGTTGAAGTACTCGAGCTTCGCCACTACCTGGCCTGCGGCTCCATCGGTCACTCGCCTCAGTCGAACGAGCGGGGTATTTCCGACCAGTTGAGTAACGTCGTCTGCAATCTTCATGCCGTACCGCCTTTGGGAGACCTCTCCTGCACCACCGCAGGATGCTACGAAGCTTTAACAAAAAGTTAGTCTGGTAATTCCGACTAACTAGGTCAGAGATGTCATAAATCACCAAATTGAACCATTTCGACCCTCAAATCCAAAGCTCAGTTTCATAGATTTCAGGGCCTAATGACCGGTGAATTCAGCGAGATGCCTCGGCCTCTTCCGAAAGCTCCAGCCACTGCTCCTCGGCAGAATCGAGCTCGGCCTGACAGCCAGCGAGCTCGGCACCGAGCCTGGCCAGCTCGCCACGATCCGTGGTTGCCTCGAAGGCGATCAAAAAGTCATCTCTCTTCCGGGTCAACTGTTCGAGTCTTTTGTCGAGTTTGCGCAGTTCGGCGCTTATCGTACTTGCCGAGCGACCGCGTACTTCGTCAGACCGAGACTTCGTCGACCCCTTTGGAGCTGCAGCGGATTCGTCACCCGAAGGCTCTCGAACCTTCCGGACCGTCGACTCGGCGATCCACCCTTGCAGACCACCGGCAACCTCAGAAACCTTCCCATATCGACAGGCGACGATTCGGTCAGTCACCCTATCTAAGAAGGTACGGTCGTGGCTGACGGTGACGAGTGCACCTTTCCACTCCTCGAGGTAGTCCTCAAGGGCTCTCAGAGTATCGAGGTCTAAGTCGTTCGTCGGTTCGTCAAGAAACAGAACATTGGGTCGAGCGGCAAGAACGGTAAGTAGCTGCAGTCGCCGCCTCTCGCCACCCGAAAGCGTCCCCACGGTGGCCCATGGCAACTCTCCTGTGAACCAGAACCGCTCCATCAACTTCTGGTCTGCAAGGTCGCCCGGTGTCCGATTCGGTCCTGCGACCACATCGCGGACCCGTGCACTTGGATCCAGGTCCGGTCCGTGTTGAGAGTAGTAACCCATCCTCACCGTGGTTCCTCGTTCAATCCGACCCGAGGTCGGCGACCTCACGCCAGCCAGCACCTCGAGAAGCGTCGTCTTTCCCGATCCATTTGAGCCCACCACTCCCATTCGCTCATCTGGATCGATACTGAGCGACACATCGCTGAATATCGGATCATCCGATGGACCATACCTAAAGCCCGCCTCAACAACTTCGATAACCTTGGAACCCAGACGGGGGCCATCAAAGCCCAGATCCAAAGACGTGGACCGGGCCGCCTCTTCCGGGCCCGAATCGATCAACTTTCTCGCTGCGTCGATACGAGCCTGCGGTTTTCGCGTTCGCGCCTTGGCTCCGCGCCGGAGCCAAGCCAACTCCCGCCTTGCAAGATTTCGCCTGACTGACTCCGCATCAGCGGCCTTCTGCTCTCTGTCGAACCCCGCCGCTAGGTAAGTGGCGTATCCACCGTTATGGAAAAACGCCTTGCCCCGGTCCAACTCGAGCATCCGTGTGGTCACTCTGTCCAAGAGATACCTGTCGTGACTCACAAGAATCACTCCTCCGCTAAAGCGGGAGAGCCAAGCCTCCAGCCAGGCGATTGCAGCTAGGTCAAGGTGGTTCGTCGGTTCGTCCAGTATCAGGAGCTCCACCGGATTAGAAAGAACTCGCGCCAGCGCCACTCGCTTGATCTGGCCACCTGAAAGCTCACTGACGGGACGGTCTATCAGCGTCGTCATATCTAGTCGATCGAGAATGGCGATGCTTTGCCAACCATCACCGACGACCTCTCGTACGGTGCCGGAAGGGAGGGCAGCCTCCTGGTCGAGCACGCCGATCCTTACTCCTCTGCCCCGCCGAACCTCACCGGACTCTGGAAGCTGAGTTCCGGCAACCACTCTGAGTAGGGTTGACTTGCCGGTGCCATTTATGCCTACAACGCCAAGTCTGTCACCATCGGAGACGGTAACTGAAAGACTTGAGAACAGGACTCGGTCTGAACGGGTAACGGTCACATTGGATGCATCGACGAGTATTGTCACCCTTACACGGTAAGGGATCTGCCCTAATCAGCAAACCCGATGCAATAGATGGAAGAACTCTGAAGCGGACATTCTCCCCTTAGCTAGAGCCCTTTATAAAACGTTTATTTGAGGCTCAGAATGGCTCAGCCCGATGTGGAGGTCTCGACTCATTGGACACCTCCCGCCATGGTCGCGTCCAAAGGCGACCCTTTGATGGCCCCAATTGCCTTCGACCTGCATTACCCGCAGTCTCGATTTGTCCAATGCGGAACAACAGAAGTGGCATATGCGTGCTAATTTTCGTTGACTCAATCTGGCACATATCCTGTCGAGTTGGCCAGAGGGCGTTCTTGCCTGGGTCGGACTCCGTTTGAGACAACACCCGAGTCCCGCAAGTCTGCTCCATCTGAAGAGTTTTGGACGCCTGAGTCGGTTTTCAACTGGCGCAAGTGCGAAAACTCAAGGTAAGCGTTCACGCTGAGGAATTTGCAGCGTGATAGTCAAGTTAAGATACTTGCATTCGCACAGTTAGTTCCTGTCCTCCGCCGTACCTGGGGAGATCGCAGAGTTCTGATCAGCTAATCTTTAGCCACCAGGAGGTAGAACATGTCCAATCAAGCTAGGCCGCCATTCCCCTACGACTTCCTTCCAGAGGTTCCGAGCTTTACGTTGTCCTCCCCAGACATCGCTGAGGGGAAGACGTTGGGCATCAACCAGGTGTCCGGCAAGTTTGGTGGAGATGGAAAGGACATCTCCCCAGCACTGTCATGGTCCGGCTTCCCAGCTGAGACCAAGAGCTTCGCCGTCATCTGCTACGACCCCGACGCCCCGACCCTTTCGGGTTTCTGGCACTGGGCGGTTGCCAACATTCCCGCATCCGTAACTGAATTACCAGCCGACGCAGGAGACCTAAGCACGGGACTCCTTCCGGCCGGAGCCGTTACGCTTCGCAATGATGCTGGCTTCGCGGGCTTCGTCGGCGCCGCACCACCACAGGGCCATGGACCACACCGTTATATCTTCGCCGTCCACGCCCTGAGCGTAGACAAACTCGAGGTGGACGCGAACGCAACGCCGGCCTATCTGGGATTCAACCTGTTCTTCACAACTATCGCCAGGGCAATAGTCACACCGATTTTCGAGAACAAGTAAAACTTCAACGCCGTATTGGTTAGTGCACCCGATCCTGCCTGCAGGATCGGGTGCAAAATTCAAAGCGTGCGGATCCCCAACTTTGCCTTCAACTACACTGCCTCCAGTCGAATTCTCCGGCTCCTGAGATGCCCTAGCATTCGCTGCTCAGCCAAGCAGAGCGTTGCTACCTGTATATTTCCAGATGGTCGATGATCGCTGTTGCGGAATTCGGAGGCTCGAACTGTTGAGACTGCTCGTCGTCGAAGATGAAGACAGAATGCGAGAGCTCTTAGGCGACGGCTTGAGCGAAGCTGGATTCGAAGTCACCTGCGTGGCTGACGGTGGGGCTGGACTCAAGTCCGCACTTGAGAACAACTTTGACTTGGTAGTACTCGACGGAATGCTGCCAGTTATGGATGGATTTGAAGTGTGCCGCCGACTGCGCTCGATGGGTAGTAGTTCGGCGATACTGCTTCTCACTGCAAGGCATGACGTATCTGCCAGGATCGCAGGATTGGATGCAGGCGCCGACGACTATCTTGTAAAACCGTTCAGCTTCGGAGAGCTACTAGCCCGGATTCGGGCACTCGGCCGGAGGATGGACATTCCGATTGGGAACTTCATCGAGTTCGGAGATGTCCGATGCGAGGTAATAGAAAAGCGGGTTGTACTTGAGGACATCCAGGTGTCACTCTCCGACACCGAATTCGATCTCCTGGTCTGCCTGCTGAAGAGGTCCGGCAACGCTATGTCCCGGGGCCGGATTCTCGAGGAGGTCTGGGAGTTCCCCTACGGTGGATCAGCAAATGTGGTTGACCAATATGTCGGCTATCTGAGACGCAAGCTCACTCCGTTCGGAGACCGGATCGGCATCGAGACAGTTCGGGGCGTCGGATACCGATTGACCATCACGGAGTCCCGACGTAGCAGCACTACAGGGACAGACCCTGCGCAGTCATATAGTTGCGCGCCGGACGGCCAGATAACCAGTAGGGCGGTGGAGCGGTGAAGATCCGAACCCGCCTCGCAATCGTCTTCGCAGCCGTCGCTTCTATCCTGTTCGGATTGAGCGGGTTTCTCGTGATACGACTGCTCCAGTCGAACCTCTACACAACGATCGATCGAAGTCTCGTCAACCGTGCCCCATTTCTCGACCATCGCCTCTCCCTCGCCTCTCGTGGATTCCCGCAGCCCTTCGGGCCGTCGAACAGACCAATAACGCTCAACGGATCCAGGGTCGTCCCCGTCGCTCAGCTCCTTAACGGAAAGGGACAAGTGATCGGCAGCTTCGGCTCCGACAAAAAACAGCCGCTCCTTATGGCGGCCCAGATCAGCTCGCACGGAGCTGGCGCAGTCTTCTTCACGACAACACCTGTCGGGATTCAGGGGGACTACCGATTCCTTGTCGAGCCGTCCTCACTCGGAGGCGGAGACACATTAGTTATCGCTAGACCTATCTCGTCAGACATTCAAACCATATCCAGAGTGACTGAGTACTTCTGGATAGGTTGGCTTTTGGTTACACTCCTGGCAGGAGCTGGTAGTTATCTGCTCGGCCGCAGAGCACTTGCCCCAGTGGAGCAGATACGCAAACAGGCCGAGTCGGTCGACGTGGAGGCAGAGACTTTCGCACTCAAATTACCAAATACAGGCGACGAGATAGAGGCGTTGGGCAGGACCATGAACGAGCTCCTTGCGAAACTACACAATTCGATCTCAGAACAGCGTGCGTTCCTCTCCAATGCGAGCCATGAACTTAGGACTCCACTCGCCTCGCTCCTCCTAGAGCTGGAGTTGGCGAGCTTTCCAGGGCGAAATAGTGAGGAGTTGAGTAGGTCCGTCGGGCGGGCACTTGAGACCGCTCAACAGATGTCACGTCTCACTGATGACCTATTCCTCCTTGCCGTGCTGGACGAACACCGACGGAACTCCGCGTTCTCGGTGGTCGATGTATCGGAAGTCGCCCAGGATGCGATCAAGCTCAGAGAGGATCTCGCCGCCCGTTCCGGAGTCCAGCTCACCTTCTCCTCCAAAGGAAAGGCGACAGCCCTGGGTGACGTCCCCCAGATCAGGCTCGCAATCGGCAATCTCATAGACAACGCCGTTCGCCACTCGCCCTATCATGCAGAGGTCAGGGTATCAGTCACCGCGCTCAACGGGTCCGTCGTGATCGCCGTCACCGACTCCGGGCTTGGATTCCCGCCAGAGTTCATCCCAATTGCATTCGAACGTTTCTCACGACCAGACGCAGCCCGCGACCGGTCCGGTGGCGGGGCAGGACTAGGACTAGCTCTCGTCCAGGCCGTAGTGGAGGCGCATTCTGGAACTGTCGCAATCACAGATAGCAGCCATTTGGGAGCGACTGTATCGATTTCACTCCCCATGTTCGGGGACTCCGAGAACGTCGTTGCATCTGCGAGTAGTTGATACTCACAGATTCTGAGAGCACTCAAATAAAAAGCAACAACTTCTCACAGGAACCACTCCATAGATTAGGTCGGGGAAACGACGTTGGTCAGGTCTGGCAGGCCATAGACACTTTGGAGCAGAATGAGTGATACCGAAGTCAGCGATCTGACCCAGAATATCGAGAGTACGTCGCCAGCAGGACAAGGCTTCACCGACCCCCACTACGGGCCAGCCGGCCGTCCAAGACTTCCTAGAAGAGTCGTACGGGCGTTGCGAAGAAGACTCGGAATCACACTGCTGGTTGTGGCGGCACTTATCGCAGCTGGCGTCTATTACGGCTACCGCATCTCGGCCAAGACGTCATCCTTCGTGGAGGGCGTCGCCCAAACGGGTACAGTTAGGCAGGCCGTCGCCATCTCGGGAACTATCGAGCCGACGACGCAGTCCGACCTCTACTTCGCCTCAAGTGGTACAGTTTCGACGATCAATGTCGCAGCCGGACAGGTAGTGAAATCCGGTCAACTTTTGGCGACACTCGACAACACGACCGCGAACAACCAGATCACCCAAGCACAGTCGGCCTTGAGCACGGCGCAGGCGAATCTGAACAGCGCAATAGCTGCACTTCCAGTTGGAAATGCAGTCAACAGTCAAGGACTAACTCAGACCCAGTTGAGTGTGAACCAAGATCAGGCGCAGTTGGCTCTGGACCAGGCAACTTACACCCAGGACCAGGCGATAGTCACAAACTTCTGTCAGGCCGGGCCATCCTCTACTGAGTGCCAGACGGCCCAACAAAACCTCATTGCTGCCCAATCTACGGTGAGCCATGACAACCAGTTGATCGCACAAGATCAGTTGGGCTTGACGGCGACCGAAAACAAGAACCAGCAGTCCGCAGACCAGGCTGCAGCGTCTGTCACCTCTGCCCAGGATCAACTCAGCTCAGCAGAGGCCGCCTGCTCGGGCACCTGCACCACACAACAGGATGCTGCAATCGCATCGGCCCAGGCCCAGCTCTCCAGTGCGGAGGTCTCCCAGACTGACACCCTGACCTCTAATCAGACGAGCTTGGCTCAATCCCAGCTCAATCTAAGCCAGGCACAGGCCACCCTCGCATCAGATCAGTCGACCGAGCAGCTCGATTCGGCGATTGCTGGCGGAGGCTGCAGCGTTGATCCGTCGTCCACCGAATGCGTCTCGGCCCAATCAGCACTCACGCAGCAGGCGCAGACGGTCACGGCGGCTCAGAACACGCTCGCTAATGCACAGACCCAAGTCAGCTCCACGCAGGACAAGAATTCTCAATCTCTGCAACAGTCCCAGTCCCAGATCACCCTGGATAAGCTTCAGGTGGCATCTGACCAGCAGACCTTGGCAACTGACCAAGCACTCATCAGCCAGTACCAGATAACTGCCCCAACCGACGGCACAGTCGAAGCGATAAGTCTGACCGTTGGGAGTCCTTCATCGGGGGGCTTTATTACCTTCAAGAGCTCCAGCACTTGGGTGGTTGACGCAACTGTATCCGACACCCAGATCAGCTCGATCACCGTTGGTCAGCAGGCACTCGTTACGCCATCGACGGCGACCGCACCGCTATTCGGAACTGTGACCTCGGTGGCCGATACGGCGACGGTCACTTCAGGTGTCGCTTCGTTTGCAGTAGTGGTCTCGATCTCTCAGACCCAGCTCGGAGCAAATGGCCAGGTAATCAACGCATCAGGACTCTTCGCAGGTGCATCTGCCTCGGTCGAGGTGATCACGAAATCGGTGTCTGGCGTACTGACGGTTCCGACCAGCGCCATCCACACAATCGGATCCCGGAGCATCGTCTTCGTTCCTTCGGGTACGAAGGAGAAGCCTGTGGTCGTGACCGTGGGTGCGACTGGAGTACCCCTCACCCAGATCACTTCTGGCCTCAAGGCTGGCGAAACCGTAATCATTGCCAATAGGTCCGTAGCGGCTGCCACCACGGCTGGGCCAGTACGGGGGCTCTTCGGAGGTGGTGGCGGCTTCGGTGGCGGCGGCTTAGGCGGTGGCGGTGGCGGTGCTCGTGCCGGCGGCTGAGCAGGTTTCGAAGACAGGGATCATGAACTCCGTACTAAGGCTTGAACAGATTTCCAAGAGCTACGTCACCGGAGAAAACCGAGTGGATGCACTCAGAGGTATCAACCTAGAGGTCAAAGAGGGCGAGTTCGTGTCGATCATGGCTCCTTCCGGGTCTGGGAAATCGACTCTCATGCACATAATCGGGTGTCTGGACACACCGACTTCTGGTAGATACTTGCTGGCCGGAAGGGACGTGAGTCGCCTTGAGGAGGCCCAGCTCGCAGAGGTGAGGAACAGGTATATCGGCTTCGTCTTCCAACAGTTCCACCTACTCACCAACATGACAGCACTCAAAAACGTCGAACTTCCGCTCATATATGGAAAAGTTCAGCAGCACGAACGAACCCGCCGAGCCATGGAAGCCCTGGCTAGAGTGGGACTTGCCAATCGCTGGTCCCACAGGCCCAACCAACTGTCCGGAGGCCAACAGCAGAGGGTAGCGATCGCCCGTGCGCTTGTAACCGACCCAAAAGTGATCCTCGCAGATGAGCCGACTGGAAACCTAGATTCAGCTTCATCCAAGGACGTACTCGATTGGCTGTCAGACTTCCAAAAGACCGGACGCACCGTGGTACTTATCACCCACGAGCCAGATGTCGCTGAATACGCAGACCGAATTGTCTCGATGCGCGACGGACGGATCGTTTCGGATATCAAGAAGGAGCACGTTAAATCGGCCACCAATGGCAGCGCAGTTGCTGCAAAGATTGCAGGTGAGTTAGATTGAATTTCCGAGAGACACTCAGATCTGCACTGGAGTCCATCGTTTCACACCGGTCTCGATCCGTTCTCACGGTCCTTGGGATACTCATCGGTATCGCAGCGGTGATCGTCACGGTCGGCTTGGGTCAAGGGTCGCAACAGAAGGTCAACGCGACGATCTCCTCGCTAGGTAGCAACCTGTTAATTGTCACGCCGGGCAGCACATCCTCCGGCGGCGTAAGTCGTGGCCTCGGTAGCTCGTCGACACTTACGATCCAGGACGCAAATGCTTTGGCAAATCACATTGACGCTCCAGACATCTCAAGTGTCGTACCGATTGTCCAGGCAGGCTCGGTACTACAGGCAAACGGGAACAGTTGGACTGCACCAGTAGTGGGTACTACAACTGGATACCTCTCCGCAAGAGATAGACAGATCGCTGTCGGTAGTTTCTTTACACAGCAAGACGTGACCACCGATGCTGACGTCATCGACATCGGGACCGTCGTCGCAGCCCAACTCTTCGGTACTGCCAATCCAGTCGGACAGACGATAACGATCCAAAACACTCCATTCCAAGTGATAGGGGAATTGGCCTCAGCTGGATCTTCTGCGACGGCAAACGAAGATGACCAGGTGTTCATCCCGATTTCTACTGCGATGACCCAAGTGTTGGGAGGTTCAAATCCATCCTCGGTAAGTCAGATACTGCTCCAAGCGAAGAACTCCTCCTCGATTAATGCCGCATATCAGGAGGCAAACAACCTACTACTCCAGACCCACGGAATCACTAACCCCACCGCTGCCGACTTCACCATTACCACAGAGACTCAACTACTGACGACTGCGACAAGCGTCTCGAAGACCCTCACGTTCCTGCTCGCAGGAATTGCGGCAGTCTCTTTGATAGTGGGTGGCATAGGTGTCATGAACATAATGCTGGTCTCTGTGGCTGAAAGGGTAAAAGAGATCGGACTCAGAAAGGCCCTCGGCGCCACACCTTCGCTAATCCGAGACCAGTTCCTAACTGAGGCCCTGCTGCTTGGACTATCTGGAGGGGTGCTGGGGATAGCCCTCGGGGTAACCATCTCCCTGCTCGTGACACATCTTTCAAGCAATACCGTCATACTGTCGGCGCCCGTCATGATCGCGTCGGTGGTCATCTCAGGCTCGATCGGCCTAATTTTCGGCGTCTATCCCGCATCTCGGGCAGCCGCCTTGGCACCTATAGAGGCACTCAGGAGTGAATAAAACATGACTATCGGAGGACAGATGTTTCCCGCCAATTTCGATCAGAATGCCAATGGAAAGCCCAATAGGAGGAGATGGGCCGCCACGGCGACCCTCATAGCAGGATCAGCACTGATCCTTTCGGCCTGTGGTAGTTCGACTTCCGCGGTATCGTCATCGACCCCGACAACAGTAGTGGCGGGTTCATCCAGCAACAGTGGAACAACCCTTAGCGGCACCGGTTTGAAACGGAGACGGGGCTTCGGAGTCTTCGGCCAACTGACCGCTCTCGCTGGATCGGCAATGACGATCAGATCAAACTCCACAACCACTACGGTTCAGTACAACGGAAACACCAAGTTCACCGAACGGGTGGCAGCGACAGCCTCAGATATAACTGTGGGTGAGTGCATCAATGTTCGTGGCACTACGAATACCACAGGAGTAGTGGCGGCTAACACGATAACCCTTACTCAGCCCACCTCAGGAGGGTGCCTCACTCGAAGGGGCCCTGGCGGCGGCGGGCTCGGCGGTTCAGCAGCAGGTGGAGGAGTCGCTAGCGGGTTCGCTGGAAGGGGGGCCCCATCTGCAGTAGGTGTCGTAGCATCCATCTCTTCGGGACTAATTGAGGTGCAGAACGCCACGGCCCAGACCAGTGTCACCTACTCAGCGAGCACTGTTCTTTTCAAGCAGGAGGCTGTCCCCCCTAGTGCACTAGCCTTGGGAGAATGCGTATCCGCCCTATTCGGATTCGGCCCTAAGTCCACAACGACGACAACGACAGCCGGACCGAAAGCCGCGTTGGTGGTCAGTATTTCTGAACCGATAAATGGTGTCTGTCCAGCGCGGCCCGGTTTCGCAGCAACCGGTTCGGCCGCATGACAAAGGACTAAATTCGGGTAAATCGCAAGTGGAAAGGAAGACGAAAACCTCGCGAGCGCCAGATCGACCCAAAGGGTCGATCTGGGTATTCGACATTCAAGAATCAAATTGAATGGGAAGACCGCCTGTTGAATAGGTCAAACACGAGCCGCCAACCTATCAGGGTCAATGCAAAGTAGCCCAGAGATACCAACACGAACGGTATGGCGCTCCCTTGACCTACGATCAGTCTCAATACTTGGCCGATTACAACGGTAGATATCCAAACCACGACTGCTGTCGGAAATAGTTCAACTGGTCTTTTCCAAGCCCTGGCCAGCAACCAACCGATCACCATCCCGCTAAGAAAAGGTGCTGCGGTACTTGCGAATCCGGAGATGGTCTGCCTGTGTCCGTGCACTTTCCTACCGACCGCAACAAAGATCAATAGTGAGACAACATCGAGTATTCCAGCCACGTATCTCTTCACATCTGCACTCTACACCGGCTTGCCCCACAAAGAGCGAAGGTGGGCAAGCCTCAAATGGAGATCCTCGGGCCTAGTTGGGGTCAGCCGTAGGCGTCTTCAGCTAATGCCTTGCAGCCCAAGTGGGAGCCAAAAAATTAGCTCGGAACTTCAAGGCCTGCCACCACATACATCCAAACTATCCAAGCAAAGTTGGAACCTGACTGAGCTTCCATTCACCTAGACAGGCTCCATAGAGATTGGGCGACCCACACCGTGGCCCAGAGACAGTCTGAGGAGATCGATCTCGAACCAGGGCCTCTATCAGTCCGAAACGGTTGAACAGAGGTCTATCTCGGGAGATCTGACAATAATCAAACAACCGATCGAGACAGCGAACTCCGAACAGAACCTTTCAGTAGGACTCGAGACCGGCCGATTCAACTGTCCTAAACCCACCCATCCAGAGCAACGTGTACCTGAATTGCTAACAATTGTCGCGGGCCCAGTTATTTTTGCACCATATTAACGCGAGTTTTAGCAATAATCAGATCCGGTAGCAGTCGATTGCAGCGCAACGTTCTCTTTCCTCATACCAAACCATCATCCCTGCTGAAGAGAACCTGATACCCCTCATGCAGACGATTGACAGTGGAATCAACCCGGTGTAGCGTGGCCAATGTTCGGGCCAGCACCGTTGGCGCGGACATGGGGGGTAAAACTAAATATGCAAGTGCCCGCGCCTGTTGAATACGAGCGAGCAACGTCGTTGACAGAAGTTTTCGATCTTCTCGAACGCTACGGTCCCGAGTCAAGAGTCATCGCAGGAGGACACAGCCTGTTGCCGATGATGAAGATCAGACTGGCTCGACCAGAGGTACTTATAGATATCAACGACCTAACGGAACTGGACTACATTCGCATCGATGGCGGTGAGCTCAGAATTGGCGCCATGGTTCGACATGCGACCCTTATGTCATCGCCGTTGGCAGGTGAGTACTATCCAATCTTTGCTGAGGCTGAAGCAGTCATCGCCGACCCGATCGTGAGAAACCGCGGTACCGTCGGAGGATCCCTTTGCCAAGCCGACCCAGCTGAGGACCTCTCAGCCGTCTTCGCCGCTCTAAAAGCAACAGTGGTGATCTCAGGAAAGAGCAGCAGCAGGACTGTGCCTATCTCCGAATTCCACACCGGACCTTATACGACCGTGGTCGGACCCGAAGAGATCCTCACCGAGGTGAGAGTGCATCTCAGAGCCAACGCAGGAAGCGCCTACGAAAAAGTTGAGCGAAGACTCGGGGACTGGGCTATTGCAGCAGTAGGCGCAATGGTCCGGATCGAGGGTGGACTGATCGTCGAGGCCGGCATCGGACTCGCTGCCGTTCGGGCAGAACACTACTCTGCACCCGAGGCCGAACAGATTCTGGTGGGCTCAGCACCTTCAGACGAGTTGGTGGAGCGCGCCGCCAGCCTGGCTGGAGAGCACTGCAACCCAAGTGCGGACCAGCGTGGACCAGTGGACTACAAGAGGCACCTAGTAAAGGAGCTCACAACACGAGCCCTCAAGAGATCAATTTCAAGAGCACTTCCGGAAGGGGCTTAGTTTTGCAGGTATCGATGACAGTAAATGGCGAGGCAGTAAGTGGCGAGGTTGAACCCCGCCTACTTCTCGTCCACTTCCTGAGGGACAACCTCAGGCTAACTGGAACACACTGGGGGTGTGACACCTCAAACTGCGGCACTTGCGTTGTGTGGATGGATGGTGTCCCAGTAAAGTCTTGCACCGTACTTGCCGCAATGGCATCAGGTCGAGATATTCGGACCGTAGAGGGTCTGGAGGTCAACGGCGAACTCGATCCCGTCCAGAAGGGGTTCATCGAGATGCATGGTCTTCAATGCGGATTCTGCACGCCCGGCATGATGCTGACAGCACGGTGGCTGCTTGACCACAATCCCGATCCGTCAGAAACCGAGATAAGAGAAGCGATCTCCGGTCAGATCTGTAGATGCACGGGTTACGAGAACATAGTTAGAGCCATACGGTGGGCTGCAGAAAACTCGAATGGAAATGGCGCAGCGATGAAAGAGGAGGTCGGAGCGTGACCGATCTACAGCAGAGGCCCGACGGAGTCGGCTTCGGACGCGTCATAAGAAAAGAGGATGCCCGCTTCGTAAGGGGTAAGGGTAACTACGTCGACGACATAGTCCTTCCTGGAATGCTCTTCGGAGCAGTGCTCAGGAGTCCCTATGCACACGCCAAGATCGTCTCGATTGACACTTCTGCGGCAGAGGCTCACCCAAAGGTAAAGGCGGTGATTACCGGTGCCCTCCTGGAGACACTCAGTCTCGCTTGGATACCGTCACTCTCCCATGATGTCATCGCTGTCTTGGCCACAGACAAGGTGCGATACCAGGGCCAAGAAGTTGCATTCGTGGTAGCTGAGGATAAGTACGCCGCCAGAGATGCGCTCGAGTTGATCGACGTGGAGTACGAGGTACTTGCCCCGGTGGTCGACGCCAAGCGCGCCCTTGACCCAGATGCCGCCGTCATTAGAACCGACATCGAAGGCAAAAAGGACAACTACATCTTCGACTGGGGCTCCGGCGATGAAGATGCAACCGAAGCGGTGTTCAAGAAGGCCGACGTGATCGTGGAGCAGGACATGCTGTATCCCCGCGTTCACCCCGCTCCCATGGAGACCTGCGGAGCGGTCGCCGACATGGACCCGATCTCTGGAAAGTTGACGATCTACTGCACGACACAGGCGCCTCACGCGCACCGCACGCTCTATGCGCTTGTAGCTGGACTTCCTGAGCACAAGCTACGGGTTTTCAGCCCTGATATCGGCGGTGGCTTCGGGAACAAGGTCGGGATATACCCTGGTTACGTCCTTGCAGTCGTTGGTTCAATACTCACCAAGCGGCCGGTCAAGTGGGTCGAAGACCGCAGTGAGAATCTGATGAGCACCTCTTTTGCGCGCGACTATCACATGCACGGAAAGATCGCGGCGACCAAAGATGGAAAGATACTCGGCTTGCGGGTCGATGTGCTGGCAGATCACGGCGCTTTCAACAACACCGCCCAGCCAACCAAGTTCCCAGCCGGGTTCTTCCACGTGTTCTCGGGTTCATACGACCTTGAGGCTGCGTACTGTGCCGTAAAGGGCGTCTACACCAACAAGGCGCCAGGCGGGGTTGCCTATGCCTGCTCCTTCAGGGTCACTGAAGCCGTCTACGTAGTCGAGCGGATGGTGGACAGGCTCGCTTTGGAGCTGGACATGGATCCTGCAGACCTCAGAATGAAGAACCTCCTCCGTCCCGAACAGTTCCCCTACACCTCCCCCACGGGATGGGAATACGACTCAGGAGAGTACCCGCGGGCACTTGAACTTGCCATGAAGATGGCCGGCTATTGGGACCTCCGCAAGGAGCAGGCCGAAAAGCGGGCCAGAGGAGAGCTGATGGGAATCGGTATCTCCTTCTTCACCGAAACCGTTGGAGCTGGACCAAAAAAGCACATGGACATCCTCGGACTTGGGATGGCCGATGGCTGTGAGGTAAGGGTACACCCGACCGGCAAGGCGGTAGTTAGGCTCAGCGTACAGACCCAGGGCCAGGGCCATGAGACAACGTTCGCGCAGATCGTCTCTGAAGTGACGGGTATTCCGGTAGCTGACGTGGAGGTGGTCCACGGAGATACGGACAACACCCCGTTCGGCTTAGGAACCTATGGCTCGCGCTCCACTCCAGTGTCTGGTGCAGCAGCCGCAGTGGCTTCAAAGCGGATCGTCGACAAAGCGAGGCTAATCGCAGCCGCAATGCTCGAATGCTCCCCGGACGACCTCGAGTGGGAGCTCGGAAGGTGGCAGGTGAAGGGAGACCCTTCTGCCGGCAAGACCATTGCCGAGATCGCGTTTGCTGCCCATGCGACACTTGAGCTTCCAGAAGGACTAGAAGGACATCTCGACGCCTCCTGCGTCTACGATCCGCCCAACCTGACCTTCCCATTCGGAGCATACATCTGCGTGGTCGACGTCGACCCGGGCACTGCAAAGGTGACGGTGAGAAGATTCATCGCAGTAGACGACTGCGGTCCCAGAATCAATCCGATGATCGTCGAAGGGCAGGTCCACGGAGGACTCGCCGACGGTGTCGGAATGGCCCTTATGGAGAGCATCGCGTTCGATGAGGACGGCAACTGCTTGGGTGGGAGCCTTATGGACTATCTTCTGCCTACATCGATCGAGTGCCCATCTTGGGAGACCGGAGAGACCGTCACCCCGTCACCCCACCACCCACTAGGGCTCAAAGGTGTCGGCGAGTCAGCTACGGTCGGGTCACCTCCTGCTGTGGTCAACGCTGTCCTTGATGCACTCAAACCCTTCGGCGTAAAGCACGCCGACATGCCGCTCACACCTGCTCAGGTCTGGCGAGCCATGCAGGGAAGGCCCATGAGGACGGACATGGCGATCCAATGAGCAAACTGGATCTGCTCAGGCGGGCTTCAGACCTGAGAAGTCAACGTGTTCCGTTCGTTCTTGCCACTGTCATTCGGGCTGAGAAGCCAACGAGTGCCAAGCCGGGCGACTCTGCAGTGATACTCGCAGACGGAACAATCGAAGGCTTTGTTGGGGGCTCCTGTGCAGAGTCCAGCGTTAGAGTCGAGTCCCTCAAGGCACTTGACCGCCAACTACCAACGACGCTACTCATCTCACCAGGGACGGAGGACAGCTATGTTGCCCGCCCTGGGGAGGTGAGCGTCTCCAATCCTTGCCTGTCAGGCGGGACACTGGAAATATTCCTTGAGCCCACCATCCCACTGCCGCAGCTGCTGGTATTCGGGCGGGCACCTATCGCCAACGCGGTCGCCGACCTCGCAACTTTCGTCGGATTCGATGCTTCGGCCGTTACAGACATCGGCGCTATATCTGATTCGGCCGATGCTGTGGTACTTGCCAGCCACGGAGTGGACGAGGAGGACGCCCTAAGGGCGGCGCTTAAGGCGGGAGTTCGCTACATCGCACTCGTGGCTTCGGAAAAAAGGGCCTCCGCCGTCCTTGATTCGCTTGGCATCGACGAGTCGGGCCGGTCCAGGATTCACTCACCGGCGGGTCTTAACATCGGAGCCAAGACTCCCCACGAAGTTGCCCTGTCAATTCTCGCGGAGGCTATCTCGACACGGCCCAAAGAGACTGAATCGAATGCCGAACAGGAGGCACCAAAAGGCGTCGACCTATCAATAGCCGTAGACCCGGTCTGCGGGATGGACGTGGCAGTCTCTCCGGGTTCACTCCAGCTTGAACTAGGTGACGAGCTCTACTACTTCTGCGGAAGCGGTTGCAGGATAGCCTTCAGCGCTAATCCAGATAGTTATCTAAAATCAGATCGGTGACCGATCTTGCAGATCTATTCCCCGACGTCGAGACGCTTCGACTCGCAGTGGAGAAGAACGACTATCTGACATCTCCCGGACTTGCGACGGCACTCTTTTGTTCTTTGCGGCTCCACCAACCCCTGCTTCTCGAAGGCGAACCCGGAGTAGGAAAGACGGAGGCTGCCAAGGTTCTCGCATCAGTTCTAGGAACTCCGCTGATACGCCTACAGTGTTACGAGGGGATCGACATATCAGAGGCCGTCTACGAGTGGAACTACCCCAAACAGCTCCTTGCTATCAGACTCGCTGAGGCTGAGAAGCGACACCTGGAGGACCACGACCTCTTCGGCGAGGATTACCTGATCGAAAGGCCGCTACTCAAGGCGCTCCGACAGAATGGACCGATGCCTTCGGTACTGCTAGTCGACGAGGTGGACAGGTCAGACGACGAGTTCGAGGCGTTCCTGCTCGAGATGCTCGGAGAATCCACGATCACCATCCCTGAACTGGGAACCTTTAGCTCCAAGGTCCCACCGGTAGTCATCCTCACCTCCAACCGGACGCGGGATCTTCACGATGCACTGAAGCGTCGCTGCATTTACCACTGGATCACCTATCCCGACACTCAGACCACGGTGGAGATACTCAGACGACGAGTTCCAGAGGCCTCTACATCACTACTGATACAGGCGGCTCGCGCAGTAAATCGGATTCGAACCGTCTCTCACCTGCAGAAACCCCCGGGCATGGCCGAGACGATCGACTGGGTCAAGGCCCTGATACTGCTCGGCGTCGACTCTTTGGTCGGCCTGAACTCCGACGCGGCGCTCGGCTCGCTCATCAAGTACCGCGAGGACTTCGAACTCGCCAGCGAGGCGTGGAGCGAGGATGTTGAACTCGGCTAACCAGCCCGATCTGGCACTGGTTGCGGCCGGATTCGCCAGTCGACTCAGGGAGGCGGGTATCTCTGTATCCGTCGACCGAACAGCCCGAATGGTGAATGCTGTCTCACTTATCGGACCAGCCTCCGTGGCCGAACTCTATTGGTGCGTCAGGATCGCGTTGCTAGGGGACATAGAAGAACTGCCGGTATTCGATTCGGTCTTCCTCTCGGTCTTCGGAAGCGACTCACTAAAGAGATCTGTCACGGGCGAAGTTCAGGTTGAAGGGGCTAATGAAATCCACTCGCTTCCAAAAGGTGACGAGGAATCGGGCCACAGCCACCAAGAGCCGAAAACCTCCACAGCTTCATCACCCTCGTCTTCAAACTCAGAAGGTCAGACCGACCTCGGTCAATTTGGTCTTCGGACCATGGCAACCACAGACGAAGCCTTCTCCCAGCGATCGCTGGCTGAGATGAACGACGAGGAACGCAAGACCGCAGAGGAGATTGTGTCTGCATTCGCAATGTCAGCTCCGACCCGCCTGACCCGCAGGAGCTCGAGTCATGGCATGAGACCCTCCGTAGATGTGAAGCGGACGGTGCGAAAGGCGGTTAGGACCGGGGGTGATCCGGTCAAACTGATCACGAGCGGCCATAGCAGAACGCAGCGACGGGTGGTCGTGATAGTAGATATATCCGGCTCAATGGAGCCCTTCGCCCAGCTCTACGTGCACTTCATGCACTGCCTCTCAAAGGCTATCGATAGCGAGTCCTTCGTTTTTGCCACACGGCTAAGCCGGATCACAAACGAACTTGGAACCAACCGGATCGACGATGCGATAACCAGAGCATCGGAGGTGGCCAAGGACCGATTCGGCGGCACAAGGATAGCTGACGCGTTGCGGGGATTTATCGAAGAGTACGGAAGACGCGGCATGGCCAGAGGTGCTGTAATCGTGATTGCATCAGACGGTTGGGAGTGCGGCGACCCCGAACGACTTGGCGAGCAGATGCGACGGCTGTCGCTGCTTGCCAACCGGATCATCTGGGTGAACCCGAGGAGTGCGGCTAAGGGCTACCAACCACTGACTGGTGGCATGAGTGCTGCACTGCCCTACTGCGACGTACTTCTCGGCGGGCAGAGCGTCGCGGGCCTGAGGGAACTATGTGACTACGTGGAGCGTTCGGCCAGATAGCCCAGCCGCCCTACCGGTATGTCTCAGGGTCTCCACGGCATCTGGATCTCCGGCAGCAGACCAAAGTCGATACAGGGGCCAATCGGTACAGATTTACCAATCATGCTTATGTACGAGAATTATGCGGTCGCAGCTGCGCAGCTTAGGCGTCACTGGGATAGCGTAAGGAGGGATTTGATCGACCCTGAACTTTATCTGGTTGATCAATGATCTGGAGGCACATGCATAGGGCATCGATGACCAAGCTTGGTCCGTTCACTCTTACTGCGGCACTTCTACTTGCAGCCTGTGGTGGCGCCCCGGCGAAGCAAGCGCCAATCACGACGAGCACGACAATACCGAGTACCACAACGACCACAACCCCTACGACTTTGCTCCAGACGACTACGACTATCAGGGACCTGACTTGGATCAGTTACCTAACTGGCTGGGCCATCGGCACAGTCGCGTGTCCTAGCGGCAGCTGCGGCACGATCTTCAGCACTACCAATGGCGGTAAGTCGTGGTCGCAGGCTACAAGCCCCGCCCCAGTCAACTCCTACACCCATATCCGGTTCGCCAACTCCAGCGATGGATATATCTGGGGAGTCGGCGCAAACCAGCTCTATGTCACGACAGATGGGGGGACCACGTGGACAAAACAGACTGCTCCATGGATCATCGACCTCGAGCCGATTGCTGGAACCGTCTTCAGAATGATAACCGTTGGACTACCTGGGCCGGCGGAGTTGCAGGTGTCCTCTCCGGGAAGCCCGAGCTGGACAACGACAGCACTCGGGGCTAATTCGGGATTTTTCGGTGCTCAGATCATGGCTGCAAACCCCAAGAACATCTATATCGCATTCCCGGGCCATACTGCCGGAGGATCATCCAACGCACATACGGTATTTGCCAGATCGGATGGCGGTGGGGCATCCACTTGGGTTAACTTCAACGATCCATGTGGGGGAACCGGCTCAGCAGAACAGGATGCGGCGGTCTATGCGGCCGGACCTGGGTCGGCATTCGGTGTTATCTGCTATGCACGCCAGGGTTTCACCCCAGCCTCACTGCGTCTATCACAATTCGCAGGCAACTCCTTCTCTCCTCCGATCAAGCTCCCGCCACTACCACCAGGGAACCTGAGCCTTGCGCTTCCAGCGCCTGGAACGGTGGTTATTGCAGACAGCAACCCAAGTGGCCCTAGCGCCGTCTACACATCGGTGGACGGTGGGGCAACCTGGAAAAACACCCTAACATTCGACGGTCCAGCCATAAATGGCTCGGACCCTACACCCTGGCTCGGTTTCGAGGATACCGAAACGGGTCGGGTAGAGTTCGGCAATACAAATCAGATCTGGACCACCTCCGATGGCGGCACAACTTGGACCTCCACGCCGGTCCCATGAGACGAAGACAACACGGTTGGAGACTGGTTGAGAATGCGTGTTGACCGCTAGCAACTTTTTCACATCGAATCTCACGTGCCTGTCTGCATCCTCAGCCGCCTTCACCAGTCGTGTTACTCAGATAACAGACGAGACAGCCGTAGGGACTGGAAAGATCCGAACCTAAAAGCTGCCACAGCACCAATCGAGCCCAGCCGTACTTGCAGCTAGCATCGAAGGAAGATTTGAGAGTCGATTGAGGTGATTAACTTCTTCACTACTACTCAACACAGTGGGCGCACAATCCCGAGAACTATCCTGCTCATAGCCCTTTCGGTACTGGCCTCCGCCTGTGGGAATGGCACCCCGGCAGCCACAGCGCAGACGCCGCAGACAACCTCGCAACTCCCTGGTTACCTCCAAAGATCGCAACCTAGACCCAACCCGCTCACGGTCGATACCTCATTTCATGAGGCGGGATGCACCTTTGAAGGGATACCGCAGTCAATGAGTGGATCGATATCGGCGTGTTACCGAATCCCCAATCTCCAGCCAGGTAACTACTGGCTGGCAGTCAACCAGGTTCTCCTTCAAAGGGGTACCTTGGCCAAAGATTCGGGATTTCCCACTTCGAATGCTCAAGGCAACTCCGGACCGGCTGTAACGTTGTCTCTGAGCCCACCTAACGGTCCGGCAGGATCGAAAGTGCTGCTACATGGCGTCGTCGCCGCCACACTCAATCCCCTACCTCCTGTTGCCAACTTCTGCTGGGCAGGTTGCGTAAACGGCCTCCAATACGACGGCGTAAGCATCACTTGGACCGGCAAGCATACCTTTAGCGCAAGCATCGTCACGCCTGCGGGACCTTGGATTGATGGCGCCACTGACCACCTAACCTACCCAAATGTCGGATATTACCGAATCTCCACACAGTGCCTCGAACTCTTCAGAGGATGCGGACTCGGAACTTCCGAAGGGTCTACCGTCTTTCACGTGACACACACGCCGCCACCTTTTACCGACCAGCTGCACCTGAAGAGTCCGTTCGTCTTTCCAGGTCAGGTCGTGAAGGTTACCGGCTCCGTACCTTTGCTCGACATCATCGGTTCAAGTCAGGCCTTCGTGTTCCAATTCACGCTGGACCCAAAGCCATTACCGACTTATCACCTCGTCACCTCCGCAAAGTTGGCGGGACAGGCCACCTTCGTGGATCTTGGAGCTACCGAGGTATCCATCATCCCAGCCACATCAATCATAAGTCACCCCATCGTTGCGCCGAAAAATATTCAATTGGGCGGACTCTCTGACATCGCCGTCAACTCAAACCTTTTCGGTTTGGTCTTCACCTGTGTCGGGAACGGAATCGTCGAAACTCGCAACGGTGTGAATACAACGATCTCCGTCTCATCAGTCAATCAAGCCCTCGGCAATTCCCCTTTCCCATCGCCGGGCTGCGTAACGATCGTCGACTCTGTCGGCGCAGCAAACAACCCTGTACTCGGAGCCGCTTTCATCTCTCCGACAAACTACTCATCGGGACCGCCTTATACACTCCGACCCTTCGTCAGCAAAGATATCGGCCAGTCCTGGACGCCCATACCGGTGCCAGCAGGCTTGCAGCAATCTAGTTTCATCGGTTTTGCACAGGGTACTCGTGCACTCACCGCCCTTTTCATTTCAAACTCCCTCGAGCCGATTGCCGAGACCACACCCAACGGAATGACCTGGACAACCGGCCCAATGGACTGTCCAAAATCCGGCCCCTGCATCACCTATGGCGGCCTCAGCTTCGGAAACTGCGCAATGAACGGTAGTACGCAGCAGATCTTCTACAGGCCGACCGTGGAGGGCCAACTACGACAAGTACCGTGGCCCAACCCAGTCAACGCATGCTTCGAGACCGAACTCTTCACATCTGGGAAAGACGAATATCTGCTATCAACTTCATCTTCCTACCCGCTTAGGAAGTCGAGTGATGGGGGTGCACACTGGGAAGTCGTGTCCGGAATACCGACCCTACCCGGCTCATCACCAGGGATTTCACAGGAGGAAGCAGAGACAGTGCTTCCAAACGGATCGCTGCTGTCAGCATCGTCAAAAGGTGGGGTCTATCTCTTGGGGGCCAACGACAGGTGGTGTAAGGTCCCGATTCCAGGTGTGCCGTCAAACTTTGGTCCATACCTAGTTCCCGGCAGGACACACGTCTACTACAAGTTTTACGAAAACGGAGGAATGGCCCTCGGCTCCATCAGTGACACACAGATTCACTGTGGTCGATGATTATCGGGGAAGGAGCGGTAGCAAGCGGCCGAATTATGGAGTGGAACGTGTCGCTCGAGATACGCAACTTCCGTTGGATGTACTGGCGGCAACTGTCGCCAGTACCAAAGATATGGACACGACCACCGAACAGTGCGCAGGTGAACTCTCAACAAATAGAATTGAGGCGCCATGGACGCGAAAGAACGTAGGACACGCCTGCGGGACTGCCCGGGCTTTCTGCGCTTCTGGATGGCCTCCAGCCTCTCGGACTTCGGAACCTACGTCAGCACGATCGCCATTCAGGTCATTGTGGTGTTCACACTCCACGAAGGCGCCGCTGGCGTGGGACTCGTAAGTGCAGCTCGCTGGCTTCCTTATCTTTTGTTCGGCTTGGTGGCTGGCGTTCTGGTCGACCGTTCCCGTCGTCGCCCGCTGCTCATCATCACGGATCTGGTTCGAGGGGTTCTCCTTGTCGCAGTACCGGTACTCGCATTGATTCACCATCTTTCGATGGTGATCTTGATGTTGTTCATGGCGGCATTCGGACTGATGTCGCTAATTAACGACGCCGCCTCTCAATCCTTTCTGCCGCGCCTGGTTCCAGCAAATCTGTTGACCATCGCCAACGCTCGAATTGACCAAAGTCAAGCGGTCGCACAGACGTCCGGACCGGCTACCGGAGGTGGGTTGGTTTCACTACTTACCGCGCCATGGGCCGTGCTCTTCGACGCTGCAAGTTACGTCGCATCCGGCCTCCTGCTCCTGCGCATTCCGGTATCCGAACCTCCGCGCCTACCGACATCCCTACGTGGAGTACGGCGTGAGGCGCAAGAAGGTCTGCGATGGGTCTACAAGCACCCCACTCTCCGACCGCTCGCGCTGAGCACCCACGGCTGGTTTCTCTGCTACGCGGTAGCCAGCACGGTTCTACCCCTCTTCGTCTTGCGGACCCTCGGTCTAAGTGCCTTCGGCTATGGTGTGGCACTGTCTGTGGGTGGCATCGGAGCGTTGGTGGGAAGCCTCGCTGCAACACGACTTGGCGCGCGCTTCGGTTGCGGTCGGGTCGTCGTAACCTGTCGCGTGACGACGGCGGTCTCATGGGCGATCATGGCCCTCAGCCATGATCACTGGTCAGGCTGGGTCATGCTAGGCGCGGGCGAGTTGCTGCTTGGCACGTCGATGGGTGCAGAAAACGCAAACGAGATGAGTTATTGGCAAGCAGTGACACCTGATGCCCTTCAGGGCCGGATGAACGCTACGAGGCGTTCGCTAAACCGAGCGATGCTCGTGATTGGTGCGCCAGCGGGTGGCTTTCTCGGCGACACTATCGGGTACCGGCCCATGCTCTGGATTGCTTCGGGAGGGTTTCTCGTTGTGGCAACCACGCTCGGATTGTCGCAGTTTCGAAACGCGCGCGTTGATAGCGCACCTAGTTGACGTGCTCACCCCTTGAACCCAAACTGAGCCTAACCAGAAAAGGCGGACACTCTGATTACCAACGTACAATGCTGGTTCAATGGAAGTTGCCGTGGGAATCAGCAAAACGAACTTCACCCTGGAGTTCAAGGTACAAGCAGCCCACATGGTTGAAACTTGGCGGTGACTCGTTTCCCAGACGGCGCTACGATTCCTCTAGCAGAGCTATTGCCCAAATCATGGCTCAACCCTTTTTACCAGCCAGAAAGACAACCCAATGAGGACGAGCCCAGCCGCTCCTGTTGTCGCAGCGTAGATCCATTGAAGTTCCCAGAAGCGGGAAATTGGCTGGTAGCTGAACTTGTTATAGAAGTCGTAGGCGGCTACGCATTTGCTGAAGACTTGCTGATTGAAGGTGGCGGGACCAATTGCGCTGGTGGAGTTAGTCGTGGGCGATTTGTTCAGGACGAGCGAAGCACGGGTTGAACAGCCATCGATTGCATGATTGACGTATGAGTTTGGTATCGGGGCACCGTTTTTGGTAACGATTGTTGCTGCGACTAGCTGTGCGCCCTGCGGATATTGCTGAACCGGGTTTACTTGGATACCCCAGTTGCTGGTGGCGATTGTCGAATTCGGAGCGAGAAGTCTCGGCTCGGTAGCAGAGACTCCGTAGGCTATGGCTCCATAGGCAAGAGCCGTCACCAAGACAACGAATAATGGCCGCTTCAAAAGAATCGAACAGAGCACTGAAAATGCGACCAACAAAACAGCTATGCCGACCGCGGTAGCGCCGCGAAATGGAAACATTCCCCATGGGTTGTAGTCGAAAGGAAAGTTGTGCGGAAAGACCCATCTCAAGGCTGCGACTTCTCCAACTATCGATATCAGCAGAGCACCAATTAGACCCGGCAATAATCTGGAAGCAAGCCATTGGTTTCGAGTTATGCCTTGAGTCCAAGAAAAACGGACGCTTTTTGTATCAAACTCCCTAGCGAGACTAGGGCCGACGAACACTAAAGCACATACTGCTGGAAGGAGATAGATCAACAGATTCGAAATCGGAACTGCGTAGGCGGGGGGCAGGCTCGCACCTGAGCAGGTGGTTGCTACGCACTTATGAAGTATCGCATAGCTTGAGGATCCGTTTGCTACCGTCGGCACGTTTCGGAGCATGTAACCGGCAAAGGCGAACCAAATGGTCTCAACAAGCGCCAACCCAGCCATGTAGATCGCTAAGCGGCGGTGGTAGGTCGAATATCTAAACGACAATCTAATTAGCGACGGTGCTCTAGTGGTCGAAGCCGAGGTGCTCATTTATTACCCCCTTGCCTTGATGGCCTCGGGGAAGACCCTTTTACCAGTCATCCTCGCGATCACGATCTCCTCTAGGCCGGCTGGCTTTGAGTCGAGTTGATAGCGCAGTGATTCATTGGCAGAACAGATCAAAAGCCGTGTGTCCATTTCGATCAGGTACTCCGACGGAGAATCAACAAGGCGATTGATCAGGTTTCGGTTCTCTTTTGAGTTTGTCGCCCAAAAATGAGTAGCTAGGAGTTCCTCGGTTGCCTGCGAAAGCGCTACGGAACCCTTAGATAAAAGTACTATGTGGTCACATGCCCGTTCCAGATCTCCGATCAGGTGAGAGGAGAGCAGGATCGTGGCCGCCGAGTCATAGGCGTGCGAAAGAAGGATGCCGAGCAATGCTCTTCGGTTTATTGGGTCCAGCGAGGCAAGTGGCTCATCGAAGAGGAGTACAGAGGGCTCTTTTGCGAGAGCCATTAGGACGGCTACGACCTGTTTCTGTCCTCCAGACAGTCGATTGACGTGACGATCCAATGGAATCTCAAGCTGATCAGACCTTTGGAGGAGCATCTCTTCATTCCACGTGGAGTTGAGGTCTCGCCCCAGCTTGGAGAGCTTCTTTACGGATAGCCCCGTCGGCAATGAAACCTCCTGATCGACGAAGCCGACTTGGGATAGCCACGCTTGATCCTGAGATGGTGGCGATCCATTTATTTGGATCTCTCCGGAATCTGCCTTAGTAAGCCCCGCGAGAATGTACAAAAGGGTCGACTTACCAGCACCGTTTTTTCC